>NZ_LAVK01000014.1 GCF_001083795.1 Streptomyces sp. SBT349
GGGGGGACGGCGCCGGCGCGGGGCGGCGGGGAGCGGCCTACCGTTGCGGCATGACGCGCAGCACTCACTCCGTGACCAATCAGGCCACCCCCCTGGTGGGGTACGACGTCTTCGGCCGGGACGCGGCCCTCTCCGAGGCGTTCGCCCGGCACATCGGCGCGGAGGTGGCCGAGGAGGCGACGGCCGAACTGAGCGCGCTCGGGCGGGCGGCGGGCTCGGCCGAGGCGCAGGAGTGGGGCGCCCAGGCCAACGCGAACCCGCCGGTGCTGCGCACCCACGACCGTTACGGGAACCGCGTCGACGAGGTGGACTTCCACCCGTCCTGGCACCGGCTGCTCGGCCACGCGGTCTCGGCCGGGCTGACCGACGCCTGGTCGCGCCCGCACGGGCAACTGCGCCGGACCGCCGGGTTCCTGGTGTGGACGCAGGTGGAGGCGGGGCACGGCTGCCCGGTGTCGATGACGCACTCGGCCGTGCCCGCGCTGCGCGCTCAGCCGGAACTGGCCGCCGTGTGGGAGCCGTTGCTGACGTCACGGGCCTACGACCCGGCGCTGCGGCCCGCGCGCGAGAAGGCCGGGGTGCTGGCCGGGATGGGGATGACGGAGAAGCAGGGCGGCTCGGACGTGCGGGCCAACACCACGCGCGCCGAGCCGCTGGCCGAGCCGGGCGCCTACGCGCTGACGGGCCACAAGTGGTTCTGCTCGGCGCCGATGTCGGACGCGTTCCTGGTGCTGGCCCAGGCGCCGGGCGGCCTGACGTGCTTTCTGCTGCCGCGGGTGCTGCCGGACGGCGCGCGGAACACGTTCCTCGTCCAGCGGCTCAAGGACAAGCTGGGGAACCGGTCGAACGCCTCGTCCGAGGTGGAGTTCGACGGGACCACCGTCGCGTGGCGGGTCGGCGAGGAGGGGCGCGGGGTGGCGACCATCATCGAGATGGTCAGCGCCACGCGCCTGGACTGCGTGGCGGGCTCGGCGGCGATCATGCGCCAGGCGGTGGCCCAGGCGGCCCACCACGCGGCGGGGCGGGAGGCGTTCGGCGGGAAGCTGATCGACAAGCCCCTGATGCGGAACGTGCTGGCCGACCTGGCGCTGGAGTCGGAGGCCGCGACCGCGCTGACGATGCGGCTCGCGGCGGCGGCCGACGCCGCGGCGGCGGGCAGCGCGCAGGAGCGGCACCTGCTGCGGCTCGCGGTGCCGGCGGCGAAGTACTGGGTGACCAAGCGGTGCGTGCCGGTGGTGGCGGAGGCCCTGGAGTGTCTGGGCGGCAACGGCTATGTCGAGGAGTCGGGCATGCCGCGGCTGCTGCGCGAGTCGCCGCTCAACTCCATCTGGGAGGGCTCGGGCAATGTGCAGGCGCTGGACGTGCTGCGCGCGCTGCAACGGGAGCCGGGCGCGCTCAACGCGTTCCTCGCCGAGGTGGGCCGGGCGTCGGGCGCCGACCACCGGCTGGACGCGGCCGTCAAGGACCTGCTGACGGAGATGTCCGACCTGGAGGGCATCGAGGCGCGCGCCCGGCGCCTGGTGGAGCGGCTGGCGCTGGTGCTCCAGGGCACGCTGCTGGTGCGGTACGCGCCGCCCGCGGTGGCGGACGCGTTCTGCGCGTCGCGCCTGGGCGGCGAGGGCGGCGGGGCGTTCGGCACGCTGCCGGGGGGGGGCGATCTCGGCGCGCTCGTCGAACGGGCACGGCCGGTGAACGAGGCCTAGCCGCGGCAGGTTTGGGCTCGGGGCTTCGGGTTACGCGAAGTCATGACAACCCGCGGGAGCAGTTCCTCTGCGAAAGGGAAGTCATGTCAACCGTAATGATCATCGTTGTAGCCCTGGTCGTCGTCGCCATCGTGGGCGTGCTCGCGCTGCCGACCGTCGGACCGGGGAACGGCAGGCTCCAGCGCCGTTTCGGCCCGGAGTACGAGCGGACCGTGGCGCGGCACGACGGGGATGTCAAGGCGGCCAAGAAGGAGCTCTCCGAACGCCTGCGGCAGCACGGGCGCCTGCGGGCGCGACGGCTCACGACCGGTGAGCGGGAGCAGTACGAGGCCAAGTGGACGCGCGTCCAGGAGCAGTTCGTGGAGTCCCCGGCCCACGCCATGGCCGAGGCCGACCACCTGCTGACGCATCTCCTGCACGACCGCGGATACCCGTCGGCGGCGTATGACGACCAGGTGGCGGCGGTCTCCGTGCACCACCCGCGCCATGTCGACGCCTACCGCTCGCTGCACGGGCTCGCGGCCACGGCCAGCACCGGCGGCACCGGGACCGAGGAGTTGCGCGAGGCCCTGCTCCGGGCCAGGGACCTCTTCCACGAGGTGCTGACCGCGGGGCCGCGGGAGGGCGGGGAGCAGGGTCCGGCGCAGCGGCGCGGGATCCACGTGCGCTGGCCGCGGACCGGCGACCGGCAGCGGCACGGCGCCACCACCACGAAGGGCGGCGTGTGATGGAGGGACCGCGCACGGCGTCACACCCCGGGCCGGACACCAAAGCGGGGGCCACCGAGCGGGCCGGTGACGGCCCGGACCTCCCGGCCGGGGCCGGCACCGCCCCGCCGGTCCCCGAGGAGGCCCCGGCGATCGGGGCCGCGCCGCTCCCGGCCACCACGGCCGAGTCGGCGCCCGCGGTCAGGACGAACGGGCCGCTCTTCCCGCCGGACCAGGCCGAGCGGCTGAACACGGGCTTCCAGCGGGCGGTCGTCGGCTTCGTCGACGGCCCGGAACGGTCGCTGACCGACGCGGACTTCCTCGTGGAGGAGACCGTGGCACAGCTGACCGAGGCGCTGGGCGCCAGGAGGCGCGAGCTGCGCGCCGCCTGGCAGCACCGGGAGGCGGACACCGAACGGCAGCGGGTGCTGCTGCTCGACTACCGCGACCTGGTGGAGCGGCTGCTCGGCGTCTGACGGGAGCCGGAGTCCGACGAGGACCAACCGTCCCCCCACGAGACGGCCCCGGGAGTGCGTGCCTCCCGGGGCCGTCGCCCGGGGCCGTCGCCCGTCCGGGTGAGGGGGCGTGGTGGAATGGCCAGGTGAACGGTGCACCGACGGTCCGCGTGACGACCTGGTGGCTGGAGCAGACCTCGCCCGGCGACCTCTCCCCCGCCGTGCGCGCGCCGGAGGCGCCCCCGCTGCCCGCGCCGGTGCGGTCCGGGGTGCCGAGCCCCGAGTTCAGCCGCTTCCTGTATACGGCCGTGGGCGGCGACGTCACCTGGACCGACCGGCTGCCCTGGGACCACGCGCGGTGGCTGGCGTTCCTCGCGCGCCCCGGCGTCGAGACCTGGGTGGCCTACGAACGGGGCACGCCCGCCGGCTTCGTCGAGCTCGACGGGCACGACGAGGGCACCGTGGAGATCAGCTACTTCGGTCTGCTGCCCGCCTTCCGCGGCCGGGGCCTGGGGGGCCATCTCCTCTCCTTCGGAACGGAGCGCGCCTGGGACCTGGGGGAACGCTGGCGGGGCCGGGCGGCGACCCGGCGGGTGTGGGTGCACACCTGCACCAAGGACGGCCCGCACGCGCTGGCGAACTACCGGCGCCGCGGCTTCCGGCTGTTCGACACGACGGTGGAGGACGAGCCGGCGGCCGAGGCTCCCGGCCCCTGGCCGGGGGCTCACGACCGACAGTGACCGCCGGATCACCTGTATCATATACTGGGACTCTACTGTCCACATGTCGGATAACGGTGGACGCGCGGGTCACCGCGTGCCACGCTGCCGTCATGCCTCAAGCTGGAATCGCCCTGGTGAGTCGGCGCCATGTCGATCTTGGCCGCATGTCCAGCGCCATCTGTCCGGCATGCTGAGCACCTCCGCCTGAGCCTCCTCAGCCTCCCCTGCCCGCGGGCGCGCGCCCGCTTCTGACCAGGACTCCGCCCTGCCCCCGCGCCGTCGCGGGCGCGCCACACCGGGTGGAGTCCGAGCCCTGCTGCCCCGCACCCGCAGCCGTTCACAAAGGATGCCGCGACGATGTCCGATCCCGCCAAGAAGCCCGCGGTCGCGAAGAAGCCCACTCCCCCGTCCCGTCGCAAGGCCGGCCGCCACCGCGGCGAAGGCCAGTGGGCGGCGGGACACTTCACGCCGCTGAACGCCAACGAGCAGGTCAAGAAGGACGACGACGGCCTCAACGTGCGCACGCGCATCGAGACCATCTACGCCCACCGCGGGTTCTCCTCCATCGACGGCCAGGACCTGCGCGGGCGCATGCGCTGGTGGGGCCTCTACACGCAGCGCAGGCCCGGCATCCCCGGCGGCAAGACGGCGATCCTGGAGCCGGAGGAACTGGACGACGAGTACTTCATGCTCCGCGTCCGCATCGACGGCGGCCGGCTGACCACCGCGCAGCTGCGGATCATCGGGGAGATCTCGCAGGAGTTCGCGCGCGGCACCGCGGACATCACCGACCGGCAGAACGTCCAGTACCACTGGATCCGCATCGAGGACATGCCGGAGATCTGGCGCCGCCTGGAGGGCGTGGGCCTGTCCACCACCGAGGCGTGCGGCGACACCCCGCGCGTGGTCCTGGGCTCGCCGGTCGCGGGCATCGCCGAGGACGAGATCATCGACGGCACGCCCGCCATCGACGAGATCCACCGGCGCGTGGTGGGCAACAAGGCCTACTCGAACCTGCCACGGAAGTTCAAGACCGCCGTCTCGGGGTCCCCGCTGCTCGACGTGGCCCACGAGATCAACGACGTGGCGTTCGTCGGCGTGCACCACCCCGAGCGCGGCCCCGGGTTCGACGTGTGGGTCGGCGGCGGCCTGTCGACCAACCCCAAGATCGGTGTCCGGCTGGGTGCCTGGGTGCCGCTGGAGGAGGTCGCCGACGTCCACGAGGGCATCGTCGGCGTGTTCCGCGACTACGGCTACCGGCGGCTGCGGACCCGGGCCAGGATCAAGTTCCTCGTCGCCGACTGGGGCCCCGAGAAGTTCCGCGAGGTGCTGGAGCGGGAGTACCTGCTGCGGACCATGGCCGACGGGCCCGCGCCCGAGAAGCCCGTTCAGGACTGGCGCGACCATGTGGGCGTCCACCGCCAGCGCGACGGCCGCTACTACGTCGGCTTCGCCCCCCGCGTGGGCCGCGTCGACGGCGGCACGCTGGCCAAGATCGCCGACCTGGCCGAGGCCCACGGCTCGCTGCGCGTGCGCACCACCGTGGAACAGAAGATGATCATCCTCGACGTGCCGGAGGAGCGGGTCGAGTCCCTCACCGAGGGGCTGGCCGCGCTCGACCTGACCACCACGCCCTCGACGTTCAGGCGCGGGACCATGGCCTGCACCGGCATCGAGTTCTGCAAGCTCGCCATCGTCGAGACCAAGAGCCGCGCGGCCTCGCTCGTCGAGGAGATGGAGCGCCGCCTCCCCGAGTTCGACGAGCCCCTCACCATCAACGTCAACGGCTGCTCCAACTCCTGCGCCCGCATCCAGGTCGCGGACATCGGTCTCAAGGGGCAACTGGTCCTGGACGAGGAGGGCGAGCAGGTCGAGGGGTACCAGGTGCACCTCGGCGGCTCCCTGGGCCTCGAACCGGGATTCGGGCGCAAGGTCCGCGGCCTGAAGGTGACCGCCGCCGGGCTCCCCGACTATGTCGAGCGCGTCCTGCGCCGCTTCACGGAGCAGCGCGAGCCGGGCGAGCGCTTCGCCCGCTGGGCGGCGCGGGCCGACGAGGAGTCGCTGTCATGAGCGAGGGCGCGGGCGAGCGGGCCGCCCCGTTCTACTGCCCCTACTGCGGGGACGAGGACCTGCGCCCCAACGAGGAGGGCCCCGGCGCCTGGGAGTGCGCGGCCTGCAACCGCGCCTTCCGCCTCGCGTTCCTCGGCCTCCTCGCCAGGGGCCTGGTCCGCCCCACCGAGGGGGACGACGCCCAGCCGCGCTGACGGCCTTCGCTGACGACGTTCAAGGAAGGGCACCATGACCGCCACCACCACAGAGCACCTCCCGGAGGGGACCCTCCCCCGGGCGGAGCGGCTGCGCGCGCTCGCCGAGCGCGCCGGCCGCGACCTCGAGGGCGCCCCCGCGCTCGACGTGCTGCGCTGGGCCGCGGACACGTTCGGCCGACGGCTGTGCGTCACCTCCTCGATGGAGGACGCCGTCGTGGCCCACCTCGCCTCGCGCGCCCTGCCCGGCATCGACGTGGTGTTCCTCGACACCGGCTACCACTTCCCCGAGACCATCGGCACCCGTGACGCGGTCGCCGCCGTCATGGACGTCAACGTCGTCACGCTCACGCCCCGTTCGACCGTCGCCGAGCAGGACGCCGCCCACGGCCCCCGGCTGCACGACCGCGACCCCGACCTGTGCTGCGCCCTGCGGAAGGTCGAGGTGCTCCGGCGCGGCCTCGAAGGCTACGACGCGTGGGCGACCGGAGTCCGCAGGGACGAGTCGCCGACCCGCGCGAACACCCCCGTGGTCGCCTGGGACGCCACACGCGAAAAGGTGAAGATTGCCCCGATAGTCGGCTGGACCCAGGGCGATGTGGAAGCCTATGTGGAAGAGCACGGGGTGCTCACCAATCCGCTCCTCCAGGACGGCTACGCCTCCATAGGCTGCGCCCCCTGCACCCGCCGGGTCGCGGCGGGCGAGGACCCACGGGCCGGACGCTGGGCCGGGCTCGGCAAGACCGAATGCGGATTGCACGGCTGAGATGACGCCGACGACGAGGAAGCGCGAGATGAACGGCACAGGCGCGAGTGACGCGGGCCGGACGCGGGGCGCCACGGTCTGGCTCACCGGACTGCCCAGCGCCGGGAAGACCACCATCGCCCGCGCGCTGGCCGGGCGGCTGGCGCGCGAGGGCCACCGGGTCGAGGTGCTGGACGGGGACGAGATCAGGGAGTTCCTCTCCGCCGGGCTCGGCTTCGGCCGCGAGGACCGGCACACCAACGTCCAGCGCGTCGGCTTCGTCGCCGGACTGCTCGCCTCGCACGGCGTGAAGGCGCTGGTCCCGGTGATCGCCCCCTACGCGGACAGCCGGGAGGCGGTGCGCAAGCGCCACCAGACGACGGGCACGGCCTATGTCGAGGTGCACGTGGCCACGCCCGTCGAGGTGTGTTCGCGGCGGGACGTGAAGGGCCTGTACGCCAAGCAGGCGGCCGGCGCGCTCTCCGGGCTGACGGGGGTCGACGACCCCTATGAGATCCCGGCCGACCCCGACCTGCGGATCAACGCCCACGAGCAGACGGTCGAGGAGTCGGCGACGGCGCTCCACGTGCTGCTGCGGGAGCGG
This sequence comes from Streptomyces sp. SBT349, assembly GCF_001083795.1. Classification (GTDB taxonomy): domain Bacteria; phylum Actinomycetota; class Actinomycetes; order Streptomycetales; family Streptomycetaceae; genus Streptomyces. The sequence goes on from NZ_LAVK01000014.1 coordinate 7,201, forward strand.
GGGCTCGCATGACCACCGCCGCGAGCACGGGAAACGCGGGCAGCGCGGGGGGCGCGGGACGAGGCACCGGGGGCGGCCGGGGGACGAACGACGAACGAGAGGAAGGCAGCATGACCACCACGGCGCACCGGGCCGGCGGCGGCCTCACCGGCAGCCCCTACGCCCTGTCCCACCTGGACGTGCTGGAGTCCGAGGCGGTGCACATCTTCCGCGAGGTGGCGGGGGAGTTCGAGCGGCCGGTGATCCTCTTCTCCGGCGGCAAGGACTCCATCGTCATGCTGCACCTGGCGCTGAAGGCGTTCGCGCCCGCGCCGCTGCCGTTCGCCCTGCTGCACGTGGACACCGGGCACAACTTCCCGGAGGTCATCGCCTACCGGGACCGCGTCGTCGCCCTGCACTCCCTGCGCCTGCACGTCGCCTCCGTCCAGGAGTTCATCGACAGCGGCAGGCTGCGCGAGCGCCCCGACGGCACGCGCAACCCGCTCCAGACCGTGCCGCTGCTGCACGCCATCGAGAGCGACCGCTTCGACGCCGTCTTCGGCGGGGGCCGGCGCGACGAGGAGAAGGCGCGCGCCAAGGAGCGGATGTTCTCGCTGCGGGACGAGTTCGGCGGCTGGGACCCGCGCCGCCAGCGGCCCGAGCTCTGGAACCTCTACAACGGGCGCCACGCGCCGGGCGAGCACGTGCGGGTCTTCCCGCTGTCCAACTGGACCGAGCTCGACGTCTGGCAGTACATCGCCCGCGAGAAGATCGAGATCCCCGAGATCTACTACGCCCACGAGCGCGAGGTCTTCCACCGCGACGGCATGTGGCTGGCCGCCGGGGACTGGGGCGGCCCGCGGGGCGACGAGTCCGCCGAGGCGCGCCTGGTGCGGTACCGCACGGTGGGCGACATGTCCTGCACCGGGGCGGTGGACTCGGACGCCGGGACCATCGAGCAGATCATCGCGGAGATCGCCGCCTCCCGGCTCACCGAGCGGGGCGCGACCCGGGCCGACGACAGGCTGTCCGAGGCCGCCATGGAGGACCGCAAGCGCGAGGGGTACTTCTGATGACCGGCGCGACCGCTCCCGGGGCCCCGGCCCCCGCCGGGTCGCCGCACACGACGGCGCTGCTGCGCTTCGCCACCGCGGGCTCGGTGGACGACGGCAAGTCCACGCTGGTCGGGCGGCTGCTGCACGACTCCAAGTCCGTGCTGGCCGACCAGTTGGAGGCCGTCGAGCTGGCCTCGCGCAACCGCGGCCAGGAGTCGGTGGATTTGGCGCTGCTCACCGACGGCCTGCGGGCCGAGCGCGAGCAGGGCATCACGATCGACGTCGCCTACCGCTACTTCGCCACGCCGCGGCGGCGTTTCATCCTCGCCGACACCCCGGGCCACGTGCAGTACACGCGGAACATGGTGACCGGCGCCTCGACGGCCGAGCTGGCCATCAACCTGGTCGACGCGCGCAACGGCGTGGTCGAGCAGACCCGCAGGCACGCCGCCGTCGCCGCGCTGCTGCGCGTCCCCCATGTGGTCCTCGCCGTCAACAAGATGGACCTCGTCGACTACGCCGAGAACGTGTTCGCCCGCATCGCGGGGGAGTTCACCGCGTACGCCGCCTCGCTCGGCATCCCCGAGGTCACCGCCATCCCCATCTCGGCGCTGGCCGGGGACAACGTGGTGACGGCCTCGCCCGCCATGGACTGGTACGGCGGCCCGACCGTGCTGGAGCACCTGGAGAGCGTCCCGGTCACGCACGACCCGACCGAGGACCCGGCCCGCTTCCCGGTGCAGTACGTCATCCGTCCCGGCACGCCCGAGCACCGCGACTTCCGCGGCTACGCCGGGCAGATCTCCTCCGGGGTGCTGCGCGTCGGGCAGCGCGTGGTGGTCCAGCCCTCGGGGCGCACCAGCACGATCGAGCGGATCGACGCGCTCGGCCAGTCCCTCGACGTGGCCTGGGCCCCGCAGTCGGTGACCCTCACCCTCGCCGACGACCTGGACATCTCGCGGGGTGACCTGATCGCCCCGGCCGACGGCTCGGCACGTCCGACGCGGGACATCACCGCGACCGTGTGCCACCTCCACGACCGGCCGCTGACCCCCGGCGCGCGCGTGCTGCTCAAGCACGCCACCCGCACGGTCAAGGCCCTGGTCAAGGAGATCCCCTCCCGGCTGACGCTGGCCGACCTCTCCCTGCACCGGGAACCGGGGGAACTGGTGGCCAACGACATCGGCCGGGTGGTCGTCCGCACCTCGGAACCGCTGGCGATGGACGCCTACGCGGACTCCCGCACCACCGGCTCCTTCCTGCTCATCGACCCCGCGGACGGCGCCACGCTGACCGCGGGGATGGTGGGCGACGCCTTCGCGGGGGCCGCGGCGCCCGCGGAACCGGAGGCGGACGCGTGGGACTTCTGACGGCGACCGGCGGCGTGTACGCCACGTTCGCCAAGGAGGGCGGGCGCATAGGCAGCGGCGCACGCGGCAGCGGCTACGGCGGCATGGGGCCTTGTGCGGGCTGACCTCGCCCCCCGTCCGTTCCGTTCGCCGCTTGCCCGTTCCGCCCCGAGAGGACCCGAATCACCGTGACCGCCTCCCGCACGCCCGTCCTGAGACGACCGCGCCGCCTGCGCGCCACCGCCGTCGTCCTCCCCCTGCTGCTGACCGCCGTCGCCGCCTGCGGCTACGGCTCCGACTCCGGGAACGAGGGGGACCCCGCGCCCTCGGGCGACGAGAGCGCGGGCGGCGAGGCGCTGTCCGCCGACGAGGTCAGCATCGGCTACTTCGCGAACATCACCCACGCCACGGCCGTGGTCGGCCTCCAGGACGGCGGTCCGATCACCGAGCAGCTGGGTGGCACCGAGGTCACCACGCAGATCTTCAACGCGGGCCCCTCCGCGATCGAGGCGCTGAACTCGGGCGACCTCGACCTGACGTTCATCGGTCCGAACCCGGCGATCAACGGCTGGGCGCAGTCCGGCGGCGAGAGCCTGCGGGTCGTCTCCGGCGCGGCCTCGGGCGGCGCCTCGCTGGTGGCCGACCCGGAGGCGGTGTCCGGCCTTGACGACCTGGCGGGCGCGCGGATCGCCACCCCCCAGCTGGGCAATACGCAGGACGTCGCCCTGCTCAACTACCTCGCCGAGGAGGGGTACGAGGTCGACGCGCAGGACGGCACGGGCGACGTCGAGGTGTTCCGCATCCCGAACGCCGAGATCCCCGCCGCGTTCGACAACGGCGACATCGACGGCGCGTGGGTCCCCGAGCCCACCGCGGCGAACCTGGTCAGCCGAGGCGCCGAGACGCTGCTCGACGAGGGCGAGCTGTGGGAGGACGGCCGGTTCGTCGTCACCCACCTGATCGCCTCGCAGGACTTCCTGGCCGAGCACGAGGACGTGGTCGAGGCCGTCGTCCGGGGCGTGGTGCGGACCAACGCGTGGATCAACGAGAACCGGGACGAGGCCAAGGAGCGGTTCAACTCGGAACTGGCCTCCCTCCCCGGCGGCAGCGAGCTGCCCCCGGAGATCCTCGACCCGGCCTTCGAAAACGTCGAGTTCCTCGACGACCCGCTGGCGGCGACCCTCCGGACCGGCGCGGAGCACGCGGTGACCGCCGGGCTGCTGGAGGAGACCGACCTGACGGGCATCTACGACCTGTCCATCCTCAACCGGGTGCTGGCGGAAGAGGGTCTGCCGGAGATCACCGATGACGCCGGTCTCGGCGTCGAGTGACGGTTCCCCTTCCCGGCCCGCCCAGGAGGCGACACCGATGGCCATAGCTCTCAGCAAGCCCGACAGCGAGGACGGCACCGGCTCCCCGTTCGCCGTCCGCCTCGACCGTGTCTCGAAGTCGTTCGGCCGCCCCGGCAAGCAGCAGCTGGTGCTCGACGACATCAGCCTGGACGTCGCGCCGGGCGAGTTCGTCACCCTGCTGGGCGCCTCGGGCTGCGGGAAGTCCACCCTGCTCAACCTGACGGCCGGGCTCGACGCGGCGTCCGCCGGCGCCATCTCGGTGCCGGGCGGGCGCCCCGCCCTGATGTTCCAGGACCACGCGCTCTTCCCGTGGCTGACCGCGGGCAGGAACATCGAGCTGGCGCTGCGGCTGCGCGGCGTGCCGAAGGCGGAGCGCCGCGAGGAGGCCGACCGGCTGCTGACGCTGGTGCGGCTGTCCGGGGCCCACGACAAGCGGGTCCACGAGCTGTCCGGCGGCATGCGCCAGCGCGTCGCGCTGGCGAGGGCGCTGGCCCAGGACAGCCAACTGCTGCTGATGGACGAGCCGTTCGCCGCGCTCGACGCCATCACGCGGGACGTGCTCCACGAGGAGCTGACCCGCATCTGGAACGAGACGGGTGTCTCGGTCCTCTTCGTCACGCACAACGTGCGCGAGGCCGTCCGCCTGGCGCAGCGGGTCATCCTGCTGACGTCGCGGCCGGGGCGGATCGCGCACGAGTGGCGGGTGGACATCGAGCAGCCGCGCCGCATCGAGGACGCCGAGGTCTCCGCGCTCTCCGTGGAGATCACCGAACGGCTCAGGGAGGAGATCCGCCGTCATGGCCAGCAGTGAGACGCGGCCCGGCCGCGAGCGTTCCACCGACCTCGCCGGTCTGGAGGCGGGGCTCGACGCGCTGGAGACCACCGCCGCCCCCGAACGGCTGCCCGTCGGCCGCATCCTGGTGACCAAGGTCCTGCCGCCCGTCGTGGCGATCGCCCTGGTCCTGCTGGTGTGGCAGATCGCGTACTGGTCCGACGTCCAGAAGGACTACTCGCTGCCGAGCCCGCTGGACGTGTGGGACGAGTTCGACCGGATGTGGCGGGAGGGCACCCTGTTCGAGTACATCTGGACCAGCGTCTCGCGCGGCGTCCTCGGCTTCGTGATCGCGGTCGCGATCGGCACCCCGCTGGGTCTGGTGGTGGCGCGGATCAAGGTGGTGCGGGCGGCCATCGGGCCGATCCTGACCGGGCTCCAGTCGCTGCCGTCGATCGCCTGGGTCCCGGCGGCGATCATCTGGTTCGGCCTGACCAACGGCACCATCTACGCGGTGGTGCTGCTGGGCGCCGTGCCGTCCATCGCCAACGGGATCGTCTCGGGCGTGGACCAGATCCCGCCGCTGTACCTGCGGGCCGGCCGGATGCTCGGCGCGCGGGGCCTGACCAGCGTCCGCCACATCCTGCTCCCGGCGGCGCTGCCCGGGTACCTGGCGGGGCTCAAGCAGGGCTGGGCGTTCTCCTGGCGGTCGCTGATGGCCGCGGAGCTGATCGTCCAGTCGCCCAGCCTGGGCACCGGGCTCGGCCAGCTGATGGACGGCTACCGGACCATGCAGAACATGTCGGGCGTCCTGGCCACGATCATCCTGATCCTGGTCGTCGGCGTCGCGATCGACCTGCTGTTCTTCTCCCCGCTCGAACGCCGGGTGCTGCGCGGCCGCGGGCTGCTGGCGCGTGTCTCGTGACCCGGCCACCGGCCGGGGCCCGGCCGCCCGCGCTGCTGATCGTGGCGCACGGCAGCCGCGATCCGCGGCACGCGGCGACCGTGTCCGCGCTCACCGCGCGGGTGCGGCGCCTGGCACCCGGGCCGCGGGTGGCCACCGGCTTCCTGGACTTCACGGTGCCGGGCGTGGACCAGGCCCTCTCCCGGCTGTACGCGGAGGGGGAACGGCGCGTCGTCGCGCTCCCGCTGCTGCTGAGCCGCGCCTTCCACGCCCGGCAGGACATCCCGGCCGTGCTCGCCGAACAGCGAGTCCGCATGCCGGGACTGACCATCCACCAGGCGGACGTTCTCGGTCCTGGGCCGCTGGTGCTCGCCGCCCTGGAACGGCGGCTGGGTGAGGCGGGCGCGGGGCTCGACGCGGCGGACCGGGCGGCCACCGGCGTGATACTGGCCTCGGCCGGGACCTCGGACCCCGAGGCGCTCGCCGCCATCGGCGCCCTCGCGCGCCGCTGGCGGCGCTCCGGGGGGTGGGGCGCGGTGCGGACCGCGTTCGCCTCGGCGGTGGCGCCCACGACGGCTGAGGCCGTCCGCGCGCTGCGCGCGGACGGCTTCGCGAGGGTGGCCGTGGCACCCTGTGTCATCGCGCCCGGCCGGCTGCCCGACCGCATCGAGTCGGGCGCGGCCGAGGCCGGGGCCGACGTCGTCGCCCCGGTCCTCGGCGCCGCGCCCGAGCTCGCCCGGCTGCTGCTGCGGCGCTACGCGGCGGCGGCGGCCGGGGCGCGGCGGCCCGCGCTGCTCGCCGGCTGACCGGGCCGGGCGGCCGTGGTGGCCGCCCGCCCGGCGTGCGTGTCAGCCGCCGTGCGGGGGCACGTACTTGTAGCCCACCCGGCGGACGGTCACGATGCGCTCGCGGTAGGCGGCGCCCAGCTTGCGGCGCAGCCTGGCGATGTGCACGTCCACCGTCCGCTGGTCCCCGACGGGGCCGTAGCCCCAGATCGTGGCGACCAGCTGCTCCCGGGTGTAGACCCGGTGCGGGTGCCGCACCAGGTGGGCCAGCAGCTCGAACTCCAGGTAGGTCAGCCTCAGGTGCTTCCCGTCCACGGTGGCGGTGCGCTCGTCGGCGTCCACCGCGATGGCGGGCCGCGCGGGCGTGGGCTCCGGCACCGGCGGGGCCGCCGAGAGCAGTTCGCCGAGCTGGGTGAGCTGCGTCCCGGCCGGGGCGAGCACCAGGTATCCGACCAGCGGCACGGCGCTGTCGGCGGTGCCCGCCGCCGCCTGCGGGACGAGCGTCACGGTCACGTCGGTCAGGTCGGGCAGGGCTGCGAGGTGCCGCATGGTCGACAGGGCCGACTCCTTCCACTGGGAGGTCCTCTGGGAGGGGATCACGCGGCGGCCTTGTGCTCGGTCGGGGCCGAGTCGATTTCTGGGACGACGGCGGGATCGGGATCGCGGGATATGTCCACGCCGGTGATCCGGGCGCCGACGCGCCCACCGACCCGGGAGATGTCGAAGCCGGTTGTGGTCATGCTGGAGCTGCCTTTCCGCATTGTCTGTGCCGGGTTACGGCCGTGTCCGGGGGAAACGGCAGCCGAATTCCTCCCGCAGGACCTTCACGGCACGACAGGTGCGGCGAGTCCGGGAATACGGAGGGGGTCAACACGCCGATGGGCGCGGGGAATACGGGAGTGCTTCGGCTGGGGCGCGGGTCAGAGACCGGCGGCACAGATGGCGCTGGCCTGCCGTCGGAGATCGACGTGCAGGCGCACAACGAGGAAATCAGCCTGGCTCACGATATGTGAGCATGACAGCACTTCCCTTGACCGTCAAGACGTGCATTCCCCGGTTGACCTTTATGGCTTCGACCGGCTATCTATGATCACCATGGCAACCAGCAAGCGCTTCTTCTCGCGATGGCACGTGGACCTCGTCCGCGTTGCCAGCGCGCTCTGTTGCCGCGGCCGTTTCTGACGGCCGCGCTCGCCCGGTGCCTCTCGGTCGCGGGCGCGGTGATGACTCCCGCTTCGCCCCGCTCACCGACACGTATCGAGGACCCTCATGCCCGCGCCCTCCCCCGCCGTCGTCACCCCCGCCCAACTCGCCGGGACCGCACGTTCCTTCGCCGCCCGCCGTGAACTCTGGGAGCCCCTGGTCCGGTTCACGCGGTCGGAGCGCTTCTACCGCCGCCTGGAGCGGACGGCCGACCACGAGGTGTGGCTGCTGACCTGGCTGCCCGGCCAGGGAACGGAGATCCACGACCACGGCGGCTCCTCCGGCTCGTTCACCGTGGTCAGGGGGGCGCTGAGCGAGCGGTCCTTCGCCTCGCCCGAGCCGACGACCAGGCGCCTGGAGACCGGCGCGGTCCGGCCGTTCGGCCCCCGGTACATTCACGAGGTGACCAACCGGGGCACCGAGCCCGCCGTCAGCATCCACGCCTACGCGCCCGCGCTGACGGCCCAGAACTACTACGGCTGGGCCGCGGACGGCGGCCTGAGCCTGCTGCGCACGGAGGCGGTGGACGAGTGAGCATCGACACGTACCTGGTCGAGGCGCGGAGCGGCCTGGACCGGCTCGGCCCGCACGAGGCGCGGGCCGCGGCCGAGGAGGGGGCGGTCCTGGTGGACACCCGCCCGGCGTTCCAGCGCGAGGCGAGCGGAACGATCCCCGGCGCGCTCGTCATCGAGCGCAACCACCTGGAGTGGCGCTGCGACCCGGAGAGCGGGGCGTCCGTCCCCGAGGCGAAGGGGCGGGACGTGCGGTGGATCGTCTTCTGCGACGAGGGCTACGCCTCCTCGCTGGCCGCGGCCTCCCTGCGCGCGATCGGCCTGCGCCGCGCGACGGACCTGACCGGCGGCTTCCAGGCGTGGCGCGCCGCGGGCCTCCCGGTCACGCCCCCCGCCCGGCCGGGGAACGCCCCCGGCTGAGCCGGGCGCGGTGGGGACGTCCGGGCCCCCGGCGGCCTCAGCCCCGCCCCAGCACCTCGGCCTCCCTCTCCGCCGCCAGCCCGAGCGCGCCGCGCTCCGGGACGTCGGGAAGGTCCCCGCCAAGGCCCCGGATCCACGCCCAGGTGTCGGCGACGGTCTCGGCGACGGGACGGCACCGCAGTCCCGAGGCCAGCGCCCTGGAGACGTCGGAACGGTGCAGCGACGCGTGGAACTCGCCGGGGGAGGTCCAGATGGGCAGCTCGGTCCAGGGCGCGATCCCCGCGGCCAGGATCGTCTCGGGATCGGTCCACCTGAGCTCCGCGTCCGAGCCGGTGACGTCCACGCACGCGTCGAGGAGCTCCCCCATCGTGGTGTGCCCCGACGCGCTGACGAGGTCGTAGGGCCCGGCCAGGCCACGTTCCGCCGCGTCCAGGATCCAGCGCGCCAGGTCGCGGACGTCGACGTACTGGAGCGGCAGGCCGGGCGGGCCCGGGGCCAGCACGGGACCGCCGCGGGCGATCCTGGCCAGCCACCACGGCAGCCGCCCGACGTTCTCGTGCGGCCCCAGGATGAGGCCGCAGCGCACGAACAGCGACCGGTCCGCGCCGAAGGCGGCCTCGGCCGCCAGCTCCCCGCCCCGCTTGTCGGCCGCGTACTCCGTGACGTCCGCGTCGGGCGAGGCGTCCACCACCGGGGCGTCCTCCGTCGCCCCGGCCGGGATCGGCCAGCGGTAGACCGACCGGCTGGAGACATAGGTGAAGTGCCCGGCCCGGCCGGCGAGGAGCCCGGCGGCGTCCCGCACCGCCCGCGGCGCGTCGCTCCAGGTGTCCACGACGAGGTCCCACGCCCCCTCGGCCAGCGCCGCGAGGCCGCCCTCCTCGGTCCGGTCGCCGACCAGCGGGACCACGCCCGGGGGTGCGGCGGCGCGGCCCCGGTTGAAGGCGGTGACGGACCAGCCGCGGGCCAGGGCCTCTTCGGCGACGGCCCGGCCCGCGAACGTCGTGCCGCCGAGGATCAGCAGTGATGTGCCACTCATGCGCCCACTCATGCGCCCAGGGTCCCCGCGCTCCGCGGGCCGGAGAAGTCCTCGTCGCTCTCAGCGAATTCGCCGAGGGCGTAATCGGGCCCCGCCCGCGGAGGTACGGCCTGCTCGCGTCCGTGGCGGCCTGGTCCCTCTGCCGAGGACCGCGCTCAGGAGACGGGCCGGGAGTGCTCCCACGCCCACTCGAACTCCTCGCGGTAGGTCTCGTACAGGCTGAGCTCGCCGTCCAGGGTGGGGTCGTTCCGCTGCACTATCTCCCGGCCGCCCCGGCGCAGCACCATCGCGGGGGTCTCCATGCCGCGGCTGCGCCTGAGGTAGGACTGCACGACGGCGACGCCGCCGGGGGTGTGGGCGTCCACGAAGTAGGCGCTGAAGCGGGGGGTGTCGTCGGAGACGCGGATCTCGAACGCCTCGGCGTCGCGGACCCGGCTGCGGACCCGGCGGGTGTGGAGGATGTTGGTCTCCACGGAGCGGCCCAACTCACCCCGCTTGAGGCCGAGTTCACGCTCGCGGCGCCTCGTCGCACCGCTGGCCGGGTTGAGGAAGAGGAGCCGGAAGCGGCAGCCGCTGTCGGCGAGGCGGACCAGGCGGCGGCCGGGGAAGTTCTGCACGAGGAGGCCGAGGGCTATGCCCACGGCGTCGAGGCGGCCCGCGCCGGAGAACAGGTCCTCGGCGGGCAGCTGCCGCTGGAGGCGCACCCGGTCCGGATGGACCCCCGCCACATCGGTGAACCTGTCCCCCACCAGCCGCTCCACGGCGTCGGCCGGGAGCCGCCCCGCGGACGGCGGGGCGCCGGAGTCCAGCAGCCGCAGCAGCCGGGCGCAGCCGCGTTCGGCCTGCTCCAGCACGGCGCGGCTCATGCCGCGGTTGCGGCTGACGGCGCTGCGGGCCACCTCCAGCTCGTCCAGGGTCAGCTCGACCTCGCGGCGGTTGTCCAAATACGGCGCAAAGCACGGCCAGTGCTGCACCATGAGTTCACGCAGTTGCGGGAGGGTGAGGAAGGCGAGCACCGTGTCATCGGCAGGATCGATCAGATGCCCCTTGCGGCGGCTGACCTCGCGCAGCGCCGCGGCGCGCTGCACCCACTCCTGCCCGGTCGGCCCGGCGGCCGCGATCTCCCACTCCGCGCCGTGCACCGGCTCGTACACCGGGCGCAGCACCGCGGCCACCACGGACCGCAGCCGCTGCTCCACCAGGTTCAGCCAGACGTACGCGCGGCCCGCCCGTTCCACCCGGGTGCTGACCTCGGACCAGTCCTGGGCGGTCCACTCCAGGTCGGCTCCGATCTCCACCGGGCGCGGCACCGGGACGGCACCGGCCTGCGCCTCGGCTGTCTCACCCCCGTTTCCCGAGGGCAGCTCCAGCCCCGAAGAGCTCACCTGCACCGCCTTCCGCCCCGCTGATGGATCAAGGAAGCCTACTGCGGAGCCCGCCGCGCGTGCAGCACACTCGGGAATCAACTGCGCTTGTCCGCACGGTCGTCGGGGCAGAGGGTTTCCATGACGCCAGCGCGCCGCACGCCCACGTCTACCTACCGGCTTCAGCTCCAGCCGGACTTCCCGTTCTCCGCGGCCGAGGAGATCGTGCCGTACGCGGCGTCGCTGGGCGTTTCCCACCTGCATCTGTCGCCGGTGCTCGAAGCCGTGCCCGGCTCCGCGCACGGCTACGACGTGACCGATCACACGGCGGTCAGGGCGGAACTGGGCGGCGAGGAGGGGCTGCGGCGGCTGGCGGCGGCGGCCGGGGAGCGAGGGCTCGGGCTGGTGCTGGACATCGTGCCCAACCACATGGCGGTGCCGGGCCGCATGGAGCTCAACGCACCGCTCTGGGAGGTGCTGCGGGACGGTCCCACGGCGGAGCGGGCGGACTGGTTCGACATCGACTGGGCCGCGGGCGGCGGCCGGGTGCTGCTGCCGGTGCTGGGCGGGCCGCTGGGCGAGGAGCTCGACCGCCTCTCGGTGGAGGAGGGCACGCTGCGCTACGCCGACCGGACCTTTCCGCTGCGGCCCGGCACCGAGGAACTGCCGCTGCCCGAGCTGCTGGACGAGCAGCACTACCGGCTGGCCTGGTGGCGGCTGGGCCGGACGGAGCTGAACTACCGTCGGTTTTTCGCCATCTCCGAGCTGATCGGGGTGCGGGTCGAGATCCCCGAGGTCTTCGAGGCGACCCACGCGACGGTGCTGCGCCTGCTGGAGGAGGGGGTGGTCGACGGGCTGCGGATCGACCACCCGGACGGGCTCGCCGACCCGGGCGGGTATCTGGAGCGCCTGCACCGGCGGACGGGCGGGGCGTGGATCGCGGCCGAGAAGATCCTCGGCTCGGGCGAGCGGCTGCCCACGGCCTGGCCGGTCGCGGGGACGACGGGGTACGACGCGCTGCGGTACATCGACGCGATGTTCACCGACCCGGAGGGCGCGGCCGAACTGACCGAGCACTACCGGGCGTTCACCGGAGCGCCGCCGGACCTCGGCGGCGAGTGGACGGCGACGGTGCGGCGCGCCGCGTACAAGATGATCACGCACGAGCTGGCGGCGGAGAACGAACGGCTCACCCGCGCGGCGGTCCGGGTCTGCGCGGTGGTCCCCGAGCTGAGGCTGCGCGACCACGCGCCGTGGGCGCTGCGTTCCGCGCTGATCGAGCTGCTGGTGCGGCTGCCGGTCTACCGGCCCTATGTCACCGGGGACGCGCCGCCGTCGCCGGTCGACGAGGCGATGCTGGTCACGGCGGCGGACGGGGCGCGCACCAGGTTCGCGGTGCCGGCGGAGGCGACGGCGGTGGACACGGTGCGGGAGCTGGCGCTCGGCCGCTTCGGCGAGGGCGAGGATCTGACGGACTTCCGCGTCCGCTTCGCCCAGGTGTCCTCCGCGCTGCGCGCCAAGGCCGTCGAGGACACGGCCTGTTACCGGTACGCGCCGCTGCTGTCGGCGGCCGAGGTGGGCGGGGATCCGGGGGAACCGGCGCTGCCGCCCGCCGCGTTCCACTCCTTCTGCGCCCGGGTGCAGCGGCACTGGCCGCTGACGGGGACGGTGCTGTCGACGCACGACACCAAGCGCAGCGGCGATGTGCGGGCGACCATCGCGACGCTGAGCGAGCACCCGCACGGCTGGGCCGAGTTGGTGACGCGGCTGACGGAGGAGACGGCGCGCGCCGGGGTGCGGGCCCCCGATCCGCATCTGGCGTGGACGACGTGGCAGACGGCGTTCGCGCTGGGGTTCCCCGACCGGGAGCGGCTGCTGTCGACGATGCTGAAGACGGTGCGGGAGACGGGGCTGCACACCAACTGGACGGAGCAGGACGGGCCGTACGAGGCGGCGCTCGAACGCTTTGTGCTCGCCGGTCCCTGCGGGCCGCCGCTGTATCCGCTCACGGAGTTCGCGCGCGAGCTGGCGCCGCAGGCCAGGGCGAACATCCTGGGCACGGCCCTGCTCCATCTGACGATGCCGGGGGTGCCGGACGTCTACCGGGGCACCGAGCGGCACTATCTGGCCCTGGTGGACCCGGACAACCGGCGCCTGCCGCAGCTGCCGATCGCCCAACTGGCGGCCCTGGACGACGCGTTGACCACCGGCTACGACCTGGCCACCGAGAAGCTGCGGCTGACGGCGACCGCGCTGCGGCTGCGGCGGGACGAGCCCGAGTGGTTCGGCGAGCTGGCGGACTACGAGCCCCTGCGCGCGGAGGGGCCCGCGGCCGACCACTGCCTGGCGTTCGTCCGCTCGGGCCGGGCCGTCCCCGCGGTCACCCGCCTGTCGCGCCGGCTGGCCGCCTCCGGCGGCTGGGAGGCCACCCACCTGCCGCTGCCTCCCGGCACCTGGCACGACCTGCTGACCGGCCACATCGCGAGCGGGAAGGCGCGCCTGACGCAGCTGCTCGGGGCCACCCCGGTCGCGCTGCTGGTGCGGGAGGACTGAGGGCATCCCCCGTCGGGGGCGGCCCGGTGACGCGCGCGTTCCTGGGCGGGGCGGCGCGACCGGTGTCCGGGGCGGGCCGCGGGGTACCCGTCCCGCGTGCTGAGGACCGTGGGTGTCGAAGAGGAACTGCTGCTGGTGGACGAGGCGACCGCCGAGCCGCGCGCCGTGGCGGGCGCGGCGCTGGCCGACGGGCCGCCCTCGGACGAGGTCGTCGCCGAGTTGCAGCAGCAGCAACTGGAGACCAACACCACGCCCTGCGCCACCCTGGCCGAGCTGGCGAAGGAGGTGCGGCTGTGGCGCCGGCGCGCGGCCGACCTCGCCCGCCCCCAGGGCGCCCGCGTCGCCGCGCTCGCCACCTCCCCGCTGCCCATCTCGCCCCGGCTCACCCCGGAGGGGCGGTACCGGCGGATGGCCAGGGAGTTCGGCCTCACCGCGCAGGAGCAGCTGACCTGCGGCTGCCACGTCCACGTCGCCGTCGAGTCGGACGAGGAGGGGGTGGCGGTGCTCGACCGGATACGCCCCTGGCTGGCGCCGCTGCTCGCCCTCAGCACCAACTCGCCGCTCTGGCAGGGCCGGGACACCGACTACGCCGGCTACCGCTACCAGGTCTGGGGCCGCTGGCCGAGCGCCGGGCCCCCGGAGGCGTTCGGCTCGGCCGAGGGCTATCACCGCGCCGTGGCGGCGCTCCTCGCCACCGGGACCCTGCTGGACCGGGGGATGGTCTACTTCGACGCGCGGCTCTCGGCGCGGCACCCGACGGTCGAGACGCGGATCTGCGACGTGTGCCAGGATCCGCGGGACACGGTGCTGCTCGCGGCCCTCGTGCGGGGCCTGGTCGAGACGGCCTCCCGCGCCTGGCACGACGGCCACCCGGCGCCCGAGGTGGGAACGGCACAGCTCCGGCTCGCGGCCTGGCGCGCCAGCCGCTCGGGGCTCGGCGGGTCGCTGCTGCGGCCGGACACCCACCGGCCGGCACCGGCCCGGGAGGTCGTCGAGGAGCTGGTGGCGCATGTCGCGCCCGCGCTGAAGGACTTCGGCGATCTGGCGATGGTGCGGGAGGGCGTGCGCCGCCTCCTGACCGAGGGCACCGGCGCCGACCGGCAGCGCGCCACGTTCCACCGGGGCGGCCCCACCGCCGTGATCCGCGAGGCGACCGGGAGAACGGCCGCCTGAGCGGCCGGTCCTCGCGCCGCGCGCCGCGCGGCCCACGCCCCCTCCCCCGCGGCCGGGTTCACGCCCGGCGGGCCTCCTCGCGGACGCAGTCGCGGCACACCCAGGCGGCCCGCAGCACGCGCGCCGTCCGTCCCCTGGGGTGCTTGCCGCACCAGCGGGACATCGGCTGCCGGTCCGGCAGGGACCGAAGGATCATGTCCACCGCGCGCGGCGGCTCCGCCGGGTCGACCGCGTTACCGGCCATCGCTGTCCTCGTCGTCCTCCTCGGGCTCGGGGAGCGCCACGATCTCCTCTCCCGCCAGATCGTGCCCGTTCACCTCGTCGTGGGTCATGATCGCCTCCTCCGTCCCCGAGTCTGCCCCGCACACCGGCCCCCGCACCGGCGCGTGGTGGTGCGGAGGAGGCGCGACGCGCTCCCGGCGCCCGGGTTACGATGCCGGGCCTCCACGCCCCTGGGAGGGACACGCATGGCTGTCGGACCCGCGACCAGCGAGACCGTGTACGAACCGGTGCCGTTCTGGGCCAGGATCCCGCACGGGATATGGCTCAGGGAGGCCACCTCCGTGGCCGTCGACTCGCAGGACCGGGTCTACGTCTTCAACCGCGGCAACATGCCGGTCCTGGTCTTCGACCGGGACGGGAACGTGGTCGACATGTGGGGGAACGAGACCCCGTTCCACGGGACCGAGCTGTTCGAGGACCCGTACGGGAACATGATGCCGCGCTGGAAGGGCTGCCGCTTCACCCGCGCGCACGCCATCACCGTCGACCACGAGGACAACCTCTGGCTGGTGGACGACGTCGGGAACACGATCACCAAGACCGACCGGCGCGGCACCACGCTCCTCACCCTCGGGACCGGCAGGCCGAGCGGCTTCCAGAGCGGCGAGCCCTTCAACCGCCCCACCGACGTGGCGGTCTCGCCGGTCACCGGCGACATCTTCGTCTCGGACGGCTACCGGAACTCGCGGGTCCACCGCTATGACGCGACCGGCGCCCCCCTCACCTCGTGGGGCGAACCCGGCACGGACCCCGGCCAGTTCAGCCTGCCGCACAACGTCGCCATGTTCGGCGAGGACGCGGTGATCGTCTGCGACCGCGAGAACCACCGGGTGCAGGTCTTCTCCCTCGACGGCGCCTTCAGGACGGCCTGGCACGCGCACAAGGCCGTCGCCGTCTGCGCGGGCCGGGGCGAGGACACCAACGTCTACGTCGCCGAGCAGGGCCCGCCGCCCGTCCAGCACGGCGTGCCCAACCTCGGCCACAAGATCCAGGTCTACGACCGCGAGGGCCGCAGGGTGGCCAGGATCGGCGCCGACCTGCCGGGCGAGGCCCCCGACCGGTTCAACTGGCTGCACAGCGTCGCCGTGGACTCCGAGGGGAGCGTCTACGCCGCCGAGGTCTCCTATGTGGAGGTCGGCAGCAAGGAGACGCCACCGCGCGAGATGGTCAGCCTCCGCAAGTGGCGCCGCGTGCGCGGCTGAACGCGGGCCGGGCGCGGCGCGGGCCGGGCCGCTCACGCGTGGGACTCGTAGCGCGCGTGCGGGCGGGGCCAGGAGAGGTCCATGAACGGTGGCCGGTCCCTCCGTTCGAAGCAGCGGACGAGGAAGTCGGTGAACGTCCCGGCCGTCTCGTACCACTCCCCCTCCTCGCCCGCGGCCACGATGCCCCACTGGTCCGGGTCCGGCTCGCGCGCCAGGAAGAAGTAGCTGCCGCCGTGCTCGTCGTACCCCCAGGCGATCAGGCCGCCCTCCTCGGGGTGGAAGGGGTAGGGGAAGAGGCCGGGAGCGCTGCGCCGCGCCCGCCGCCAGGTCTCGCAGGACCACAGCCGCTCCTGCTCCGCCCGCGCCGTCCCCGTCGGCCGGTGCAGCGACAGGTACCCGTCGACCGCGCCCGGCCCGTAGAGATCGAGGAACGCCTTGTAGTCCGAGGGAAGCCGGACCCCCAGATAGCGCTCCGACGCCTCCCAGAGCCGGGGCCGCGCCCGCCCCCAGTGCTCGGGCTCCCCCAGCCACGCCTTCAACTTGTCCAGTCCCGATGCCACGAGTCATCACCCCACGCGTCGCGGTCGTCCACCAGGAGCATCATCCACGCCGCCACTGACAGCGCGGCCGTGCCCGGCCCCGGCTCGCGCCCCGGGCTTGACCCTCGCACCGTGTCAGGCGCTGAACTCGGAGACATCATGTTCACCATCGGAGACTTCGCCCGGCACGGCCGCGTCTCGGTCCGGATGCTGCGCCACTACGACGCCACCGGACTGCTGCGCCCGGCCCATGTCGATCCCGTCACGGGCTACCGCCACTACACCGCCGCCCAACTCGCCCGCCTCAACCGCCTGATCGCGCTCAAGGATCTCGGCTTCACCCTCCGTCAGGTCCGCGACATCCTGGACGAGCGGGTCGGAACGGAGGAGCTGCGCGGCATGCTGCGGCTGCGGCAGGCGGAGCTGGAGGCCACGATGACCGCGTCGGCCGCGCGACTGGTCCAGGTCGAGGCGAGGCTCCGGTCGATCGAGAGCGAGGGGCACATGCCCACGAACGACGTCGTCCTCAAGAGCGTCCCGGCCACCCGGGTCGCCCGGCTGACCGCCACCGCCGCGAGCTTCGAGCCCGAGGACATCGGCCCCGTCATCCAGCCGCTCTTCGCCGAGCTGCTGGAGCGCATGAAGGCGGCGGGCGTCGCCGGGACGGGCCCCGGCATCGCCTGCTACGAGGACGCCCCCGAGGGCGGCGGCGCGATCACCGTCCACGCGACGATCGAGGTCGCGGCCCCGCTCGCCGAGGACGGCGACCTGCGGATCGTGGACCTGCCCCCGATCGGGGAGGCGGCCACGATCGTCCACCGCGGCGCCATGGAGACGGTCCTCCCGACGGTCCAGACCCTGGCCCACTGGATCGAGCTCAACGGCTACCAGGCGCACGGCTACCCCCGCGAGGTCTCGCTGGAGTGCCCCGAGGACCTCGACGCGTGGGTGACCGAGCTCCAGTCGCCGGTGACCAGGCCGTAGCCCTCCGGCGGACGCCCCGGCCACCGGCACCGGTGGCCGGGGCGTTCACGGGGTGGCGAGGTGGCGGGGTGGGCGGTCGTCACGCGACCGCGTGCGCGCCGGCGCGGCGCAGTGCCGCGAGCGCCTCGCTCAGCGCGACCTCCAGATAGCTGAGGCGCCCCGTCGCCTGGAGGATCGCGACGCCGCCGGCCAGCGCCGTCAGCACGGCGGTGGCGGCCTGGTCCGGATCGGCCTCCCGGGGGATCTCCCCGCGCTCCCGCAGGGCCCGCACCCCCGCCGCGAGGTGTCCGTGCCAGCGCTCGTACAGGTCGCTGATCACGCGTCGCGTGGACGGATCCGCCCGCCCGAGCTGGGCGGTGAGCGCGGACAGCGGGCACGTCTCCCGCTGGGCGTCGTACTTCTCGATCACCCGCTCCCGCCACGCCTCCCAGGCGCCCCACGTGGTCAGCTCGCCCAGCATCGGCTGCTGGTCCTCCAGCACCTGGTCCGCCTCGTACTCGGCCACGGCCAGCAGCAGGTCGGACTTGCCGTCCGGGAAGTAGTGGAAGAGCTGGCTCTTGCTGGTCGAGGTCGCCGCGCGGACGTCGTCCAGGCTCACGTTCGCCACGCCGCGCTCGCGCACCAGAACGGCCGCGCCCTCGACGATCCTCCGCCGCGTGGCGGCTCCCCTGGCGGTCAGCGCGCTCATGCCCCGAGCGTAACCCGACTGGACTTGACAGTCCAGATTCCCCGTCGCACTGTTGGACCAGACGGTCCAGTGTGGCCGTCCGTCACCACGGCCCTCCGGGGCCACCCCCATCCGTCACCGAGCAGCGGAAAGCGACACGGCACCATGGGCACACGCCTGGCGAACAAGACGGCTCTCGTCACCGGAGCCACCAGCAACATCGGCCGCGCCATCGCGGTCGCCTTCGCGGCCGAGGGCGCGCACGTCGCCGTCTCGGGCCGCAGCCTGGAGCGCGGGGCCGCGGTCGTCGAGGAGATCCGCTCCGCCGGGGGCCGCGCCGACTTCGTCGCGACCGACCTCGACGGGCGCGCCGCGACCTCGGGGGCCCTGGCCGAGCAGGCCACCCGCGCCCTCGGCGGACGCGTCGACATCCTGGTCAACAACGCGGGCATCTTCCCGGGCCCGACCACCACCGGGACGGACGAGGCGACGTTCGACCAGGTCTACGCGGTGAACGTCAAGGCGCCGTTCTTCCTCACCGCCTCCCTCGCCCCGGCCATGATCGAGAACGGGGGAGGCGCGATCATCAACCTCGGCTCCTGGGTCGCCCGCCTCGGCATCCCGGTCGGCACGCTGTACGCCTCGACCAAGGGCGCGATGGAGACCCTGACCCGGTCGTGGGCGGCCGAGTTCGGCCCCTCCGGCGTGCGCGTCAACGCGATCGCCCCCGGCGTGGTCCAGGCGCGGATCCCCGGGGCCACCGAGCCCCACCCCGCCCAGGCGATGATGAACGGCACCCCCGCGGGCCGCATCGGCGACCCCGAGGCCATCGCGCACGCGGCGGTGTACCTGGCGAGCGACGAGGCCGCGTTCGTGCACGGCTCGGTGATCGACGTCGACGGCGGCCGGGTCGGGGCGGCGGTCATCGCCGCCTGAGCGCCACGAGCGCCGCTTCCCCCCGCGGCCGTGGTCTCGTACCAGGTGACGTCAGGACCCTTTACAGGAGCGAGTCGCGCAGCGTACGGTCCCGTTTTGGGAGCGCTCCCACGGACCGTCCCCCACGCTCCGGCCTGTCGTCCCACCTCCCAGCCCCCGCTAGGGCGGCAGGCCGGCTCTTCACCCCCGGCCCGACCGGGGCCGCCACACGCCCCCTCCGCCGGATTTTGTCGGTTTTACCCCTTTCGTTCGGCTAGCTTGGCCCCGAGGCGTCCGCAGGACGCCCGCGCCGCCGGGCGCCACGCACCGGCTCCGACCGAGAGGAAGCCCATATGGGGCACCAGCACATCACCACGCACGACAAGACCGCCATCTCCTACAAGGACTGGGGCGACGGGCAGCCCGTCGTCTTCAGCCACGGCTGGCCGCTCAACGCCGACGTCTGGGACCCGCAGCTGCGCCTGGTCGCCGAGAACGGCTACCGCGCCGTCGCCCATGACCGCCGCGGCCACGGCCGTTCCGGGCAGCCGTGGGAGGGCAACGACATGGACACCTACGCGGACGACCTGGCCGAGCTGATCGAGAAGCTCGACCTCCGCGACGCCGTCCTCGTCGGCCACTCCACCGGCGGCGGCGAGGTCGCCCGCTATCTGGGGCGCCACGGCACGGCCCGCGTCTCCCGGGTCGTGCTGCTGAGCTCGGTGCCGCCGTTGATGCTCAAGACGCCCGCCAACCCCGAGGGCGCGCCGATCGACGTGTTCGACCAGCTCAGGGCCGGCCTGCTGGCCGACCGCTCGCAGTTCTACCAGGACCTCAGCGCCATGTTCTACGGCGCCAACCGCTCCGGCTCCACGGTCTCCCAGGGCACGCGTGACGCGTTCTGGATGATGAGCATGCAGGTCGGCCTCAAGGCGGCGTACGACTGCGTCAAGGAGTTCTCCGAGACGGACTTCACCGACGACCTCAAGCGCATCGACGTCCCCACCCTGATCGCCCAGGGCGAGGACGACCAGATCGTGCCGATCGTCGCCGCCGCGCCCAAGGCGGCCGAGATCGTCGCCGACTCCACGCTGAAGACCTACCCGGGCGCCCCGCACGGGCTGACCGGCTCGTACCAGGACGCGTTCAACAACGACCTGCTCTCGTTCATCAAGAGCTGACCCGCCGGGAACCGGCTCAGACGGCGGCCAGGCGGTACGCCACGCTGCCGAAGCTGACCTGGTCCCCCGGGCCGACGGGGACGCTGTCGGCGACCCGGCGGCCGTTCACCCAGGTCCCGTTCGCCGAGCCGAGGTCCCGCAGCAGCCAGCCCGTCCCCGTGCTGAACAGCTGCGCGTGGTGACGCGAGACGCTCCGGTCGTTGAGCCGGAGACCGCTGCCCGCCCCCCGTCCTATGGCCAGTGGCTGAGGGCCGGGCGCGGGCAGCACCAGCTCGGGCAGCCCGCGTGACTCCCAGGCCAGGCGCATCCGCTGACGGAACGTGATCACGCGCGTCACGGACTCCACGACCCACCCGGTGCGGACGGGGGGCGGCGGCGGGGGCAGCCGGTAGGGCAGGTCCCTGAGCACGGCGAACAGCTCGTCCGGAAGGCGCGCGGCCATGATCTGCTCGATCCGCCGCTCGAAGGTGTCCTGCGACACGCGGCCCTCGACCATGCCCTCCCGGAGCGCATCGAGCGCGCGCTCCCGGTCCGCGTCCGATACGCGCGGAGGCGGGGTGCCGTACTCGACAGAGCTCATGGCGGAATTGTCCGCGACAGCACGCACCCCTGTCCAGGTGGTGTCGCGCGCCGGGACCGCCCCGGAGCGGGCCGCGACCGCCCCCGGATATGCGCTGGACCGCGGGAGTGGGCTCGGTTAGGGTTCCACCCACGCCCCGGAGCTGAAGGAAGGAGGCGGCTGACATGTCTGTTCTGACGCACGCGCGCCTCCGCCGCCCCTTCGCCGGGCGTTCCCAGGGCTGACCGGAAGCGCGTCGCAGCCTTCCGAAGGGTTTTTCATGACCGACCGACTGGTCATCCGCGCGCTCGCCGAGCACGAGGCGCGCGAACTGTTCACCTCCCTGCCCGACCCCGGGCTCGTCGGACGGCCCCTGGCCGACCCGCCGTTCAACGTCTACGGGACCCGCGCCACCGGGGGCGAGTACCGGCCCGACTGGACCTGGGTCGCCCTGCGCGACGGGAAGGTCGTGGCCCGCGCCGCGTTCTGGGCCGGGCCCGACGACGAGAAGCCGGTGGCCCTCGACTGGTTCGACTTCACCGACCGCGAGGCGGGCGTCGCGCTGCTGCGCGCGACACCGCTGCGCGCCGACTACGAGCTGCTCCTCCCGCCCGGGTGGCGCGAGGACCCCGGTGTCCGCCTCGCCGCCGAGGCCAGGATCGACGCGGCGGCGGAGGCGGGGTACCGCCCGCTGGTGGAGCGGTACCGCTATCTGTGGACGCCGGAGTGCGGGCTGCCCGAGCGGCCCGGACGCCTGGAGTTCAGGCAGGAGCCGGACGACGACGCGATCCTCGCGGTGCTGCGCCGGGTCCACGGCAGCACCCTGGACCACCACGCCCGCCGGGCCGTCGCCACCGGCGGCGTCGAGGCGGCGGCGCGGGAGGAGATGGACTTCTTCCGCTGGTGCCCCTCGCCGCGCGCGTGGTGGCGGCTGGCGTACACGCCGGGCGGCGAGCTGGTCGGCATCCAGGTACCGGCGGCCAACCAGCACATGCCGGTCGTCGGCTTCATCGGCGTGGTGCCCGAGCAGCGCGGCCACGGGTACGGGTACGACCTGCTGGTCGAGTGCACGCACCAGCTCGCGGCCGAGGGCGCCGACCGGATCGCGGCGGCCACCGACGTGCCGAACGCCCCGATGGCGGCGGCGTTCGCCCGCGCGGGCTATCCGGTGACACAGCACCGTTTCTGCATGTCGCACCCGGCGTAGGTGCCCGCCGCGGCGGCCGGTCCACCGGACTGGTCCTAGCCACCGGGGCGGTGCGGCGGTGACCATGGTGCCCATGCTCTTCGAGGTATGGGCACCATGGGCCCAGCATGTGTCGCTGCACCTGTCGGGACGGCCGGTCGCCATGGCGCGGGACGAGGGTCGCGCGGGGTGGTGGCTGGCCGAGGAGGAGGCGCCGCCGGGTGCGCGGTACGGGT
This sequence comes from Streptomyces sp. SBT349, assembly GCF_001083795.1. Classification (GTDB taxonomy): domain Bacteria; phylum Actinomycetota; class Actinomycetes; order Streptomycetales; family Streptomycetaceae; genus Streptomyces. The sequence goes on from NZ_LAVK01000014.1 coordinate 29,409, forward strand.
TCGCGCTGGACGACGGTCCCGTGCTGCCCGACCCGCGCGCCCGGCGGCTGCCGGAGGGACCCGAGCGCCCGGGGGCCGTCACCGACCCCGGGGCGTTCCCCTGGCGCCACGCCTGGGCCGGGCGGGGGCTGCCGGGCGCGGTGCTCTACGAGCTGCACATCGGGACGTTCACCGGCGAGGGCACCTTCGACGCGGCGGTGGAACGGCTGGGGCACCTCGCCGCGCTGGGCGTCACGCACGTCGAGCTGATGCCGGTCTGCCCGTTCCCCGGGCGGCACGGGTGGGGCTACGACGGGGTGGCGCCCTGGGCGGTGCACGAGCCGTACGGCGGGCCCGAGGGGCTCGCGCGCTTCGTCGACGCGGCGCACGGCCACGGCCTGGGGGTCGTGCTCGACGTGGTCCACAACCACCTGGGTCCCTCGGGGAACAGGCTGCCGGAGTTCGGCCCGTACTTCACCGACGGGCACCACACGCCGTGGGGTTCGGCGGTGAACCTGGACGCCGAGGGCTCCGACGAGGTGCGGGCGTACTTCATCGGCAGCGCCCTGGCGTTCCTGCGGGACTTCCGGCTGGACGGGCTCCGCCTCGACGCCGTCCACGCGCTGATCGACGACCGGGCCGAGCACATGCTGGCCGAGCTGTCGGCGGCCGTGGACGCGCTGTCCGGGGAGCTGGGCAGGCCGCTGTTCCTGATCGCCGAGTCCGACCGGAACGACCCGCGCACCACGGCCCCGCGGAAGGCCAACGGGCAGGGGCTGCACGCCCAGTGGAACGACGACTTCCACCACGCGCTGCACTGCGCGATGACCGGCGAGGGCCAGGGCTACTACGCGGACTTCGCCCGCGCTCCGCTGGAGACCCTCGCGAAGGTGCTGAGCGACGGCTTCTTCCACGACGGCGGCTACTCGGCGTTCCGCGGCAGGCGCCACGGCCGGCCGCTGGACCGGGAGACCACGCCCGCGCACCGGCTGGTCGGCTACGCCCAGACCCACGACCAGATCGGCAACCGCGCGCTCGGCGACCGGATGACGGCGCTCGCCGGGGAGGAGCGGGCCGCGCTGGCGGCGGCCCTGGTGCTGTGCGGGCCGTTCACGCCGATGCTGTTCATGGGCGAGGAGTGGGGGGCGACCACGCCCTGGCAGTACTTCACGGACCATCAGGACCCCGAGCTCGCCGAGGCGGTGCGCAGCGGCAGGCGGCGCGAGTTCGGCGCGCACGGCTGGACCGAGGAGGAGATCCCCGACCCGCAGGACCCGGCGACCCGGAACCGCTCCTGCCTGGCCTGGCCCGGCGGCCCGCGGGAGCCCTGGCTGCTCGGCTGGCACCGCAGGCTCATCGCCATCCGCCACGAGCACCTGCCCCCCGACCTGCCGCTCGCCGACGTCCGCGCCGAGGCGGACGAGGGCGCGGGCTGGCTCGTGGTGCACAGCGGCCCGCTGACGGTGGCCGTCAACTTCTCGCGCGAGGAGGCGGCGACGGCCCGCCTCGGGGAGGGCGGCTTCGAGCCCCTGGCCGGTACCCACCGCTGCCCGCCGCCCGGCCGCTCGGGCGGGCTGGAGCTGCCGCCGCAGTCGGCCACCGTGCTGCGCCGCGCCTCCGTGTGAGGTAGGCAGGCACCATGACGGAACCCCTTCCCCAGCAGCCGGTGCGCGGCGCGGTCGGGCCCGCGGCGCACGGCCGGTGGGCGCTGGTCCTGGACCGGGAGCTCGCCAGCACCGCCGAGGAGGTCTGGGCCGCGCTCACCGAGGCGGAGCAGGTCGCCCGCTGGGCGCCCTACACCCCCGGCCGCGACCTGGACTCCCCCGGTCCCGTGGCCCTGCCGGAGACCGACCCGGCCGACCCCGCGCCCCAGGGCGCCGTCCGCGCCGCCGAGCCGCCGCGGCTGCTGGCCCTCGCCTGGTACGAGGACGGGCTGCGCTTCGAGCTGTCCCCGGCCGACACGGGGACGGCGCTGCGCCTCACCCATGTCTTCTCCGACCGGGAGCGGGCCGCTGACCGGGCCGCCGGCTGGCACCTGTGCCTGGCCGCGCTCGCCGGTGTGCTGGACGGGCTCGACGTGCCGCCCGTCACCGGCGAGGCCGCCCGTGAGCAGGGCTGGGACCAGCTCCGCGACCAGTACGCCGACCTGTTCGAGGGGAGGTGAGGCCGGCCCGCGGTGGCGCAGCGCCGGAGGCGACGGGCCCGGCCTTCCGTACCCTGTCGCCATGGATGACGTGCTGGTGATCGGCGGCTCGGGTGTGGACACGATCGTGCGCGTGGAGCGGCTCGAAGTGCCGGACCGGGACCTGCTGCACGTGGAGCCGGTCCGCGACTGCGTGGCGCACTCGGGCACGGGCTACGCGCTCGGCTTCCACGCGCTCGGGCGGCGGACGACGTTTCTCGACTACCTCGGCGACGACCCGCAGGGCGGGCTGATCAGAGCGAGGCTCCGGGGTGCCGGGCTCGCGTTCGAGACGCTGCCCGCGCCCAACGGGACGCCCCGCAGCGTCAACCTGGTCGACGCGGAGGGGCGGCGTTTCTCCTTCTACGACGGACGGCACCCCGAGGACCTGCTGCTGCCGACGGACTTCGCGCTGCCGCGTGTGGAGCGGGCGCGCCATGTGCACGTCTCGCGCAGCCACTTCAACCGCGAGCTGCTCGGCGAGCTGGAGCGGCGTGGCGTGCCCACCTCGACGGATCTGCACGCCTGGGACGGCGAGGAGCCCGCGACACAGCCGTGGGCGTTCCGCACGGACTTCGTGTTCCTGTCGGCCGCCGGGATCCGGGGGCGGGTGCCCGAGGTGCTGCGGATGATCCTGGCCAAGGGCCGGGCGCGGCTCGCGGTGGCCACCGACGGGGCGAACGGCTGCCATGTGCTGTCCCGGGCGAGCGGCGAGGTGCGGCACTACCCGGCGGTGGTGCCGCCGCGGCCGGTCGTCGACAGCAACGGCGCGGGCGACGCGTTCGCGACGGCGTTCCTGCACACCTGGTTCGGCGGGGGCGGCGAGGGGGACGGCGGCCTCGACCGGTGCGCGCTGGCCGGGCTGGCGGCCGGGGCGTTCGCCTGCACCCACCACGGCACGGCCGAGCGCCACATCACCGCCGCGGAGCTGGCCGCGGCGGTGAACCGGATCAGGCGGCCCGGTCCTGCGGATCCAGCCGGATGGCGATGGAGTTGATGCAGTACCGCTGGTCGGTGGGGGTGTCATAGCCCTCACCCGCGAAGACGTGCCCGAGGTGCGAGCCACAGGTGGCGCAGAGCACCTCGGTGCGCGGGCGGCCGGGCAGCGAGTGGTCCTCCCGGATCTCGACCGCGTCGCTGTCCTTCGGGTCGAAGAACGACGGCCACCCGCAGTGCGACTCGAACTTGGTGTCCGAGCGGAACAGCTCCGAGCCGCAGGCGCGGCACTGGTAGACGCCGACGGTCTTGGTGTCGGTGTACTCGCCGGTGAAGGCGGGCTCCGTCCCGGCCTGGCGCAGCACGCGGTACTCCTCGGGCGTGAGCTGCTCGCGCCACTGCTCGTCCGTCTTGTCGACCTCGTATCCCATGGTGGTTGCCTCCTTCGGTTCACCCGGAGAGCCGGGCGAGGATCTTGGGGCCGAGCTCGGTGACGTCGCCCGCGCCCATGGTGAGAACGAGATCACCCGGCCCGGTGATTCCCGCGATGACGTCGGGGACGGCGTCCTTGGTGTGCTCGGCGCGCACGTCGGCGCCGTGGGCGCGGGCCGCGTCGATGATCAGCTCGCTGGTGATGCCCGGGATCGGGTCCTCGCGGGCCGGATAGATGTCGAGGACCACGCAGGCGTCGGCCAGCGCCAGCGCCCGGCCCATCTCGGCGCCCAGCTCGCTGGTCCTGCTGAACAGGTGCGGCTGGAAGACGACCAGGACGCGGCCCTCCTCGGCGCCGCCGCGGACGGCCTCCAGGTCGGCGACCATCTCGGTGGGGTGGTGGGCGTAGCTGTCGATGATCGTGACGCCGCCGGCCACGCCCTGGAGCTGGAGGCGGCGGCGCACGCCGGTGTAGGTGCCGAGCGCGGCGGCCAGCTCCCGCGCGGGAACGCCGACGGCCACCCCGGCGGCGAGGGCCGCGACCGCGTTGTGGGCGTAGTGCCGGCCGGGGACGGAGACGCGGAACGTGAGCTCGCGCCCGCCGAGGGAGACGGTGACCCTGCTGGTGAGCCCCTCCCGCACCAGGGCGGTGACCCGCACGTCCGCCTCCGGAGCCTCGCCGTAGGTCACGATCCGGAGCCCTTCGCGGTCGGCCAGGCGGGCGGTCAGGGCCCGCGCGCCCTCCTCATCCGCGTTGATCACCAGGGTGCCGCCGGGGACGACGCGGTCGGCGAAGGTCTCGAAGGAGGCGTAGATCTCCTCCATCGAGGCGTAGTTGGCGTGGTGGTCGAGCTCCACGTTGAGGACGATGGCCACCTCGGGCGTGTACCGGTGGAAGCTGCGGTCGCTCTCGTCGGCCTCGGCCACGAACAGCTCGCCGGTGCCGGACTCCGCGTTGGACCCGGGGGCGTCGATGTCGCCGCCGATCGCGTAGGAGGGCGACAGGCCGAGGCCGGTGAGGCTGACGGCGAGCATCGAGGTGGTCGTGGTCTTGCCGTGGGTGCCGGCCACGGCGATGGTCCGCCGGCCCTCCGTCAGCGCGGCCAGCGCCTCGGAGCGGTGGACGACGGGGATCGCGCGGCGGGTGGCCTCGACGAGCTCCAGGTTGTCCTCGCGGATGGCGCTGGAGACGACGACGCAGCTGGCGTCGGGGGCGATGTGGTCCACGGCGTGGCCGATGTGGACCCGGGCGCCGAGCGCCCGGAGCGCGGCGGTGCTCTCGGAGTCCCTGGTATCGCTCCCGGCGACGCGGGCGCCGCGGCGGGCGAGGATCTTCGCGACCCCCGACATCCCGGCGCCGCCGATGCCGATGAAGTGGGGCCGTTCCAACGCGGGCGGGATCACCGGTGTCATGCGTGTTCTCTCCCTGGTCGAGGCGTGCCGCTCGATTGTCGCACCAACCCCGGGCGGCGGTGGCGTCCTACTCCGCGTGGGCGAAGAGCTTCAGGACCGGGACGCCGACCTTGTGCCGGGCGCGGGAGGCCCAGTCGCGGTGGAACAGTTCCTCGACGTAGTGCGGCGCGGTCAGCACCACGACCTCGTCGGCGCTGGTCTGCTCGACCACGGAGGTCAGCAGGTCGAGCGGGTGCTCCTCGATGACCTGGCCGACGGCCTCGGCCCCGGCGGCGCGCAGCGCCGTGAGGGAGTGCTCCAGGGCGCGCCTGGCCGGCCGGAGCGCGTCCTCGCCCTCGGGCACGTCGCTCTCGCGCACCGCGTCGCCGAGCTCGCCGATCGCGACGTCGTCCAGCGCGCGCAGCAGCCGGTCCTGGTCGCCCCTGGGCTGCATCAGCACCACGAAGGACGGCGTCTCCTCGCCGTGCAGGGTGGTGACGAGGTCGACGTCGGTGGGCACCATGGGCTTTTCGATCATGAGAACTGTCGTGATCATGGAAAGCGCCCTTCGTCGGGGCCGGGTCCCGCGCATCCCGGCAGAAACCATCCTTCCCCGTGGGCGCACGGGACGTTGTGCCTTTTCAGTCTGCCCACACCAGGATAAGCGGAACGTCACATTCCGCAGTTTGTCAGACCCGGCGATACCGGTTGAAGAGAAAGCCGGATTCTTCCAGTACGTCCGTCAGGACCAGGTCACTCGGGTCGGCGACCTCGGGTCCGCTCATCACGCGCGGAGCCGTCCCCACGGTGACCCTGGGTGAGACCGTGAGACAGAGCTCGTCGACCACCCCCGCGCTCGCGAGCAGGCCGAGGAGCCGCGGGCCGCCCTCGGTGAGCATCCGCCGGTGGCCGCGCGCGGCCAGGGCGGACTTGAGGCGCTCCGGGGCGACCATGGCCTCCTCGCCCGCCGTGACCACCTCGACCCCGGCCGCCGCCGCGGCGGCGAGACCGGCGCGCGGGGCCCTGGCGCCGGTGATCACCAGCGTGGGAACGACCGGCTCGGTGAACAGCGGCAGGCCGAAGTCCAGGTGCAGGCTGGCGCTGACGACGGCGATGGCCGGCACCGTGGTCTGCCCGGCGGCCAGACGGCGCTCGGCGAACTGCGCGCGCCGGCGCGCGGGGCGGTAACGCTCCTCCCGGACCGTCTCCGCCCCCACGATCACCACGTCGGCCAGCGCGCGCAGCACCCCGAAGATCCTCATGTCGGCGGGGCCCGAGAGGGGCTTGGAGCGCCCCCCGTGGTGGGCGGCGCCGTCGGCGGAGGACACCATGTTGGCCCGCAGCCAGCCGTCGCCCGACGGCTGGTCCTCGGGATAGGCGTAGGCGTCGGCGAGCTCGGACAGCTCCCACTCGCGGTCGTCGCCGGCGGACTCGGGGAACAGGCGTCGCATGGGGCGCAGTCTCGCACAGGGCCCGTTCCCACCTCGGGCGCCGGGTGCCGGTCCGGCGCGTACAGTGGGAAAACGTGTCACCTCGCACCGCCCCGGACTCCCGTGGCCCGGACTCCCGTGGCCCGGACTCCCGTGGCCCGGACTCCCGTGGCCCCGCGGACCGGGCCGCCGACGCGTCGCCCGTCCGCCTGAGCGCCCGCGAGCCACGGGTGCCGGCCGAGCGGCTGGTCGCCGGGCTGGTGCCGCCGCCCCGCTTCGACGGGGTGCGTTTCGACACCTACGAGCCCGACCCCCGGCAGCCGAGCCAGTACGCGGCGCTGACGTCGCTCGGCGCGTTCGCCGCCGGCCTCGGCGGCGCGCACGCCGTCGGCGCCCGCCGGCGCGGACCCTGGCCCGGCCGCTCCCGGCGGCGGCCCGCGCCGCAGGCGCGCGGCGTCTACCTGGACGGCGGCTTCGGCGTCGGGAAGACGCATCTGCTCGCCTCGCTGTGGCACGCCGCCCCGGTGGCGGCCGAGCGGAAGGCGTTCTGCACCTTCGTCGAGCTGACGCACCTGGTGGGCGCGCTCGGCTTCCGGGGAACGGTCGAGGCGCTGAGCGCCCACCGCCTGCTGTGCGTCGACGAGTTCGAGCTCGACGACCCGGGCGACACGGTCCTGGTCTCCTCCCTGCTGGGCAGGCTGGCCGACGCGGGCGTCGGCCTGGCCGCCACCTCCAACACCCTGCCGGGGCGACTCGGCGAGGGCCGGTTCGCCGCCGCCGACTTCCTCCGGGAGATCCAGGGCCTCGCCGCCCGGTTCGACGCCCTGCGCGTGGACGGCGAGGACTACCGGCACCGCGGCCTGCCCGCAGCGCCGAAGCCGCCGCCCGAGGCGGAGGTGGTGCGCGCGGCGCACGCGCTCCCCGGCGCCTCGCTCGACGCGTTCCCCACGCTGCTCGGCCACCTCGCGCGCGTCCACCCCAGCCGGTACGGGGCGCTGTGCGACGGGGTCGCCGCGGTCTGCCTGACCGGCGTCGCGCCGGCGCCCGACCAGACGACCGCGCTGCGGCTCGTGGTGCTCGCCGACCGGCTCTACGACCGGGAGGTGCCCGTGCTGGCCTCGGGCGCCCCGTTCGACCGGCTGTTCGGCGAGGAGATGCTGAACGGCGGGTACCGCGCGAAGTACGTCCGCGCCGTCTCGCGGCTGACGGCCCTGGCGAGGGAGGGCGACGGCCTGCTGCCCGCCGCCCCAAGTGGCGGACGGGGCACCGCGGGACCATCATCGGGGGATGGGGAGCGACGAGCCGAGATCCGATGACCTTTCCCTGCGGCCACTGCTGCGCTGCGCCCCGGGCAAGCCGCCCGAGCTGACGAGGAGCGCGACGGACGCCACACCCGGGTTCGAGGGGAAGAAGAAGCGGGCGGTCGCGTGGACCGCCGAGATGGGCAAGGAGCTGGGGCAGCTCCAGGAACGGCTCTTCGCGGCCGGCACGGCGGGGGACCGCCGCAGGCTGCTGCTCGTGCTCCAGGGCATGGACACCTCGGGGAAGGGCGGCACGGTCAAGCACGTGGTCACGCACTTCAATCCGGCGGGCTGCCGCATCAGGGCGTTCAAGGCGCCCGGCGAGGAGGAGCAGAGGCAGCACTTCCTGTGGCGCATCGGGCTCGGGCTCCCGCGGGCGGGCGAGATCGGCATCTTCGACCGGTCCCACTACGAGGACGTGCTCGTGGCCCGCGTCCACGGCCTGGTGCCCGAGGCGATCTGGACGCGCCGCTACGACGAGATCAACGCCTGGGAGCGCATGCTCGCCGACGACGGCGTGACCTGGGTGAAGGTCTTCCTCCACCTCGGCAGGGACGAGCAGCGCGAGCGCCTCCTCGCCCGCCTCGACAGGCCGAGCAAGCACTGGAAGTTCAACCCGCGCGACATCGCGGAACGGGCCCTGTGGGCGGACTACCAGGAGGCGTACGCCGCAGCCCTGGCCCGCTGTTCGACGCCCGCCGCCCCCTGGTACGTGATCCCCGCGGACCGCAAGTGGTACCGCAACTGGGCGGTGAGCCGCCTCCTGCTCGAACACCTCAGGGAGCTGGACCCGCACTACCCACCGGGCGACATCGACGCGGCGGGCAGCAGGGCCGCGCTGATGGCCGACTGAGCGGCGCCCCCGGCCGCCCCGTTCCGGGCCAACCTCAGAACGAGCTCTGAACCCGCGGCCCCGCGGTTCCCCCCGTGTCGGAAGGGGACAACACTGGCACGACGGACAACGGGGAGGCGCCATGGGGCGATTGGGGACGGGGATCGGGTGGAGACCCGATATCGCCGAGGGGATCGAGGAGTTGCCCGGCATCGACTGGGTCGAGGTGGTGGCGGAGAACGTGTGCGCCGACCACCTGCCGGAGAGCCTGGCGCGGCTGCGCCGGCGCGGCACGACCGTCGTGCCGCACGGCGTCTCGCTCGGGCTCGGCGGGGCGGAACGGCCCGCGCCGGGGCGGCTGGCGGCGCTGGCGCACGTGGCCGAGGCCCTGGACGCGCCGCTGGTGACGGAGCACATCGCGTTCGTCAGGGCGGGCGGGCCGCTCACCGGCACCCGGCGCATCGAGGCCGGGCACCTGCTGCCGGTGCCGCGCACCCGGGACGCGCTGGACGTGCTGTGCGAGAACGTCAGGATCGCGCAGGACGCGTTGCCCGTGCCGCTGGCGCTGGAGAACATCGCGGCGCTCTTCGCCTGGCCGGGCGAGGAGATGACGGAGGGCCGGTTCCTGACCGAGCTGGTGGAACGCACCGGCGTCCGGCTGCTGATCGACGTCGCCAACCTGCACACGAACCACGTGAACCGGGGCGAGGACCCGGCCGCCGCGCTCGATGCGCTGCCGCTGGACGCCCTCGCCTACGTGCACGTCGCCGGAGGGGTGGAGCGGGACGGGGTCTGGCACGACAGCCACGCCCACCCCGTTTCGCCCCAAGTGCTGGGCGTGCTGGAGGAGTTGTGCGCCCGGACCACACCCCCGGGGGTGCTGCTCGAACGGGACGACGCGTTCGGGCCGATGGCCGGGCTCGCCGCCGAACTGGACGCGATCAGGGCCGTGACCGACGGGGTGCGCCATGGCTGAGACGGCGTCGAGGGGGACCGAGGTGGAGGCCGCCCGGCGGCGGCTGGCCATCGCGCAGGCCGCGCTGCTGACCGCCCTCACGGACGGGGGCCCGCTGCCCGACGGCTTCGACCGCGCCCGCATGCGCGTCCAGCGCGAGGCGCTGGCGGCCAAGCGGGTCGGCGTCCTCGCCAGGGTGGCGCCCGAACTGCCCGAGATCCTGGGCGACCGGTACCGGCCCGCCGCGCTGGCCTATGTCAGGGTCCGCCCGCTGACCGGCGGTTACCGGCAGGACGCCCTCGCCCTGGTCCGGCACCTGCTGGCGGGGGGACGCGTGCCGGAGGGCGACGTCAGGCGCCGCCTGGAGCTGTGGCTGCGCGAACGCGCCGAAGGCCCGCCGCGCGCGGGCCGCCTGACGCGCCTACTGCGCCGCCGGGCCCCCCGTGCGTGACCGGGGCCCAGGACCCCGTACCCGTACCGGAAGACATGAAGGGCCGAGGTGACCCATGACTGTTCTGATAGGCGCGGCATTCGCCGTGCTCGCGGCCGTCCTTGCCCAGGTGATCGTCGCGAACGCCCGTGTCCAGCGCACCATCTCGCCCGGCGGCACGGGCGACTGCACGCTGCACGAGGTGGCGTTCCTCAGCGGCGGCCCCGAGCGGGTGGGTGAGACGGTGATCTGCGCGATGCGCGAGAAGGAGCGCATCGCCGTCGAGGGCGGCGCGGTGCGAGTCCAGCGCCCGGTCGCCGACGACGAGTTCGAGCGGGAGCTGCTCTCGCTGTGCGGGGACTGGGAGGCGCCGCTCTCCACGGTCCGCGCCGGCCTGGCCCGTTCGGCGCCCGTGCAGCGCGTGGGTGACGCGCTCGCGGCCCGGGGCCTGCTCTGGCTGCCGGGGCTCTACCGGCCCTGGCGGCGGGCGGCGTCGCGCAACGCGGCCGTCGGGTCGGTGGTGTTCCTCCTGGCGACCGCCCTGCTGCTGTGGTCCGACGCGCCGCCCCTGGCGGCGGGGGCGCTGATGGGCGCCGCCGCGCTCACGCTGACCGTCGGCGCCGCGCTCGCGCCGGGCCGCGGCGGGAGGCTGACCGACAGCGGGCGGGGCACGCTGGGGAGGCTGCGCCGCCGTGGCGCCGCCGCGGCCGAGGCACCGGTCGCCATGGCCTTCGCGCTGGGCGGCGCCGCCGTCCTGACGGACGTGGTGCTGCGGGACCAGCTCACCGCCGCGGCGCCGTCGGCGGCCGCGGCCGCCTCCTCCCCGGGTGGCGTGGGCTGGGTCGGCTGCGGCGCCGCGAGCGACGGCGGAGACCCGGGCGAGGAGGACGGCGGCGGGAGCGGCGGAGGCGGGAGCGGCGGCGGAGGCGGCGGCTGTGGTGGTGACGGCGGTGGCGGCTGCGGAGGAGGTGGCTGCGGCGGGTGCGGCGGCGGCTGAGGGCCGGGGCCGCTCAGGCCAGCGCCGCGACCAGCTCGGCCACCGGGCGGCGGCGGCCGGTGTAGAAGGGGACCTCCTCGCGGACGTGCCGCCGCGCCTCCGAGCCCCGCAGATGGCGCATCAGATCGACGATGCGGTGCAGCTCGTCGGCCTCGAACGCGAGGATCCACTCGTAGTCGCCGAGCGAGAAGGAGGCGACGGTGTTGGCCCGGACGTCCGGGTAGCCGCGGGCCATCCGGCCGTGGTCGGCGAGCATCCGGCGGCGGTCCTCGTCGGGCAGCAGATACCAGTCGTAGGAGCGGACGAACGGGTACACGCTCACCCAGTCACGGGCGGTCTCGTCCGCGAGGAACGCCGGGATGTGCGACTTGTTGAACTCGGCGGGCCGGTGGAGCGCCATGTTCGACCAGACCGGCTCCAGGTGGCGGCCGAGCCGGGTGCGGCGGAACCGGTTGTACCCCTCCTGGAGCGCGTCCGCCGTCGCCGCGTGCCACCAGATCATGAGGTCCGCGTCGGCCCGCAGCCCCGACACGTCGTAGGTGCCCCGGACGGTGACGTCCTTGGCCGCCAGCTGCGAGAAGAGATCCTCCACCTCCGCCGAGAAGCCGGTCCTGTCCTCGGGCAGCACGTCCCTCAGCCGGAAGACCGACCAGAGGGTGTAGCGGATGGTCTCGTTGAGCTCCTTGGCACGCTTGCCGACGGGCTTCTCGGATGCGCTTGTCATGCGGCCATTCTCCCGCCTCTACTCCTCCGCCTCGTCGCGGGCCTCGTCCCGGGCCACCGGGGGCAGGGTCCGCAGCAGGTCGCCGACCGCGCGGGTGGCCCCCGCGATGCAGGCCGGGATGCCGATGCCGTCGTAGGCGGCGCCGCACAGGCGCAGCTCGGGGTGGCCCGCCAGGAAGCTGCGGACCCGGGCGACGCGGGCCGCGTGGCCGACCGTGTACTGGGGGAGCGCCCGGCGCCAGCGCGTGACGGCGGTGTCGACCGGCTTGGCCGGGAGGCCGGCCGCCTCGCCCAGGTCCTCGACGGCGGCCCGCACCAGCTCGGCGTCGTCCCAGTCGAGCGGGCCCTCCTCCCCGTGGCGGCCCACCGAGGCGCGCAGCACGAACAGGTCGGGGTCCGCCGCCGCGGCCCAGTCCCACTTGCCGCTGGTGAAGGTGGCCGCCTTGATGATCCGGCCGTCCACGGCGGGGACGAGGAAGCCGCTGCCGCGCGGCAGCCGGGGCAGGTCAGCGCGGCGGAAGGCGAGGGTGATGATCGCCATCGACGCGTACTCGATGGCGGACAGCTCCCGCGCGGCGGCGGGCACCTCGGCCGCCAGCAGGCGCGCGGCGGCCCCGGCGGGGACCGCGAGCACGACGCCGTCGGCCGCGAGCGAGCGCCCGTCGCCCAGCGCCGCGGCCCAGCCGCGGGCGGTGCGGCGCAGGTTGGTGACCGCGACGCCAGTCTCCAGGGCGGCGCCCTTGGCGCGGCAGTCGGCGGTGACGGCCTCGGCCAGCGTGCCGATGCCGCCGTCGATGCCGGTGAAGACCGGCTCCCCCGGCGCCCGGTCGGCCGACTGCCGCTGGATGGCGCGGACGGCGGCCAGCAACGAGTCGTGCTCGCGCGCCATCTCGTACAGCTTGGGCACCGCCGAGCGCAGCGAGATCCGGTAGGCGTCGCCCGCGTAGACGCCGCCGAGCAGCGGCTCGACCAGGCGGTCCACGACCTCGCGGCCCATGCGTTCGGCGACGAGGGCGCCGACGGCCGCGTCCTCGCCGACCTCCAGGGGGGGCAGCTCCGCGTCGCGGGCGATCTGCGCCAGGCCCGCGTCGGAGAGCACGCCGGCCAGCGAGGCGGCCGTCGAGGGAACGCCCATGACCTGACCCTGCGGCATGGGCCGCAGCGCTCCCCTGGTCCAGATGGCGGCGCTGGTGACGGCGGGCGGGCGCAGCGCCTCGCCGAGCCCGACGGCCCGGGCCAGCTCGGTGCCCTCGGGGCGGCGCGCCAGGATCGACTCGGCGCCCAGGTCGACGCGGACGCCGCCGACCCGCCCGGTGCGCAGCTTGCCGCCGAGCCGGTCCGAGGACTCCAGCACGGTGACGCGGAGCCCTGCGGCCAGCAGGCGGTGGGCGGCGGCGAGTCCGGAGATGCCGCCGCCGACGACGATCACATGCATGGGTGCACCCTTCGGCGGCGGCCGCTCAGCGCGCGGTCTGCTCGTGGACGTAGGCGACGAGGCGGGTGAGGGCATCGGGGTCGGTGTCCGGGAGGACGCCGTGGCCGAGGTTGAAGATGTGCCCCGGCAGCCCGGAGGCGGCATCGAGCACCCGCCTGGCCTGCTCCTCGACCGCGTGCGGGGGGGCGAACAGGACGGCGGGGTCCAGGTTCCCCTGGAGGGCCTTGCCGGGGCCGACGCGGCGGGCGGCCTCGTCCAGCGGCACCCGCCAGTCGACGCCGACGACGTCGGCGCCCGCCTCGCCCAGCAGCCCCAGCAGCTCGCCGGTGCCGACGCCGAAGTGGATGCGCGGCACCCCGTACCCGGCGACGGAGTCGAAGACCCTGGCCGAGGCGGGCATCACCGAGCGCCGGTAGTCGGCGGGGGCCAGCGCGCCGACCCAGGAGTCGAAGAGCTGGACGGCGGAGGCGCCCGCCTCGATCTGCACGGCGAGGAAGGTGGAGGTGATGACCGCGAGCCGGTCGAGCAGGTCGGCCCAGAGCTCGGGGTCCCCGTACATCAGGGCCTTGGTGTGCTCGTGGTTGCGCGAGGGGCCGCCCTCCACCAGATAGCTGGCCAGGGTGAACGGGGCGCCGGCGAAGCCGACCAGCGGCGTCGGGCCGAGCTCGGCGGTCACCATCCCGATGGCCTCGGTCACATAGGCGACGTCGTCCGGCTCCAGCGGGCGCAGCCGCGCGAGGTCGGCGCGGGTGCGGATCGGCTGGGCGACGACGGGGCCGACGCCGGGCTTGATGTCCAGGTCGACGCCGATGGCCTTGAGCGGCACCACGATGTCGCTGAAGTAGACGGCGGCGTCGACGCCGTGGCGGCGGACGGGCTGGAGAGTGATCTCGGTGACCAGCTCGGGGCGCATGCAGGAGTCGAGCATGGCGATGCCCTCGCGGGCCTTGCGGTACTCCGGGAGCGAACGCCCGGCCTGGCGCATGAACCACACGGGCGTGTGCGGAACGGGCTCGCCGCGGCAGGCCCGGAGGAAGGTGGAGTCGGTCACTGTCACACCCCGAAGTCTCCCATGGCCCGTGGAATGACCGGCGCTCACGGGTGTGGCTACCGCCGGGCGGCCGCGCCTGCGCCTAGGGTTACCGGCCATGGCAGCGTCTCGCACCCACCAGGCGGAGGAGTCCGGAGATATGAACGACTCCGGCGCGGGGGTCCCCTTCCCCTTCCGGCAGGCGGTGGCCGCCCTCGACGCGGCCCTGCCGCGGCCCGAGGTGCTGCTGTCACCGCTGCCGCCCCCGCGCCGGCTGGCCCCGTTCGCGCACGCGCTCGGCGCGACGGTCGCCGTGGATGGCGAGGAACTGGCCGACGGCCGGTTCATCCTGCTGCACGACCCCGCGGGAGACGACTCCTGGCGGGGGGACTTCCGGATCGTGACGCTGACCCGCGCCGACCTGGACCCCGAGGTGGCCACCGATCCGCTGCTGCCCGAGGTGGCCTGGTCCTGGCTGACCGAGGCGCTCGACGGCCGGGGCCTGGACCGCCGGGAGGCCAACGGCACGGTGACCAGGGCGGGTTCGAGCTTCTTCGGCGGCCTGGCGGAACGCCCGCCGCGCGCCGAGCTGGAGCTGCGCGCCTCGTGGACGCCGGACGACGCGGCCGAGACGGGGGCGCACCTGCTGGCCTGGTGCGGGCTGCTGGTGCAGTGCGCGGGGCTGCCGCCGGAGACCAGCGGCTCGCCGGTGACCGCACTCCCCCGCCGCCGCGGCCCCCGGCCCGCCTAGGGTCTGTCCGGCCCGTTCGGCCGCTGCCCGTCCTCCGCCCCCGCGCGGTGCCCGCGTGGGGGCGTTCGCCTGTCGCGGGCCCGGTGTGACCCCTCCGGAGTGATCCGTCCCGATCCGGTGTGATCTGGTCCGGTCTGGACCGGTCGAGGGGGGTCCCGCTGGATTCGCTTTTCTGTCCGGCCGTGATGACGAATCACCGGTTCGTGATCATTCCCTCAAGGCGGCATGGGTTCGTGCCGAAGGAGTCAGTGACCCTTCCATCCGGATCGCCCCGACTCCTCCCCGAGGAGTCGGTTCCTTCCGTCCCCATCCCACCCGGGAGGCCCGGTGTCTGTTCTTCTTGAGCACCCCACAAGCCTCGTCGCCTACCGCCCCAACAAGCCCACCGCCATGGTCGTCGTGGCCGACCCCCGGGTCCGTTCCACCGTGACCCGCCATCTGTGGGCTCTCGGTGTGCGGGATGTGATCGAGGCATCGTCCATCGCGGAGGCGCGGCCCCGCGTCGCGAACCCACGTGACATCTGCGTCGCGGATGTCCATCTCCCCGACGGCTCGGGGCTGACCCTGCTGTCGGAGACCAGGGCGGCCGGCTGGCCCAACGGACTCGCCCTGTCCGCCGCCGACGACATCGGCGCCGTCCGCAACGCGCTGGCGGGCGGCGTCAAGGGCTACGTCGTCACCGGCACCAGGAACAACCTGGGCCCACCCACCCGTCATGGGGCGGCGCACATCGGCGCCGCCTCCCGCATGCACCGCCGACAGCCGGGCGCCCCCGCGCACCAGGGGGGCTACCGCGAGCTGTCGGGGCGCGAGGTCGAGGTACTGAGGCTGGTGGCGGAGGGCCAGTCGAACAAGGCGATCGGCGTCTCCATGGGCCTCTCCGCCCTCACCGTCAAGAGCCACCTGGCGAGGATCGCCCGCAAGCTGGGCACCGGCGACCGGGCGGGCATGGTCGCGGTCGCGCTGCGCACCGGCATCATCCACTGACAGGCGCTCCCGCCGCTCC
>NZ_LAVK01000150.1 GCF_001083795.1 Streptomyces sp. SBT349
GTCGAGGCCCGCACCCACGCACGCCAGCGGGAGGTGCTGCGCCTGCTGGAACCCCCCGCGCGCGGGCGCCCGTCCTTCACCGACCCCCGGCAGGCACCGGCCCTCCCGCCCACCCGGCTCGCCGAGGGCGGAGCCCGCCCGGCGCTGGTCTGCGTGCCACCCGTCGCCGCCACACCCGACGCCCCGGTCTACGCCCGGCTGGCCGCCCACCTCGCCGGGCGGCGCCAGGTGTGGTCCCTGCACGCCCCCGGCCACCGGGACGGCGAGGCGCTGCCCGCCACCCTCGACGCCCTGCTCGGCGCCTGGGCCGACACCCTGGCCCGGCATCTCGGCCACGCCCCGTTCGCCCTGCTCGGCCACTCCTCGGGCGGCTGGGCCGCCCACGCCCTGGCCGGAACGCTCGGCGACCGCGGCACGCCCCCGGCCGCGGTCGTGCTCCTGGACTCGCCCGACCCGCGCTCCCCGCTCCAGGAGCCGATCAACGAGGCGATCGCCCGCATGACCGACGACCCGCGCACGCGCGAACTCCTCACCCCCGCGCTGCTCACCGCGGCCGCCGCCTACGCCCGTTTCCTGACCGGCCTCGTCCCGCGCCCCCTCGACATCCCCACCCTCTTCGTGCGCCCGGCGCGGAGCGCGATCCCGGAGAGCTGGCCGCTCCCGCACGACCGCGTCGAGACCCCGGGGGACCACTTCACCCTGCTGGGGACCCACGCCCGCGCCACCGCGGGCGCCATCGACGCCTGGCTCAGCGCGGCTTGGCCACCAGGAACACGTGGTAGCCGAGGTGGCGGCCGATGAACGCGCGCAGCGCCAGCATCGCGGCGTCCATCTCCGCGGTCGCCTCCTCCCCGTAGCGCTCCGCGATCCGGGCGTGGTTGTCGTGGTAGAGGAAGTGCATCAGCTCCCCCGAGATGGCGACGTTGCTGGTGTGGTTCTCCAGCCGGATCAGCTCGAATCCGGCCTCGGCCGTCCAGCCGAGCAGGGTCGCCGTGTCCTGGGGCGGCGGCGAGGTCCAGACCGAGCGGTAGACGGCCAGGTGCTCGGCGCTGGGCTCCCCGCGCCGGGTGAACTCGGTGAACAGCAGCCGCCCGCCCGGCTTCAGCACGCGCCAGGCGTGACGCAGCGCGGCCAGGCGGTCGGACATGTGCGGGAAGGAGTCGATGCCCCAGGCCGCGTCGTAGGAGGCGTCGGCGTGGTCCTCGCCGAGGTCCATGGCGTTGCCGAGGCGGAAGCCCACCCGGTCGGCGAGCCCCGCCTCCTCGGCGCGCGCCGTGCAGAGCCCGACCTGCGAGGCGCTGACGGTGACGCCGGTGACGCGGGCCCCGCTGGCGCGGGCCAGCCGCACGGCGGGCCCTCCGGTGCCGCAGCCGATGTCGAGGACGTGGTCCCCCGGCCCCGGGCCGAGGGCGTCGATGTAGAAGTCGGTCTGACGGTCCATGGCGAGGTTCGCCAGGTCGGTCAGCGTGGAGGCGGGCGCGCGCTCGCCGGGGGAGGACCACATGCCGATGTGGATGGCGGAGTCGCCGAGGATCAGCCCGTAGAGGTCGCCGAACCGGTCGTAGGAGGCACCGACTTCCTCGGGCGTCGGTGCGGTCTGTGTGCTATCGGGGTTTTCGTCCGCTGCCATGACCGTCACGCTAGTGGCGCGCCGCCGCCCGCGGAGGAGCGCGAACCGGCCACTCCTCGCGGGCGGCCGGGGAGGGCTCCGCGCGGCCCGGCACGGTTCCCCCTCCGTTCACGCGCAGGTCAGGGCCCGGGTCCGCCGCCCCGGCAGGATCAAGCCCCCACCGTCCCGCCCTACTTCACCCGAAAGAGGTCACCGCATGTCCCTCCTGAGCCGTCGCGCGCTCGTCGTCGGCGCGTCCGCCGCGGGCGCGGCCCTGGCGCTGCCTCCCACCGCCCACGCGGGGGAACGCGCCGCCGGGACCGCCGCCGAGGCCGCGTTCTCCGCCTTCCGCCTCGTCAGAGCCAGGCCCGGCGAGCCGGGCCGGCCCGAGATCACGCTCCCCGAGGGCTACGCGTTCGTCAGTGGCGAGCACTACCACGTCGCGAGCAGGGCCGAGTACTACACGTTCGTCACGGGACCGAGGAGCGACGACGGCGTCGAGGTCTCCGTCCGCTGGCCCGGCGTCGCGGTGCGGGCGGTGATCCACGGCGAGAACCGGCTCCGCCTCCGGCACGACCGCGCGGACCGCGACCGCTTCACCTTCACCCTCCCGGTGAACGGGGCGACGGCGGGCGCCGACGAGGGCACGATCCAGATCTGGAGCCACCCGGACCTCTCGCCCGGGATGTACTGGAAGATCGACCACAACGACCCCGACCGCGTCGCCGGGCCCTGGCTCGACGTGCCCTGGCCGGGGAACGAGGCCAGGTCGCAGACCCACCAGCTGGTCGCCGCCCACCGCGTCCTCGTGGAGTCCGGCCTCAAGGCGACGGCCGCCGCCAAGGGACACCGCTGGTTCGTCGCGGGATTCGAGACCAACAACACCCTGCACGCCGACAACCCGCCGCACTGGCACATCACCTACAACTCGGGGGCCGACTTCGCCTTCCCCACCCACAACACCCACCTCTGGCTCGACGCCGAGGCCAGGAACTTCTACAACGGCATGGACGTCACCGGTCTGGGCCGCCTGAAGCACTACGTCGGCGACCCGGCGCGGATCCACGACTTCGTCGGCGACGCCCACGAGGGGCGCGGCGAACTGGTCGCCACCCTGACCATCCGCGAGGACGGCGGCCTCGACATCGCCCCGCCCCAGGGACCCGTCTACGCCATCGCCGCCGGGCGGGACGGCTCGCTGATCGACGAGGTCACCGTCCTGCGCGACGAACGGCCCTGGCTGCGCGTCACCACCGAGGACCACTACCGCGTCGGCCTGACCACCATCAGGACCACCGGCCTCCGGCACCCGTCCGAGAGCTCCGCGCGGGTGCTGCGCTACGACCCCCTGACCGGCGCCCTGCTCTGAGCCCTGCCCGGCCCCTCGCCCGCCGGTGCGAGGGGTCAGGTCCGCCACGCCCCCGCCGCCGCGGCGGCCCGCGCGTAGGCGGTGAAGTCCCGCGGCGCGCGGCCGAGCACCCGCTCCACATCGCCGGTGACCGAGGCGAGCGCGCCGGAGCTCACCCGCTCGAACAGGCCCACCAGCAGTGCCACCGACTCCGGGTCCATGCCCCGGCCGCGCAGCAGCCCGGCGTACGCCTTCGCGGTCACCGGCACATACCGGATCGCCCGGCCACTCGCCCGCGCCACCTCACCGACCGCCTCCCCGAAGCTCAGCGGCCGGGGCCCGGTCAGCTCGTAGCGCCGCCCCGCGTGCCCGTCCTCGGTGAGCGCGGCGACGGCCACCTCCGCGATGTCGTCGGCGTCGATGAACGCCTCGCGCCCCTCGCCGGTCGACAGCCGCACCTCGCCCGCCATGACCGGGCCGCGCAGGAAGTCCTCGCTGAAGTTCTGGTGGAACCACCGGGGGCGCAGCACGGTCCACGCGAGACCCGCCCCGGCCAGCGCCCGTTCCGCCGCGAGGACGCCCTCCTCCCAGGGGCTGCCGCCGCCCGTCGACAGCAGCACCGCGCGCCCGACCCCGGCCGCCGCGGCCCGCCGCGCCAGCGCCGCGACCACGGGCGGCAGCCGGGGGCTCCCGAGGTCGGGGACCACCAGATACGCCGCCGTCACCCCGCGCAGCACCGGCTCCCAGCCGGCGCCGTCGTACCAGTCGAAGCGCGGAGCGGTGGAACGGGACACCGCGCGGACCGCGAGGCCGCGCCCGGCGAGCAGCCGCGCCACCCGGCGGCCGGTCTTCCCGGTGGCACCGGTCACCAGCACCGTCGCGCGGTCCCGCTCGTCCTGAGGCTCGGTCACGGGCATATCCTGCCCGGCACGCGAACGAGGCACCGCGCCCGGGGAGGGGCGCGGTGCCTCGTGGGACCCGCGAGGGTCAGTGGGCGACGGCCGCCGAGGAGCACTGGGGGCCGAACTCCGGGGAGAGGATCGGGATGTTGAGGGCGATGAGCCCGATGGCCGTGTCGTTGCAGCTGCCGATCGGGACGTTGGTGGAGCGGGCCTCGGAGCGGTCGTCGGCGACGGCCGAGGCCGCCGTCCCGGCGACGGTGAACAGGGAAGCGGTGACGGCGGCGGCAGCCAGCACGGAACGGAGACGCATGGCATCCTCTCGGATCGGAGAAGTCGGACGGTCCGAAATCTGCATGATCCGGTGGTCCGACCGCTCTCCCGACATGCCGATTACTCCCATCGGCCGCCTCCGTTCATCTCCCCGGAGCCGGTCACCCGCCGGCCCACGGCGTGCCGTTCCGCCTCGGCGGGGGACCGGCGCTCACCCACGCCCGGCTCAGGGCGTCAGCACGATGCGGCCACCCACCGACCCGCGCTCGATCCGGCGGTGCGCCTCGGCGGCCTCGGCCAGCGGCAGCGCCTGGACGGCGATGCCGACCAGGCCCCGGCCGATGGCCCGGAGGGCGGCGCGGGCGGCCGACGCGGCCCGTTCGGGGTGGGACGGCAGGTAGAAGCCGATCGAGAAGCCGAGCATGGCGAGGCTGCCGCCCCACAGGGCGTTGGTGGGCACGGTGTGCTCCCAGTCGCCGCTCGCGTTGCCCACCAGCAGCATCCGGCCCAGCGGGGCCATCACCGGCAGGCTGTCGGTGCGCACCCGGCCGCCGACCGGGTCGACCACCACGTCGAAGCGGCGCTCGCCCAGGGCGCCGGGCAGCTCCTCGCCGGCGACGACCTCGTCGTAGGGCAGCGCGGAGGCGCGCGCGTCCGCGAGCGAGGCGCGGCGCACCGTGCCGACCACCTCGGCGGCGCCCAGGTCGCGGGCCATGCCGGGGAAGGCGGAGGCCAGCCCGCCCAGCGCGCCATGCACCAGCACCCGCTCGCCCCGGCCGAGATGGGCCACCTCGGTCAGCGCGAGGTACGCGGTGGCGGCGTTGGGCACGGCCGCGACCGCCGAGGCCGGGTCGACGCCGGTGCCCTCCAGGCTCGCGGTCATCGCCGCGTCCACCACGGCGACCGACGCGTAGCCGCCGTCGGCGCCCGTGCCGGACAGCGTCACCACCGGCTCGCCGACGCGCAGGCCCGCCACGCCGCCGCCCAGGGCGCGGACGGTGCCCGCGACCTCAAGGCCGGGCACGTACGGCGGCAGCGGCAGGCCCTCCCGGTCCTTGTAGAGGCCCTGGCGGACGAAGACGTCGATCAGTCCGACGGCCGCGTGACTGACGTCGATGGCCACCTGACCGGGCCCGGGGACCGGGTCGGGCAGCTCCCTCAGCTCGAAAACGTCCGGTTCCCCGAAACCGGTGACGACGGCGGCACGCACAGCCGCTCCCCTTTCCTCGGCCTTCTCGCTACGCAATCGGATTGCGTTATCGCAGGCTAGCACCCCCTGCCGATTAACGCACGTAGCGAGCGTTACGATGAGGGCATGCATCGCCGAGCCCGTTCGCAGGAGGCCAAGCTCCGCCGCACCGAGGATCTCCTCGACGCCGCACGCGCGCTGGCGGCTCACCGCGGCGGGGTGCGCCACCTCACCCTCGCGGCCGTCACCGAGGCCGTGGGGCTGCATCCCTCGGCCGTGCGGCGGTACTTCGAGAGCAAGGAGGAGCTCCTGCTCGAACTGGCCGAACGCGGCTGGGTCCAGTGGCGCGACGCGCTCACCGCCCATCTCGCCGACGCCCGCGGCCTCGGCCCGGAGCAGGTCGCCGACGCCCTGGTCACCACCCTCACCGCCCGACCGCTCTTCTGCGACCTGCTCACGCATGTGCCGCTCAGCCTGGAGGGCGACGTCGGCATCGAGCGTGCGCGCCGCTTCAAGGCCAACTCCTTCGCGGCCCATGACGCCATCGCCGAGACCCTGGCCGCCGCGGGCACCCTGACGGCCGCGCGGGTGCGGGACCTCATCGCCGCGGCGCTCGCGCTGACCGCCTATCTCTGGCAGGTCTCCCACCCCACGCCCACCCTCGCGGAGCTGTATGCCCAGCACCCCGGCTGGGGGCATGCCGCCCTCGACTTCGAGCCCCGCCTGACCCGGCTGCTGCGGGCCACCGCCATGGGCCTCGCCCAACCGTGAGCCTCAGACGGACAGATGAATGTCAGGCGATACCATTTATCTGTTTCTGCGGGGACATCGGCCCTGATCGAATGACATTCGCAGATTCTCGGTAATTCCCCAAAGATGTAGATCTTCATGTTTTGCGCCGACTCCGGGAACGGATAACCACCTTGGCCCTGCGTGCGAAGCAGGGCGTCCCCCCGGAAGTCTCAGGAGTCCCCATGCTCAAGCGTCTGTCCGCGCTCGCCGTCCCGGCGGTCCTCGCCGCCGGACTGCTGGCCGCCCCCATGACATCCCCCGCCGCCGCCGAGCCCCCGGGCGGCACCCCCGGCGCGGTGTACCTGTACCGGCACGCGAACGGCGACGCCCCCACCAGGACGGTCACCGAGCCCTCCAAGCCCGGCAACGTGCGCCTCACGACCTCGAAGGGGAAGCAGGATTCGTTCCTCGCCCGGTCCGCGGGGCACACCTCCAAGTACCGCGTCGTCCACGCCTGGAGCAAGTCCGACTGCACCGGCTCCTCCCGGCAGATCCACCCGAACCAACTCACCCGCTTCTCCTCCGAGATCACCGTCCGGTGCGTCAGCTTCAGGAACCGTTAGCCGACACGGCCGCCTGACCACCTCGCGGACCGCCCCGGACGCGACAGCACCCCCGTCCGGGGCCGGTCCGCGAGGCCCCCTCTATCCGCGCGCACGCAGCGCGGCGATCAGCCATTCGAACGCGGGCACCTGCGGTGGCCACGAGGGCCGGCCGTGGAGGATGCCCAGCAACTGCCAGTACCGCTCCACCCCGCGGTCCGTGAAGGTGGCCAACTGGTCGGCCAGCCGGGCGCGTTCCGCCGCGGGCAGCTCCGGGTCCACCAGCCGGTTCGGGGCCCCGCGGCGGCTCCTCCTCCGCCCGTACCCCGGCCACGGCCATCTCCCGCACGCGTCGCCGGAACGTCCCGTCGCCGACCAGCTCGGCCAGCTCGATCCACGCGTCCACCTGCTCGGAGGTGGGGTCGGCGGGCAGTTCCGCCGGCATCGCGAGCATGGCCTGGGCGATCCCGGCGCCGGGAGCCTCAAGGTCCACGCCGTGGAAGACCTCGTGGACGAAGTCGTCGATGATCCGCTGCCGCTCGTCGGCGGACATCCGGGCCAGCTTGTGCATCAGTCTCATCTCCTCGGTCGTGCTGCCACGTCGAGCGACCCACCGCAGTACCGCGCGCCGCACCTGGAGCGTCCGGATCTCCGCGTCCAGCGCGCGAAGGTGCGCGCCGGCCATGTCGCGTACCGTCGCCTGCCTGGCCAGCACGCGGCGCACCGTGTCCAGGTCCAGCCCCAGCTCACGCAGGGTGCGGACCAGGTCGAGGCGGGCGACGGCCTCGGCGTCGTACAGCCGGTACCCCGCCGCCGAGCGCCCGGTCGGCGCCACCACTGCGCTGTCGGACCAGAAGCGGATCGTGCGCACCGGCAGTCCGGTACGGCGGGCGATCTCGCCGATGGTGAACAGCTCGGTGTGCTCGCTCACGACGTCAACCCTCAGCCCTCCAGTGGGTGGAGACTCAAGTCCTCACGGTCCGTGACGCCGAGGACGCCGGTCGTCCTGGTGATGTCGGCGGCCCCGCGCGCTCCCTGCTCAGGCCGCCAGCTGGGTCGAGGCCGCCCTGAACAGGCCGTGTGCCGCGATCTCCGCGGGCGTGGGGCGCCGTTCGGTGAGCCGGGCCAGCAGGATGCGCCGCGTCGGCGCCTCGGGCTCCAGCGTGATGACCCTGATGCCGGAGCGCAGGTTCGTCAGCGCGAGCCGCGGCGCCAGCGCGATGCCCAGGCCGATGGAGACCATGGCCTGGGCCTCCTGGTAGTCGTGGGCGTGGAACGCGATGGACGGGCGGAATCCGGCCGCGTGGCAGGAGCGCGCGAGGACATCGGCGACGGGGTGCGCGTCCGCGCGGGTGATCCAGCTCTCGCCCGCCAGTTCGGCGATGTCCACCGAGGCGCGGTCGGCCAGCGGATGCTCCTCCGAGACGATGAGCGCCGTCGGGTCGTCCAGCAGATGCGTCAGCGTGAGCGCGGGGTGGTCCACGCGCCGCCAGTCGTAGTCCCACAGCAGGGCGAGCTGCACCTCCCGGCTCTCCAGCATGGCGATCAGCCCGTCGAGCAGCGCGCTGCGGACGGTGAGCCCGATGCCCGGATGCGCCTGTCCGAGGCGGTGGACGACCAGCGGCAGCAACGAGGAGCCGGCGGTGGGGAACGAGCCGATGCGAAGTTCGCCCGAGCGAAGACCGGCGATCTCGTCCAGCTCCGCCCTGGCCGCGCCCAGCTGGCGTCCCATATGCCGAGCGTGCCGCACCAGGGCCTCTCCCGCCTGGGTCAGCTGGACGCCCCGCGCGTGCCGTTCCAGCAGCGGCTGGCCGACCTCCGACTCCAGCTTCGCGATTTGCTGCGACACCGCGGAGGGCGTGAACGCGAGCGCCTGCGCCGCGGCGGTGAGCGAGCCGTGACCGGCGACCTCGGCCAGCAGCAGCATGCGTCTGACGTCGAGCTGCACGAGCCGCTCCTCTCGTTGAGGGTTAAGTGTTGCTAAAGGGGACTCCACTTTTCCGAGATTGTACTGAACGCCCGTCGCGCGCATGCTCGTGTCGCTCACCCCAGCCAGCGGGAGGTCTCCAGGTGGTGCGATTGCCAGCGACGCTGATGCGCGGCGGAACCAGCAAGTGCTGGGTATTCGACGCGGACGATCTGTCCATGGCCGAGGACCGTCTCGACGAGATCCTCGCCTCCGCGTTCGGCGCGGCCGACCCGCGGCAGATCGACGGGGTCGGCGGAGCCACCTCGACCACGTCCAAGGCCGTGATCGTCGGCCCCTCCGACGAACCGGGCACCGACGTGGACTACCTGTTCGCCCAGGTCGGCATCGGCACCTTCGGCGTGGAGTGGGGGAGCAACTGCGGGAACTGCGCCACGGCGGTCGGCCTCTACGCGCTCCAGACCGGTCTGGCCACCCCCCGGGACCCGGTCAGCACGGTGCGTATGCGCAACCGGAACACCGGCGTCCGGCTCTCCGCGACGGTGCCCACACCCGGCGGCGCCGTGCCCGAGCTGGGGAGGGCGACCGTGCCGGGCTCCTCGGCCGAGGGCGTGCCCGTCGGCCTCGGCTTCACACGCCCCGCCGGGGCCAGCACGGGAGCGCTGCTGCCCACCGGCGAGGGCGTCGAGCGGATCGACGGCGTCAGCGCGACCCTGGTGGACGCGGGCGCCCCCGCGGTGCTCGCCGACGCCGCCTCGCTGGGGGCGAGCGGTCTGGAGACGGTCGAGGAGTTCGCCGCCCTGGTGCCCCGGCTGGCCCGGCTGCGCCGGGCCGCCGCCCTGCGGATGGGCCTGGCCCTCCCCGAGGACCCGGTCACCTACGCGGTGCCCAAGGTCGGCGTCGTGGCCCCCGCGGGCGACTACGTCACCTCGCTCGGCGTCCCCGTGCCCGCGGACGCCTACGACCTGGCCGTGCGCATGGTGTCGATGCACGCGCCCCACCCGGTCATCGGCCTGACCTCGGCGGTCGCGGTCGCCGCCGCGGCCATGACACCGGGTACGCTACCGGCCATATTGGCTGAAAACCGGCCATCGGCGTCGACGATCCGCCTGGGAACCCCCGCGGGGATCGTCGAGGCCGAAGTGATCTCCGACCACGCCGGTGCGATCGGCACGGTGACGCTCCACCGCGCCGCGCGGCGCCTGGCGACCGCCGAACTACTGGTCCCCGCCCTCCTCCGGGAAAGCGTGTGAGGCGCACGCCTTCCGGCAGCAAAGGAGCTGTCATGAAAGTTCAGCTGGAAAACATCACACTCGCCTATGGTGACGCGGTCGCGATCAAGGATCTCAGCATCGACATCGCGGACGGCGAATCCCTGGTCCTGCTCGGGAAGTCCGGCTGCGGGAAGACCTCGACCATGCGGTGCGTCGCCGGACTCGAAACGCCCCTGAGCGGACGCATAACGATCGGCGACACCGTCGTCTTCGACAGCGACAGACGCGTCAACGTCCCCCCGAACAAGCGCAACGTCGGCATGGTCTTCCAGTCCTACGCCGTGTGGCCGCACCGCACCATCTTCGACAATGTCGCCTTCTCCCTGCGCCAGAAGAAGCTGCCCAAGGCCGAGATCCGCGCACGCGTGACGGAGGTGCTGGACATGGTCGGCCTCGCCGAGTTCGCCGGCCGCGGCGCCAGCCTGCTCAGCGGCGGCCAGATGCAGCGCGTCGCGCTGGCGCGCAGCCTGGTCATGCGGCCGAGCGTGCTGCTGCTCGACGAGCCGCTGTCCAACCTGGACGCCAGGCTCCGCGACCGGCTCCGCGTCGAGCTGCGCGAGATCCAGCAGCGCATGGGTCTCACCTGCGTCTATGTCACCCACGACCAGTCCGAGGCCCTGGCGCTCGCCGACCGGATCGCGCTGATGCAGAACGGCAGGATCGTGCAGATCGACCGCCCCGAGAAGATCTACGACGCCCCGTTCTCCGCCTCCATCGCGGACTTCCTCGGCGTCTCCAACATCTTCCCCTGCACCCGTGTCGCCTCCCGCGAGAACCTCTCCGTCCTCGGGCTCACCGGCCACGACGTCGAGGTCCTCAGCAGGTCGCTCCCCACGGAAGCCGGCGCCGCCCCGCCCCGCGTCTGCATCCGCCCCGAGGACATCCGGCTGGCCACCGAGCCCCTGCCCGAGGGCACCAACAACTGGCTCGGCAGGGTCGAGGTCGTCAGCTTCCAGGGCTCCTACGTCCGCTACCGCGTCGGCCTCAAGGGCGGCCCCGAGTTGGACGCCCTCGTCCCGCGCCACGGCAGCGCGCTGCTCC
The DNA here is from genome assembly GCF_001083795.1 of Streptomyces sp. SBT349. GTDB lineage: Bacteria > Actinomycetota > Actinomycetes > Streptomycetales > Streptomycetaceae > Streptomyces. The sequence continues at coordinate 10,895 of NZ_LAVK01000150.1, forward strand.
CGGTCGGCACCCCCGTGTGGGCCACCGCCGAGCCCGCCGCCGTCCAGGTGCTGCCCGCGGAGGTGCCGGCATGACGGCCGTGATCGCCCGGCTGCGCCGCGCCCTGCCCACCGGCGTCCTGCTCGTGGCCCTCGGCACGCTGGTCGTCGTGCCGATGCTGTTCATCCTGCTGGCCGCCTTCAGCACCCACGTGCCGCGCCCCGGCGCGATCGGCCTCGACGCGCTCTCGCTGGAGAACTTCGAGATCCTCTCCACCTCCCAGGCCGTGGGAGCCCTCGGAAACTCCGTGTTCATCGCGGGCGCCGCCTCGCTGGTCGCCCTTGTCATCGGCTGCGGGCTGGCGTTCCTCGCCGCGCGGACCGACGCCCCGGCCCGGCGCCTCCTCTACTTCGCCGGCATCGCGCCGCTGTTCCTGCCGTCGCTGGTCGGCGCCCTGGCCTGGTCCCTGCTCGGCAGCCCGGCCACCGGCTTCCTCAACCTCCTCCTGCACAGCGTCGGGCTCGACCTCACCCTCGACATCTACTCGCGGCCCGGACTGATCATGGTCCTGGCCCTCTACTACGCCCCCTACGCCTTCCTCCTCGTCCACAGCGCCCTGTCGCTGATGAACCCCGACCTGGAGGAGGCGGCGTTCGTCCACGGCGGCACCCGCCGCCACACGCTGCGCCGGATCACGTTCCCGCTGGCCATGCCCGCGATCCTGGGCTCCGGCATCCTCATCTTCGCCCTCACCATGGAGAACTTCCCGGTCGCCCAGGTCATCGGCAACCCCGGCCAGGTGGACACCCTGCCCAGCTTCATCTACCGCCTGATGAACGCCTCGCCCTCGCGGGGCAACGAGGCCGCCGCCGTCGCCGTCGTCCTGACCGTCGTCCTCCTCGTCGTCACCGCCCTCCAGCAACGCGCCGTGATGCGGCGGAAGTTCACCACCGTCACCGGCAAGGGCGTCAAGGCGAAGATGATCCCGCTGGGGCGCTGGCGCTGGCCCGCGTTCGCCGCCGCCATGGCCTACTTCGCCCTGGCCGTCGTGCTTCCGCTGGCCGCCCTGCTGACCGCGGCGCTCCAGAACTCCCCCTACATCGCCAGCCTGGGGCAGCTCACCGACGCCGACGCCCTCTCGTTCTACAGCCTCGGCGAGATGCTGACCTCCGAGGACTTCCTCCAGGCCGCCCGCAACAGCGTCCTGACCGCCGTCCTCGCGGGCCTCATCGGCACGGCGATCAGCTTCGCCATCAGCTACACCGTCTACCGCACCAACGCGCCCGGCCGCCGGGTCCTGGAGTTCGTCGCGATGGCGCCGCTCGCCGTCCCCGCCATCGTGCTCGGCCTCGGCCTGCTGTGGACCTGGCTGGTGGCGCCCGTCCCCGTCTACGGGACGATGGCCGTGCTGGTCGTCGCGTTCCTCGCGGTCTTCCTCCCGCAGGGGTACCGCGGCGTCTCCGCCTCCATCCTCCAGGTGGACCGCGACCTGGAGGACAGCGCGGTGCTGCTCGGCTCGCCCCGCGCCAAGGCCGTGTCCTATGTGACGCTGCCGCTGATGCGCGTCGGCATGGTGTCCACCCTCCTGCTGCTGCTGATGCTCTGCATGCGCGAACTGTCCGCCGCGCTCTTCCTCTTCACCTCCGACACCCGGCTGCTGTCCATCCTCATCTTCGACAACTACGACAACGGCGCGATGCAGGGCGCCGCCTGCGTGAGCCTGCTCTACTGCGGCGTGATCCTCGTGATCGCGCTCCTCGCCAAGTCCCTGGGAGCCAAGACCGTGGAGGGATCACGATGAGAAGGGTGACCACGCCGACCGGGGTCCGGACCCTCGCGGCGGCCCTCGCCGCCGCGGCCCTCACCCTCGCCGCCGCCTGCGCGCCGCCGCCCTCGGTCGCCGTCGTGGACGCGGAACGGGCCAGCGTCGAGACCGGCGACGGGCTCGTGGTGGACGGCGAACGCATCGCCGACGCCGACCTGCTCGCCGCCGCCACCGAGGAGGGCTCGCTGTCGCTGTACAGCGGCTACGTCGAGAACTCGGAGAAAGAGGTCATCAAGGCGTTCGAGCACGACACCGGCATCGAGGTCGAGCTGGTCCGCCTGGTGCCCAACCGGCTCGCCGAACGCGTCCTCAGCGAGCAGGGCGCGGGGCGGCTCGGCGCCGATGTGGTACGCACCTCCGACTACGACATCGCCGGCCGGATGCGGGACGCCGGGGTCTTCGAGGCCCACGAGGTCCCCGACTACGACCGCCTGGACGAGAGCGTCCGCTACCACGGCGGCGAGTTCTACCGCGTCTTCAACCCCCTCTACACCTTCGCCTACAACACCGTGCTGGTGGACGAGGAGGACGCCCCGACCTCCTGGTGGGACCTGACCGAACCCGAGTGGCGGGGCGACCTGGGCATCACCCAGATCGGCGCGGGCGGCAGCTCGCTGACCCTCAACCGCTTCCAGGAGGACCGGCTCGGCGAGGAGTACCTGCCCGCCCTCGCCGACCAGGAGCCGCGCATCTTCGACTCCTCGTCCGCCGCCCTGGAGTCCCTGGCCAGGGGCGAGATCTCCGTCGCGACCGGCGTCGTCAGCAGCATCAACATCGCCGCCAGCAAGAACGCGCCGGTGGACTTCGTCATCCCCGAGGAGGGCATGGCGGCCTACGACTACTTCGTCGGCAAGACCTCCTCGGCCGAACACCCGGCCGCCGCCGAGCTGTTCATCGACTGGAACCTGTCCAAGCGCGGCGGCGACGTCTTCCGCCAGATCGGCGAGTTCCCCGCCCGCGACGACCTCACCCCGCCCGAGGTCATGGGCCAGACCCTCCCGACCCTCGCCAGCGGCGGCGTCGTCAGGATCGACCCCCAGGTCCTCCTGGACCACGCCGCCACCGACCAGCGCCGCTGGCTCGGACTCTTCGGCTACCTGTGAGAACAGGCGAGGCCGGGGGGCCGGGCGTGGACCCCGGGGGAGATCAGGGCTCGATCTTGGGGCCGATGTAGGCGATCTCCAGCGCCCTTTCCCCCGGCAGAAGCCGGAAGTGGAGCCGCCCGGCCCCCGGAGTGAAGCGTCCGTGCCAGTCGTAGCAGTGTTTCTCGCCCTCTTCGTCGGTGAACGAGCACAGGCGCTTGCGTTGCTCGTGCTCCGGAGTGACCTTCGCTCCTTGCCAGGCGGGGACGGCGGCCGCGGACGGGTCCCACCGCGCGACCGATTCCTCGAGCCGCGCAAGCAGTCCGCGTACCTGGACAAATGCCGGGGGTTGCAGGCTTTCGAGGTCCTGCCTGGCCCGTGGAAGGAAGCGGAGTGAGGGGAAGAAGTCGGCCCGTTCCGCCCACAGTTGTGTCGGCGAACCGATGGCGTGGAGCCCGCTGGATCGGCCCCACCGCTCATGCGCCTTGAGGTCGACAGGACGGGAGCCGTGTCGTACCGGCTCGGTCGCCTCGCGCATGACCACATGGCCTTCATCGCTCTCGACCAGCGTGCGGACGGTGACCTCCAGCCAGGACCGGTGCCAGGCTGTCGACACCGGAAGGCTGACAGCCAGGCCGTCCAGGAGATGGGCCGCACCGATCCCCTCAACGCGCTCACCGGCGTACTCGTGCTCGACGTCCCCCGGCACCGGGTCTCGGGGAAGTACCTCGGCGAAGGGCGCCCGGTTGCGGAGGGCCTTGATGTACTGACGCTGGTTCCGATGCCGGTTGTCGGCTGCCCACTGCTGGTAGTAGTAGCCCCTGGCCAATTCCGACCGGGCCAGCGGGGTCCGGGTCACGAGGGCGATCTCGCGCCACGTACGGGCTTCCCGCAGCACACGGATCAGCCCGTCCATCGCCTTGGCGACTTCCGGTGGTGAGGCGTTCGACGTGCAGGAGCGCTCGTTGAGGAACAGGAGAAGTGGCACCTCTCGCCCTTAGGTCCGTTGACGTGTGCATTACCGATATTCCCGGGCGGATCAGTCCAGTAGTTGGTCGAGGGAGTTCTCCCACTCGTCGAAGAACCCTCGTGGCCAATCGGACAGCATGCCGTCATCGCTCATCCCCGGACTGACGACCTCTCCGCTGTGGCCGCTTCGCCCGAAGAAGTGCACGGCCGTTGCGGACGCTGGAATGCGGCCGTTCTTGACCGAGATCCGCAACCCGTTGAGGACGTGGTCGGAATGCGTCTCCACGACAAGCTGCGCACCGGCTGCCACCGCGGCGGCCGCGAGGTAGGCAAGTGAGGTCTGGCCCTGGGGATGGAGATGCGCCTCCGGGTTCTCCAAGAGGATGAGCGAGTCCGGGCGGGCTGTGAGGCACGCGATGACGACAGGCAAGGCATAGGTGAGACCGAAGCCGACGTTGGTGGGCCGGTACCGGTTCGAGGCGCTCACACCTGATCCGAAGCCGTAGCTCAGCCGGACGGTGTCCGTGCCGTCGATTCCGATGGCCTGGAGATCGACTCCCGGACAGAGCTGCTGCATCCACGCGTCGGTCTGCGCCAGCAGTGTGCCGGAGGGCGAGGACGGATGTCGCAGGTCCGCTTCGATGCTGTCGTCCTGATGGACGCGGAGGTAGTTGGCCGTGTGCTCACCGCGGGCACCGAGGAACCCGCGTCGCACGACGGCGTGGTGTGAGCGCGGGTAGCTGATGTCGGGAACGATGCGGTCGGCCTTGAGGTACTGGAACCGCGGGCCGAAGAGCTCGGGCAGCGCATCGATCAGGGAGAGCCGTGCGGGAGGCGACGCGGCGAGCTTGAGCAGGTCGTCCTCCGACCCGTACAGGGCGCGCCAGCTGAGCGGTTCGCTCGCGGAGGCGGCTGGTGCGACGCTGAGACCGATATCGGGATCGTCCTTGGGGTACGCCTCGTGCCGCACGTCCTTCCCCGTGCCGAGCTGGACGAACTCACCGTTGAGCAGCAACCCGGAGTCGGCACCGTCCTCGAGGACTCCGGCCTCGTGCGACTGGCGCAGCAGAGCAAGTGCCTGGAGGACCGTGCTCTTCCCGGAGGAGTTCAGGCCGGTGAGGAGGGTGAAAGGCGCCAGCGCGATGTCCTGGCGGCCGAACGCCTTGAAATTCGTGATGCCGAGCCGCTCAAGCATTCAGGACCCCCCGGATCATGTCGTCGAGCATGCCGAAACGAAGCCTGACCTTACGAACGTCGCCCGTTCCCGCGGATACGGCATTGAAGAAGTCGGTGTCTTCCATGAGGTCGAGAAATCCCTCCTCGACCCGCCGGCGGCGTTGGCGGAGTCGTTCGACCTCGATAGGCGTGTATCGGGAGAGGGTGACCGACTGCGATTCGAAGAGCGCCTTGTTCACGGGAGATCGGCGGCCTGTGTGGCGAAATCTCTTGCGAAAGGCGTGATCGCCGAACACGGCATGGCTCGCTTCCATGGCCGCGACGAACTGCATACGCAATTTCTCGCGATCTTCAGGCTCCATGTCGTTGACCCGGTGCATGGTCCGGCGGAGGAAGTCGTCGAGGTCGCCGCTCGTGTATTCGCTGGGTGGTGCGAGGACGAACGCCGCGAAACGCAGACACATCTCCCGGTCGGACATGCGCTCAGGAGACACTGTCCCGAGCGTCGCCTTCCCGAACGCGCCGGAGAGGGCGAGATCCTGGAGGAACAGGCGGGCGGGGCCGGGGATCAGCGCATGGCGAAGCTCCTGGTGGGTGAGCGCGCGGCCACCTGTGTTGATGCGGGCGAAGATGTTGAACTTGACCTCTTCCGGCGTCCCCCGCCGAATGAGGAGCACGACCAGTTCAGCCTCCTCGATCCGTGTCTGGAGGCGACCTGGTAGGTCGGAGAAGGTCGAGCCATTGAACTCGGTGAGGTACTCCAGCCCTGTCAGATGGAGCGGATCCGAGTCGATGGACTCCGGTGAGACGAAGCGGGCGATGGTGGAGAGGCGCTGAACTCCGTCGACGATGGACCAGGTGTCCTCCTCACCCTCCGCGGCGTACAGGGTCGGCAGCGTGATGCGCAGCAGGAGCGACTCGATCAGTCGGCTCTGGGCCTTCGGCGTCCAGATGCCGGCCCGACGCTGGAAGTCGGGAGCGAGGTCGATCGTCCCGCGCCTGATGCGGTTGAGGAGGAGAGAGACCGTGGGGGTGCGTGTCTGGACCTCGATCAGGTCGGGATCGAAGGGACTGTCGATCCGCTCGCCGATGTCCTCCCTCTCCACGTCCGTGCTGTGGCCTGTCTCGTCCACTTCGACCGGGATGCTGTCCTGGGCGAGGCCGGTCTGTGGAGCCGTCGTGCCGTCACGCATGGGTTCTCCGACCCACCCCTCCGCCGTAGTGATCCGTCACCGTCGGAGTGCATCGTATGTGGCCTGGGGCGGGGGCGGGACCTGTTTCTTAATCACAACTGGCGCTGCC
>NZ_LAVK01000151.1 GCF_001083795.1 Streptomyces sp. SBT349
CGCCCCCGCTCCCGCCCCTGACCCCGCCCCCGGCCCGGCCGCGGCCGGGCCTTCGGCCCGCGCCGGCCCGGCGGGCGCGGGCCGCCGGGGGGCGAACCGGACGGGCAGCGCGTCCAGATGGCGCGCCCAGGTGGAGGCCGACCAGGTCAGCTCGTCCGCCGCCACCGTGAGCCCGAGGTCGGGCAGCCGCGTCAGCAGCACCTCGATCGCCGTCACGGCGACGGCCCGCCCGACGTCCCGGCCGGGGCACTCGTGCGGGCCGCTGGCGAACGCCAGGTGCGAGCGGTTCCCCTGCATCAACGCGCCGGGCTCCGGCCTGACCCGCGGGTCCGCGTTCGCCGCCGCCAAGCCCAGCAGTAAGGCGTCGCCCTTCCGGATGGCCTGGCCGCCCAGCTCCACGTCGTGCGTCGCGAAGCCTCCGGGGCACACCGCGATCGGCGGCTCGTCCCACAGGACCTGCTCCACGGCGGCGGGCAGGGTCATCCGTCCCCCGAACACCGAGCCCCGCAGCGGCGGATGGGCCAGGACGACCCGGAGCGTGTTCACGATGAGGTTGGTCGTCGTCTCGTTCGCGGCGACCAGCACCAGGCGCAGATGGTGCTGCACCTCCTCGTCCGTGAGGTCCGCCGGGTGCGCGATCAGCCAGGACGCCAGGTCGTGCCCCGGCGCCACGTGCTTGCGCTCCACCGCCTCGCGCAGCACCCGCTGGATGTGCCGGTCGCTGGCCACCGCCTCCTCGGTGCCGATCAGCAGTTGGCGCGCGCTCTCCACCAGCCGCGGTCCCTCCGCCCCGGGCAGCCCCAGCACCTCGGTGAGCGCCAGCATCGGCAGCCGCCGCGCGTACTGCCCCAGCAGTTCGGCACGCCCGTCGCCGCAGAAGCCGTCGATCAGCAGGTCGGCGTGGCGCTGCACGAGGCGGCGCAGCCCCCTGCGGTCGAAGCGCTGGAGGCTCTCGCTGACCGCGCCGCGCAGCCGCTGGTGCACCACGCCGTCCTGGTGCGTGCAGTCGGGACCCCACAGCAGCACCGGCGCGATGGGGGCCTCGGGCCCGATCCTGCCCTCCGTGAACGCCGCCCAGTTCCGCCCGTCGCGGCTGAAGCGGCGCGGGTTCCGCGTGACATGGAGGATCTCGTTGTAGCCGATGACCAGCCAGGCGGGCTCGTCCCCTTCGAGCAGCACCGGCACCACCGGGCCGTGCTCGGCCCGCAGCCGCTCGAACAGCTCGGTCGGCTCGGTCGCCGCGGCGGAGCCGTACAGCCGTTGAACGCCGCCCGGCCCGCGGTGGGGGGCCGGGCACTCCGGCCTGCGGGCCGGTTCGGGCGGGGTCGCGGTCACGGGGGCCTCCGAAGGGTCCTGGGGATCCGGCGCGCCCGGGGCTCCGGGCGCCGGTCAGAGCCGTTGCAGTCCATCGATCAGCGCCTTCAGCGTCGCGGGGTCGCTCCCCGCGGCGGCGTCCGCGGCGCCCGTCGGCCGCTCGCCTCCTCCCGCCCCGAGCTCGACCCCGGCGCCCGCGCGCAGGTCCTCCACCAGCACGGCGACGACGCCGAACGGCAGGCCGAGCCCGGCGGCCAGCTCCCCGGCGGGCCTGGGGCGCACGCAGGCGCGCAGGAGCGCGGCCCGCTCCGGCGCGTCGCCCGGCGCGGGCACCGACCGCGCCACGACGAGCGTGGCCGGGACGATGCCGCGGGGGACTCCGGCCCGCCCGCCGGTGACGACATAGAGCGGAACGGTCGGCCCGTCCCCGCCCCGGTCCACCTCCGTCACGGCGACGCCTTCCGGGCCGCCGCGCCCAGGGCCGCGAGGTGGTCCCCGAGGCGCGGCGCCAGATCGCGCATCCCCGCGCCGACCCGGCCGGGCTCACCGCCCTCGTCCGTGGTGACGGCGAGGCAGGTGCGGGCGCCCGCCGACATCAGCAGGAAGAAGCCGCCGTCCAGCTCCATCAGCACCATCCGCGCGGCCTCGCCCGGGGACGGTTCCCGGTCGGTGAGCTCGCCCACGACCGAACGGGCCAGGCTCTCGACCCCCGAGGCGACGGCCGCGAGGCGCTCGGCGCTGTCGGGGCCGCCGCCGTGCCACGCCAGGCAGAGCCCGTCCGCCGACAGCACGACGACGTGCCGCACGCACGGCAGGGCCGCCGCGAAGTCCCCGAGCAGCCGGTCCAGTGCGGACGCCCGGCGCGGTGTCGTGTCGTTGTCATCCATGTCCGCTCTCTCCGCTGTCGCGCTCCGCGCGCAGCCCCGCGTAGAACGCCTCCACCCACAACCCCGGCGGGCGCCTGCGCTGCGGCAGCCCGCGCACGCTCCTCTCCGGCGCGCCCCCCGCGTCCGCAGGCGCCCCCCCCCGCCGGTCACGTTCGCCCGGCGCCTCCGGCCCGCCGGGGCCCGGGACCCCGCCGGGCCCCGGCGGCCACTCCGCGAACGGGCTCGGCTTGGCGTACGCCGGACGGGCCGACGGCGGCAAGGCGGTGAACAGCTCGTCCGGCAGGAACACCACCGCGCGCACCCCGGCGCCCGTGGAGGGGCGCAACGAGATGCGCGCCCCCCAGTGGCCCGCCAGGATGCCCGCCACCCGCAGCCCGATCCGCGCCGTCTCGCCGAGGTCGATCACGTCGATGCCGTCCACGCCCTGCCGCAGCAGGGACTCGGCGCGCTCCGCGGTCTCCGCGGTCAGTCCGGCGCCGCAGTCCTCGATGGACACCTCGATGCCGTGGGCCACCTCCTGCGCGTTCATCACCACCTTGGTGGGCGGGGGCGAGAACCGGGTGGCGTTGTCCAGCAGCTCGGCCAGGACTAGGACCAGCGACTCGGCCGCCTCGCCCACCACCGCCGTGTCCACCACATGGTGCTGCGTCACCCGCGTGTACTCGGTGATCGGCCCCGCGCCCGCGCGCATCAGGTCGTGCAGGGTGACCGGCGCCCTGAACCGGCGCAGCGGGACGCCGCCGCCGAGCACGGCCAGCGCGGTGGCGAACCGGCCCGCCACGTTCACCCCGTGCTCCACCTCCATCAGGTCGCCCAGCAGCTCGGGGGAGTCGTGGCGGAACTGCATCGCCGTCACCTGCTGCTGGAGCCGGTGGATCTCCGACTGGATGCGGCCCGCGACGCTGACGATCGCCCGCTTCCCCGAGTCGCGCTGCAACTCCTTCTCGCGCGCGGCGTCCACGAGCGAGAAGAGCAGCGTCTCGTGCGCCGCCTGGAGCCGCACGTCCGAGGCGGGCCCCGGGGTCAGCGGCGGCACCACGTCCGCGTCGACCACCCCGCCGCGCAGCTTCTCCAGCAGCGGCGGCACCACGTCGTAGACCAGCGTGGAGGTGTCGTCGGCCTGCCGCTCCAGGCGCTCGCCCAGGGCGGCCACGGCCCGGCCCCGGCGCGCGGTCTCGCCCGCCACGGCTCCCACCGCGAGCGTCGCCGCCGCGCCGCAGCCCAGCACCGCGACCCGCGCCTCGGCCCCCACCAGGAACGCCGAGACGACGGCGAGCAGCCCCACCAGGGCGGGCGCGGCGAACCACCGGCCGGTGGTCGTCGCGGGACGGCGGTCCCGTCGTAAAGCTTCGGCATACACCATGGGGTCCTCACTGGCCTCCGACGCGCAAGGCGGCAACGAGCGGCAACGAGCGGCAACGAGCCGTGACGGCGGCAACTCGCTCTGTGACACGGGAGAGTAGAGGGCGCGCGGTCCCCGGCGCAGGCGGTTGCGGAAAGCTCCCCCGAACGAGCGGCCGGAAGAGTCCCGGCGCGGCGGGGCGGTGTTCCCGCCGGTGTTCCACAATGGAGCCGGGGCGCCCCGGTCGCGCATGCGCAACGCGGCGGAAATCCTGTGATGGGATGCTCAGGGCCCCCGCAGGACCCGCGGCCGGGGGACGAGCCGTCTGACCAGCGAGGATGGGTGGAAATGGAGAAGCAGCAGGAGTTCGTGCTCCGCACGCTGGAGGAGCGGGACATCCGCTTTGTGCGGCTGTGGTTCACCGATGTGCTGGGCTTTCTCAAGTCGGTCGCCATCGCCCCCGCCGAGCTTGAGCAGGCGTTCGAGGAGGGCATCGGCTTCGACGGCTCCGCCATCGAGGGCTTCGCGCGCGTGCACGAGTCCGACATGATCGCCAAGCCCGCCCCGAGCACCTTCCAGATACTCCCCTGGCGTGCCGAATCGCCAGGCACCGCCCGCATGTTCTGCGACATCCTCATGCCCGACGGCTCGCCGTCGTACGCCGACCCGCGCTATGTCCTCAAGCGCGCCCTGGCCAAGAGCTCCGACCTGGGCTTCACGTTCTACACCCACCCGGAGATCGAGTTCTTCCTGCTCGACTCCAAGCCGGTGGACGGCACCCGCCCCGTCCCCGCCGACACCTCCGGATACTTCGACCACACGCCGCAGGCCGTCGGCATGGACTTCCGCCGCCAGGCCATCACGATGCTGGAGTCCATGGGCATCTCCGTGGAGTTCTCCCACCACGAGGGCGCCCCGGGACAGCAGGAGATCGACCTGCGGTACGCCGACGCGCTCTCCACCGCGGACAACATCATGACGTTCCGCCTGGTGATGAAGCAGGTCGCGCTGGAGCAGGGCGTGCAGGCCACGTTCATGCCCAAGCCGTTCTCCGAGTTCCCCGGGTCCGGGATGCACACGCACCTCTCCCTCTTCGAGGGCGACCGCAACGCGTTCCACGAGACCGGCGCCGACTACCGGCTCTCCAAGATCGGCCGCTCGTTCATCGCCGGGCTCCTCCGGCACGCCGGGGAGATCTCGGCCGTCACCAACCAGTGGGTCAACTCCTACAAGCGCATCTGGGGCGGCACCCAGCGCACGGCGGGCGCGGGCGGCGAGGCCCCCTCGTACATCTGCTGGGGCCACAACAACCGCTCCGCGCTGATCCGCGTCCCGATGTACAAGCCGGGCAAGACCGGCTCGACCCGCATCGAGGTCCGGTCCCTCGACTCCGGCGCCAACCCCTACCTCGCCTACGCCGTGCTGCTGGCCGCGGGCCTCAGGGGCGTGGAGGAGGGCTACGAGCTGCCCCCGGGCGCCGAGGACGACGTCTGGGCGCTGTCCGACCGGGAGCGCAGGGCGCTGGGCATCGAGCCCCTTCCGCAGAACCTCGGCGAGGCGATCCAGCTGATGCAGCGCAGCGAGCTGGTCGCGGAGACGCTGGGCGAGCACGTCTTCGACTTCTTCCTGCGCAACAAGCGCCAGGAGTGGGAGGAGTACCGCTCGGAGGTCACCGCGTTCGAACTGCGGAAGAACCTGCCGGTGCTCTAGGCTCCGCCCGTTCCGCAGCGGACACCTGGACCCGGCGGCTCGGGCTCTGTCCGGCTCCCCTGTCCGGGCGCCATATGTCCGGCAGGACCTAGGCTGGGCCGGACGGACACACTTCACAGAGGGGACGAGGCCGTGCCGGTGGGCGGGCGGCGGGACAGCCGTTTCGGACAACTCCTGCGCCGTGGTTTCATCGACCCCACGGCCGCCGCCCGGCTGCTCGACGGCCGGGCCCTGGTCCCCTACGCCGGGGACGGCGCCCTGCTCGACGCCCTGGCGGCCACCGCCGACCCCGACGCCGCGCTGCACGGCCTGGTCCGGCTGGCCGAGGCCCAGCCCGAGGAGCAACGAGCCAGGCTGCTCGACACCGTGATGTCGGCCAAGCCCCTGCGGGACCGCCTCCTCGCCGTGCTCGGCGCCTCCGACGGCCTCAGCGACCACCTCGCCCGCCACCCCGCCGAATGGCAGGCCCTCGTCGCGTTCGAGACCGCCGATCTCCATCCGGGGACACCGGAGTTCGAGGCCGCCCTCGCGCCCGCCGCCGACCCCGACGAGCTGCGCGTGGGCTACTACCGCGCCCTCCTCACCATCGCCGCCCGCGACATCACCGGCACCACGGACGTCGCCGAGACCGCCGCCGAGCTCGCCGACCTGGCCACCGCCACCCTCCGCGCCGCGCTCCGCATCGCCGAGGGCGAGAGCCCGAAGGACGCGGCCCGCTGCCGGATCGCCGTCATCGGCATGGGCAAGTGCGGCGGCCGGGAGCTCAACTACGTCTCCGACGTGGACGTCATCTTCGTCGCCGAGCCCGTCGACGGGGCGGAGGAGGGCCCTGCGCTCCAGGCCGCCACCCGCCTCGCCGCCCGCCTGATGCGGATCTGCTCCGACACCACGGCCGAGGGCACCATCTGGCCCGTGGACGCCAACCTCCGCCCCGAGGGCAGGAACGGCCCGCTGGTCCGGACGCTGAGCAGCCACCTGGCCTACTACCGGCGGTGGGCCAAGACCTGGGAGTTCCAGGCCCTCCTCAAGGCCCGCCCCGTCGCGGGCGACCCCGGCCTCGGCCGCGACTACTGCGAAGCCGTCGCCCCCCTGGTCTGGCAGGCCGTCGAGCGGGAGAACTTCGTGCCCGACGTGCAGCGGATGCGCCGCCGCGTCGAGAGCTCCATCCCCGCGGGCCAGGCCGAACGCGAGCTGAAGCTCGGGCCCGGCGGCCTGCGCGACGTCGAGTTCGCCGTCCAGCTCCTGCAACTCGTCCACGGCCGCACCGACTCCGAGCTGCGGCACGCCACCACCCTCGACGCCCTGGCCGCCCTCGCCGCCGGGGGCTATGTCGGCCGCCAGGACGCCGCCTCCCTGGACGCCTCCTACCGCTTCCTGCGCACCGTCGAGCACCGCATCCAGCTCCACCGCCTGCGCCGTACCCATCTGATGCCCACCGACGAGGCCGACCTGCGCAGGCTGGGGCGCTCCCTCGGCTTCACCGGCGAGCCCGTCAAGGAGCTGACCGCGGCCTGGCGCCACCACACCGCGGGCGTCAGGCGCCTGCACGAGAAGCTGTTCTACCGGCCGCTGCTCGACGCCGTCGCCCGCCTCGACGTGGGGCAGGCGCGGCTCGGGCAGAACGCGGCGAAGGAGCGCCTGGTGGCCCTCGGGTTCGCCGACCCCGCCGCCGCGCTGCGCCACCTGACCGCGCTGGCCTCGGGCGTTTCCCGCAAGGCCGCCATCCAGCGGACCCTGCTGCCGGTGCTGCTCGACAGCTTCGCCGACTCGGCCGAGCCCGACGCCGGGCTGCTCGGCTTCCGCAAGGTCTCCGACGCGCTGGGCAACAGCCCCTGGTACCTGCGGCTGCTGCGCGACGAGGGCGCCGCCGCGGAGAACCTGGCCCGCGTCCTGTCCGCGGGCCGCCTCGCCCCCGACCTGCTGCTGCGCGCCCCCGAGGCCGTCGCCCTGCTCGGCGACCCGGAGGGCCTGCGACCGCGGCCCGCCGCCGCCCTCCGCCAGGAGATCCTGGCCGCCGTCCGCCGCGCCAACACCCCGGAGAACGCGGTGACCGTCGCCCGCGGGATCCGCCGCCGCGAGCTGTTCCGCACCGCCGCGGGGGACATCGTCGGCGCCTACGCCCCCGAGGACGCCGCGTCGCCGGAGCCCCCGGAGCTGGCGGAGCCGTCCGCGGCGGCCCGGGAGCCGGGCGCCGCGCTGGACCGGGTGGGCGCGGCGCTCACCGACATCAACGCCGCCACCATCGCCGGCGCGCTCGCCACCGCCACGGCCGCCCACGGCCAGGACCCGCCGCCCGCGCGGATCGCCGTGATCGCCATGGGCCGCTTCGGCGGCCACGAGCTGAGCTACGGCTCGGACGCCGACGTCATCCTCGTCCACGAGCCGGTCGGGGGCGCGGACGAACGGGAGGCGGCCGACGCCGCGTCCGCCATCGCCAACGAGGCGATCCGGCTGCTCCAGCTCCCCAGCGTCGATCCGCCGCTGCTGGTCGACACCCACCTGCGCCCCGAGGGCAGGAACGGCCCGCTCGTCCGCTCGCTCACCAGCTACCGCGCCTACTACCGCCGCTGGTCGCTCGGCTGGGAGAGCCAGGCGCTGCTGCGGGCCGAGCCGGTGGCGGGCGACGCGGAGCTGGGAGAGCGGTTCATCGCCCTCATCGACCCGCTGCGCCACCCTGCGGGCGGCCTCGACCAGGACGCGGTGCGGGAGATCCGGCGGCTGAAGGCGCGGATGGAGGCGGAACGGCTGCCACGCGGCGCCGACCCCACCCTCCACACCAAGCTGGGCCGCGGCGGGCTCTCCGACGTCGAGTGGACCGTGCAGCTCCTCCAGATGCGGCACGGGCACGCCGTCCCCGGGCTGCGCACCACCCGCACCCGCGCGGCCCTGACCGCGGCGGTGGAGGCCGGGCTCCTCGACGCCGAGGACGCCGAGGTGCTGGACGAGGCGTGGGTGCTGGCCTCCCGCGTGCGGAACGCGGTGATGCTGGTGCGGGCCCGCCCGCAGGACACCTTCCCCACCGACGCGCGCGAATCGGCGGCGGTGGCCCGTTACCTGGGGTACGAGCCGGGCACCGTCGGCCGGATGCTGGACGACTACCGGCGCACCACCCGCCGCGCCCGCGCGGTGGTCGAGCGGCTCTTCTACGAGGGCTGATCCCGGGAGGGCCGGCCGCGGGAGGGGGGACCGCCGGAGGCGCGGTCACCGTCGTCCGGGGCGCCGGGTGTGCCGGGTACCTGCCGGGGCAGCCGGTAGCAGACGCCGCCGTACCAGAGGTAGGCGACGCCGTAGCCGAACGCCAGGCAGACCACGCCGCCCGCCGCGTCGAGCCAGAAGTGGTTGGCGGTGGCCATGATCACCAGCAGGGTGAGCGCCGGGTAGAGCGCCCCGAGCAGCTTCAGCCACAGCGGCCTGGCCAGCACCGCGATGGTGATGCCGCACCACACCGACCAGCCGATGTGCATCGACGGCATGGCCGCGTACTGGTTGGACACCGACGCCATGGCGCTGTCCTCCGCGGACAGCGAGCCCCACGTCCGGTGGACGCTGGCGGTGTCGATGAAGTCCATGCCGTCCATCAGCCGGGGCGGCGCCAAGGGGTAGAAGTAGTACCCCAGCAGGGCCACGGCGGTGGTGGCGAACAGGACGAGCCGCGTCGCGCCGTACCGCCCGGGGTGGCTGCGGAAGAGCCAGACGAGGACGGCGATCGTGACGATGAAGTGGAGCGTCGCGTAGTAGTAGTTCATCGCGATGATGAGCCAGGTGACGCCGCCGATCGCGTGGTTGAGCCCGCGCTCGAAGGCGAGGCCCATGGAGTCCTGGAGCTCCCAGATCCAGCGGGCGTGGCTCTGCGCCTGCTCCTCGCGCAGCGGGGCGGCGTTGCGGATCATCGAGTAGATGAGGTAACTGACGGCGATGAGCAGCAGTTCGAACCAGAGCCTCGGCCGCCGGGGACGCCGCAGTGACCTGAGGCGTTTCGGGGGGGCGGCCGCGTCCTCGTCCCGGCCGGTCACGGGCTGTGCCGGATCCACTCGCTCCACTTTCGAACTGACGCTGGTTGCCCCCATGGGCGAACAGTTTGCCAGAGGACTGACGCCGACCCGATCATCCTCCGGTCGGGTCTTCGGCCTGCCGCTTCTCCTCCACCCGGCCGAGCGGCCCCCCGCCCCCTCTCGGGGACGGCCCCCTACGCCTGCTGTATGACGGGCGCGGTGGCGGTCGAGCCGCGGACGACCAGCTCGGGGAGGAAGATGAACTCGCTGTGCGGCGCGGGCGTTCCGCCGACCTCTTCCAGAAGGGCGCGCACGGCCGCCTGACCCATCGCGGGGACCGGCTGGCGGATCGTCGTCAGGGGCGGGTCGGTGAAGGCGATCAGCGGCGAGTCGTCGAAGCCGATGACCGAGCAGTGCTCGGGGACGGCCAGGCCCCGCTGCCGCGCCGCGCGGATCGCGCCCAGCGCCATCATGTCGCTGGCGCAGACCACCGCCGTGCAGTCGCGGGCCAGCAGCTCCGTGGTCGCGGCCTGGCCGCCCTCCAGCGTGTAGAGCGAGTGCTCGACGAGCCGCCGCGCGTCCTTCTCCGGAAGCCCGAGCTCCTCCTCCATCCCGCGCAGGAAGCCCTCGATCTTGCGTTGAACGGGAACGAACCTGGCCGGTCCGAGAGCGAGTCCGATCCGCCGGTGACCGAGGGAGACCAGGTGGGTGACGGCCAGCCGCATGGCCGCCCGGTCGTCGGGGGAGACGAACGGGGCGCGCACCTTGGGGGAGAAGCCGTTGATGAGGACGAACGGGACCCCGAAGCCGCGCAGCCGCTCGTAACGTTCCATGTCCGCGCTGGTGTCGGCGTGCAGGCCGGAGATGAAGATGATCCCGGAGACGCCGCGCTCGACCAGCATGGTGGTCAGCTCGTCCTCCGTGGAGCCGCCCGGCGTCTGCGTCGCCAGCACGGGCGTGTACCCCTGACGGGTCAGCGCCTGGCAGATGACCTGCGCGAAGGCCGGGAAGATCGGGTTCTCCAGCTCCGGAGTGATCAGCCCCACGAGACCGGCGCTGCGCTTGACGAGCCGAGGCGGGCGCTCGTACCCGAGAAGGTCGAGGGCCATCAGGACGGATTCGCGGGTGGCGGCGGCAACTCCCGGCTTGCCGTTGAGCACACGGCTGACGGTCGCTTCGCTGACCCCCGCCTGGGCTGCGATGTCGGCAAGCCGTGCGGTCACAATTCGGGACTGTACCGGTCGCCGGTGACGGTGCCCACCGGAGGCCGGGAAACGTACCGGAATGTATGAATTTCGGGGGCTTGTCACTGCTTGCCCTCGGGCTTGCAGCAATTTACCGCAAGGTCTTTCCAAAATATGGCAGCGCTGTTACGTTCCTGCTCAGCCCGGCGTCGCAGTGGCGCGGCGCCTAGGGTGGACAGAACCCCCTGAACCGGGCGTAACGCTTGAAGGAGTTCACATGCGGCGCAGCATAGGGACGACAGCCATGGTCGCGGCTCTGGCACTTGCGGCAACGGCTTGCGGAAGCGACGACGGTGACGGGGACGGCGGCGGGGGCGGCGCCGACGGCGAACTGTCCGGCACCGTCACCTACTGGGACACCTCGAACGAGACGGAGGCCGAGGTCTTCGAGGCCGTGGCCACCGAGTTCGAGGAGATGCACCCGGGCGTCACCGTCGAGTACGTGAACATCGGCTTCGACGACGCGCAGAACCGCTTCAAGAACGCCGCGGGGGCCAACGAGGCGCCCGACGTGATGCGGACCGAGGTCGCCTGGGTGGCCGACTTCGCCAGCCTCGGCTACCTCTACCCGCTGGACGACACCGCGGCGCTGGAGGACCAGGAGGACTTCCTGGACGAGGCGTGGGCCTCCACCCAGTACGACGGCCAGACCTACGCCGTCCCGCAGGTGACCGACACCCTCGCCCTCTTCTACAACCGCGCCCTGCTGGACGAGGCGGCCGTCGAGGTCCCCGCGTCCCTGGCCGACATCGAGGACTCCACGGGCGCGTTCGAGGAGAACGGCGTCACCCCGCTCTACGTCCGCGGCGACGACCCCTACTGGTTCCTGCCGTTCCTCTACGGCGAGGGCGGCGACCTGGTCGACGCCGGCGACCAGCGGGTCACCGTCGACGACGAGGCGGGTGTCGCCGCGTTCGAGCGGATGCAGGGCCTCGTCGACTCGGGCGCCGCCATCACGGACACCAGCGAGGGCTGGGAGAACATGATGTCCGCCTTCTCCGGCGGCGAGGTCGCCATGATGGTCAACGGCCCGTGGGCCATCGCCGACGCCACCGCCGCGCTCGGCGAGGACCTGGGCGTGGCCCCGGTCCCGGCCGGGGGCTCGGCCCAGGGCTCGCCGCTCGGCGGCTGGAACTACGGCGTCTACGCGGGCACCCCGGACGCGGAAGCGTCCTTCGAGTTCGTCTCCTACATGAGCTCGGCCGCGACCCAGCAGCGGATCACCGACGAGCTGAGCCTGCTGCCGACCCGCGCGTCCGTCTACGAGGAGCCCTCCGTCCAGGAGAACGCGATGGTGGACTTCTTCAAGCCGGCCGTCGACGTGGCCCACGAGCGGCCCTGGATCCCCGAGGCACAGTCCCTCTTCGAGCCGCTGCGCATCTCGATCGAGGCCATGCTGACCGGCTCCGCCTCCCCCGAGGAGGCGGCCTCCGACACCGGCGACGCCTACCGCGACCTGCTTGAGGACTGGCAGTGAGCGACGAGCGCGCGGCCGCACAGCCGCGGGTGACCGCGAGGCTGGCGGGATGCCGCGTGGGCGGAGAAGCGAGCGGGGGAGGAGTGGTGAGCGACGAGCGCGCGGCGGCACAGCGGCGGGTGACCGCGAGGCTCGCGGGATGCCGCGTGGGCGGAGAAGCGAGCGGGGGAGGAGTGGTGAGCGACGAGCGCGCGGCGGCACAGCGGCGGGTGACCGCGAGGCTCGCGGGATGCCGCGCGGGCGGAGAAGCGAGCGAGGGAAGAGTGGTGAGCGACGAGCGCGCGGCCGCACAGCCGCGGATGACCGCGAAGCCCGCGGGATGCCGCGCGGGCGGAGAAGCGAGCGAGGGAAGAGCGGTGGGCGCCTCCCCCAGCCGTCGGCCGGGGGGCACCCCCCGCCGGGCCGTGAGACGGCGCGGAAGTGGAGGGGCCTTCCGCCATGGCTGACGCCGTGACCTCCCCCGAACCGGCCGCGGCAGCGGCACCTGCACCGGCCGCGGGCGCCGTGCGCGTCCGCGGCCCCCGTGGCGGCCGGGGCGCCCCCGGCCGGCTCCGCCGGGCCGTGTTTACCCACTGGTACGCCTGGGCGATGATCGCCCCCGTGGTGCTGGTGATCGGCGCCATCGTCGGCTGGCCCCTGGTCCGCGGCGTCTTCCTCTCCCTCACCGACGCGGACGAGGCCAACGTCGAGCGCCGCATCGGCGTCAACACCCTGCCCGCCACCTACGAGTTCGTCGGCCTGGAGAACTACACCGACATCCTCGGCGACGACACCTTCTGGGACCGGCTCGGCTGGACCGTGGTGTGGACCGTGGGCTGCGTGGCGCTGACCTTCGCCATCGGGCTCGCCCTGGCGAACATGCTCAACCGCGAGTTCCGGGGCCGCGCCGCCTACCGCATGGCGCTGATCCTGCCGTGGGCCATCCCGGCGTTCGTCTCGGTCTTCGCCTGGCGGATGCTCTACAACGAGCGCAACGGCATGCTCAACAGCCTGCTCGAAGGCGGCGGCATCGACGGCATCGCCTGGCTGTCCGACCCCACCTGGGCCAAGGTCGCCGTCATCGCCGTGAACGTCTGGCTCGGCGTGCCGTTCATGCTCATCGCCATGCTCGGCGCCCTCCAGTCGATCCCCGCCGAGCAGTACGAGGCGGCGGAGATGGACGGCGCGAACGCGTGGCAGCGGTTCCGCCACATCACGCTGCCCGGCGTCAGGCCGGTGGCCATGACCGTGGTGCTGCTGAGCACCATCTGGACCTTCAACATGTTCCCGGTGATCTTCCTGCTGACCCGCGGGGGACCGGCCGGGTCCACGGACATCCTGGTGACGGAGGCGTTCCGGCTGGCATTCGTCGCCAGCCCGCGCGACTTCGCCACCTCCGCGGCCTGGGGCGTGCTCATCCTGGTGCTCCTGGTCCTCTTCGCGGTCGCCTACCGCAAGGCGCTGCGCAGGCAGGGAGAGGTGTGGTGACCATGGCCACGGAGACGACCCCCCTCGACGAACCGCGCCCGGCGCGCCCCGTTCCCCCGGGCGGCGTCCGGGACACCGGGCGAGGTGGGCGCCGGCCCCCGCGCCGCCGCGGCCGGCGCGGGCGCGCCGCCTCGATCGGGCTGCACGCGACGCTGCTGACCGCGTCCGCGATCGCGGTCTTCCCGCCGCTGTGGCTCCTGGTCACGTCCTTCAAGCCCAAGTCCGACACCTTCACCCGGTCGCTGGTCTCCCACTTCACGCTGGACAACTACGACCACGTCCTCAACGACACCGAGTTCCTCAGGTGGTTCGGCAACTCGGTGGTGGTCGTGCTGGCGACCACCGTCGTCGGCGTCCTCATCTCGGCCACCACGGGCTACGCGCTCAGTCGCTTCCGCTTCCCCGGCATGCGCCCGCTGATGTGGACCCTGCTGATCACGCAGATGTTCCCCATGGCCGTGCTGATCGTGCCGCTGTACAACCTGATGTCGCGCTACGGCCTGCTCAACCAGCCGATCGGCCTCGTCGTCACGTACCTCACCATCGCCGTGCCGTTCTGCGCCTGGATGATGAAGGGCTTCTTCGACACCATCCCGGTCGCCATCGACGAGTCGGGCCGCGTGGACGGCCTCAACCCGTTCGGCACGTTCTGGCGGCTGATCATGCCGCTGGCCAGGCCGGCGCTCGCGGTGACCTCGTTCTACACCTTCGTCACCGCCTGGGCCGAGGTCGCCTACGCCACCGCCTTCATGACCGGCGAGACCAACCTCACCCTCGCCGGCGGGCTCCAGACGTTCGTCAACCAGCACACCCAGGACTGGCACCTGATGACCGCCGCGGCGGTGCTCATCGCGGTGCCCGCCATCCTCGTCTTCGGCTACGCGCAGCGCCACCTCCAGTCCGGGCTCACGGCCGGCGCCACCAAGGCGTGACCCGGGGCCGAGCGCGCCCGGCGCGAGCACGGCCCGCGCCGGGCGCGGGCCGCACCGTCCTGTCCTCACGTCACCATCTCAAGGATGACCATGACCCAGCACCTCGCTGACCGCACCCAGCCGACCAGCGACCCCACCCGCCCCGAGGGCGGTCGGTCGGAGTGGTGGCGCGACGCGGTCATCTACCAGGTCTATCCGCGGTCGTTCGCCGACGGCAACGGCGACGGCATGGGCGACCTCGCCGGCATCCGCAGCCGGCTCCCCTACCTGGCCTCGCTCGGCGTGGACGCGGTCTGGCTGAGCCCGTTCTACGCCTCGCCCCAGGCCGACGCCGGCTACGACGTGGCCGACTACCGGGCCATCGACCCGATGTTCGGCGACCTGCACGACGCCGACGCGCTGCTGCGCGACGCCCACGAGCTGAGCCTCAAGGTCATCGTGGACCTCGTGCCCAACCACTCGTCCGACCGGCACGAGTGGTTCCGGCGGGCGCTGCGCGAGGGCCCGGGGTCCGCGCTGCGCGACCGTTACCACTTCAGGCCGGGGCGCGGCGCGCACGGGGAACTCCCGCCCAACGACTGGGAGTCCATCTTCGGCGGCCCCGCCTGGACGCGGGTGGCCGACCCGGACGGCACGCCGGGGGAGTGGTACCTGCACCTGTTCGCGCCGCAGCAGCCGGACTTCAACTGGGACAACACCGCCGTCCACGACGAGTTCCGCTCGGTGCTGCGGTTCTGGCTGGACATGGGCGTCGACGGCTTCCGCGTCGACGTCGCCCACGGCCTGATCAAGGCCCCCGGGCTCCCCGACATGGGCCACCCGGGGCAGCTGCGGCTGCTCGGCACCCAGATCCTCCCCTTCTTCGACCAGGACGGCGTCCACGAGATCTACCGCTCCTGGCGCCGCATCCTCGACGAGTACCCGCGCCCGCGCATCGGCGTCGCCGAGGCGTGGACCCCGACCGCCGACCGCACCTCCCTCTACGTCCGCCCCGACGAGCTGCACCAGGCGTTCAACTTCCACTACCTCAACACCCCGTGGAACGCGGCGGCCCTGCGCGCCGCCATCGACTCCTCGCTGGACTCGATGCGCCCGGTCGGCGCCCCCTCCACCTGGGTCCTGTCCAACCACGACGTGGTGCGCCACCTCACCCGGCTCGGCGGCAGCCTGGCACGCGCCAGGGCCGCGACCCTGCTGATGCTGGCGCTGCCCGGCTCCGCCTACCTCTACCAGGGCGAGGAGCTGGGCCTGCCCGAGGTGACCGACCTGCCCGACGAGGCGCGCCAGGACCCCGCGTTCTTCCGGCGCGGCGGCGGCGACTCGGACGGCCAGGACGGGCTGCGCGACGGCTGCCGCGTGCCCATCCCCTGGACCGCGCAAGGGAGTTCCTACGGATTCGGCGACGGCGGAAGCTGGCTGCCGCAGCCCACCGCCTGGGGCGGCCTCGCGGTGGCCGAGCAGACCGGCGACCCCGCCTCCACCCTGGAGCTGTACCGGGCGGCCCTGTCCACCCGGCGCGTCCACACGGCGCTCGGCGCGGGCGACGCCGTCGAGTGGCTCGACGCGCCGGACGGCGTCCTCGCGTTCCGCCGCCGCGGCGTGGACGGCTCCGCCGTGGTCTGCGCGGTCAACACCACCGGCAGCGCGGTCGGGATACCGGAGATCCTCCCCGAGCCGGGCCGCCTCCTCCTGGCCAGCGCCCCCTGGCCCGGCGGCCCGGTGCTCCCGGGCGACACGACGGTCTGGTGGGAGACGCCGTGAGGAACGACGGCGTCCGCTCCCCGGACCGGGGCGCGAACGCGGGGCTGCCGTGAACGAGGACGGCCCCGGGCCCGCCCGGCTGGCCGACCTCGCCTCGCAGGCCGGGGTCAGCGAGGCGACGGTCAGCCGGGTGCTCAACGGCAAGGCGGGCGTCGCCGCCGCCACCCGGCAGAGGGTGCTCGCCGCCCTGGACGTCCTGGGGTACGAGCGCCCGGTCCGGCTGAGGCAGCGCAGCGCCGGGCTCGTCGGGCTGGTCATCCCCGAGCTGACCAACCCGATCTTCCCGGCCTTCGCGCAGGTCATCGAGAACCACCTCGCCCCCCACGGCTACATCCCGGTGCTCTGCACCCAGAGCCCCGGCGGCGCCACCGAGGACGAGCTCGTGGACCAGCTCGTCGAACGCGGCGTCACCGGCATCGTGTTCCTGTCCGGGCTGCACGCCGACACCAGCGCCGACCCCGAGCGCTACGCGCGCCTGACCGGCCGCGGCGTCCCGTTCGTGCTCGTCAACGGCTTCAACCCGAAGGTCGACGCGCCGTTCGTCTCGCCCGACGACGACGCGGCGGTCCGGATCGCCGTCCGGCACCTGCGGGCGCTCGGCCACCGGCGCCTTGGCCTCGCTGTGGGCCCCGACCGCTTCGTGCCCGTGCGGCGCAAGGTCGCCGGGTTCCTCGCCGAGACGGCCCGCGAAGGCGCCGTCCGGCACTCGCTGTTCAGCGTCGAGGGCGGCCAGGCCGCCGCCTCCTCGCTGCTGGACGCGGGCTGCACCGGCATCGTCTGCGGCAGCGACATGATGGCGCTCGGCGCGATCCGCGCCGTGCGCGACCGCGGCGGCGAGGTGCCGCGCGACGTGTCCGTCATCGGCTACGACGACTCCGACATCATCGCGTTCACCGACCCGCCCCTGACCACCCTGCGCCAGCCGGTGCGGGCCATGGCGAGCGCCGCCGTCGACTCCCTGCTCGAAGAGATCGGCGGCACCCTCGTCCAGCGCACCGAGTTCGTCTTCCAGCCCGAGCTGGTCGTCCGCGGCTCGACGGCCCAGGCCCCCTGAGCCGTCGGCCCGGGGCGGCCCGACCCCCCGAC
>NZ_LAVK01000152.1 GCF_001083795.1 Streptomyces sp. SBT349
GGGCGGGGGCGGCGGCGCTGTGCGAGCGGCCAGGGAGGTGACCGTTGCCGCGTGATGGTCGATCTCGGCGGTCACGGCGGGCGGCAGCCAGCCATGCGCGGGCTGCGGGCCGGTGCCCGTCACCTGCCGGCAGAGCTCGATGACCTGGGCCGGGGAGGGACGATCGGCCGGGCCCTTGGCCAGGCAACGGGCCGTCAGCTCGCGCAGCGGCGCCGGTACCGCCGACAGGTCGGGCTCCTCGTGAACGATGCGGTACAGCACGGCCGGTGAGGAACCGTCCCCGAAGGGCGGGGCGCCCGCGGTGACGAAGGCCGCGATCAGACCGAGGGCGAAGACGTCCGCCGCGGGCGTGACCTGCTGGGCCATCGCCTGCTCCGGCGCCATGAACGCGGGTGTCCCCGCGGCGACGCCGCTGCGGGTCAGCGAGGTGGCGTCAGCGGCCCGCGCGACACCGAAGTCGATCACCCGCGGTCCGTCCGCGGCAAGCAGGACGTTGGACGGCTTGAGGTCGCGGTGGATGACGCCCGCGCCATGGATGGCCTGCAACGCCTCGGCGATGCCGGCCAGTAGCCACGCCGCAGCCGGCACCGGCAACGGGCCGTGGTTCCGAACGGCCTCGTGGAGGGACGGCCCCGCCACATAGGCCGTGGCCAGCCACGGCTGCGGCCCGTCCGCGTCGCTGTCGATGACGGGAGCGGTGAACAGACCCTGCACCCGCTCGGCGGACCGCACCTCCTGGCGGAACCGTCGCCTGAACTCGGGATCGCTGGCGACTTCCGGCCGGATCACCTTGATGGCGATGGGCCGGCCGCCGGGCGTGTGGGACAGGTAGACCTTGCCCATCCCGCCCTCACCGAGGCGGTGGGTGAGCCGGTAACCGGCAATCATGGTCGGGTCTTCGGCATTCAGAGGCGCTGGCACGGGCTCACCCTAGCCACGGCGGGACGATGCGATCCGGCGAAATCGAATCAGTTCGGTTACAGCCTGGCGGCCCTGATGCGCCGGGGCCCGCTCCGGGACATGCCGGAACGGCCGTGCGTGGAGCCGGATGAGACGGGGACTCAGGCTCCGCGACCGGGTTCGTCGACGTCGGTCCACCGGCACATCGAGTCGGTGCGCCCACAGGGGACTTACGCGTCAAGGGATTCTAGGGATTGAGCGGGTTGCCGGGTGCGTGGTCGCCGAGGCTGGTGAGGAGTTCGCGCAGCAGGTCGGCGAGGCGCTCCTGGTCGGTGGTCTCCAGTGTGCCCAGGAGCTTGGCCTCAAGCTCGACGTGGTCGACGACCACGGTGTCGATCAGCTCGCGGCCGCGTTCGGTCAGCGTGATCAACACGCTGCGCCGGTTGTGGGGATCGACCTCGCGGGTGACCAGTTCCCTGGCGACGAGACGGTCGATGCGGTTGGTGATCGCTCCCGAGGTGACCATCGCCGACTCGACCAGTTGTCCCGCGGTGAGCCGATACGGGGGGCCGGACCGGCGCAGCGTTCCGAGCACGTCGAACTCCCACAGCTGGAGGCCGTGCCGGGCGAAGTTGTCGCGCAGCTCGTGTTCGAGCAGGCGGCAGGCGCGCTGGATCCGGGCCACCACGCCCATCGGCGAGGGGTCGATGTCGGGCCGCTCGGTCCGCCACTGGTTGAGCCGCCAGTCGACGTTGTCCTCCACGGGTCCGCAGCCTCCCGGATGTCTCAACGTGAAGATGTTTGACGCCAGGCTAGCAGGAGCTTAATCTCAACGTTGAATATTTCAACGTTGAGGAGATGGGTCTGTGTCATCCCCGAGCCGGTCGGACGCGATCAGCGCGTCCCCGCCCGCCAGCACCCTGGGAGTGACCGCGCTGACCGCCGCCGCGCCGGTCAGTTGGGGCACCACGTATCTGGTCACCACCGAATTCCTGCCGCCGGGCCACCCGTTGGTGTCCACCGTGATCCGCGCACTCCCCGCGGGGCTGATCCTGCTCGCCTTCTCGCGCGTGCTGCCGCACGGCGCGTGGTGGTGGCGCTCGCTCCTGCTCGGCACCCTGAACATCGGCGCGTTCAACGCCCTGCTGTTCGTCGCCGCCTATCGCCTGCCGGGCGGCATCGCGGCGACCCTCACCACCATCCAGCCGCTGTTCGTCGCGGCTCTGGCGTTCCTGCTCCTCGGTGAGAGACCCACCCGCCGGCGGTTCGGCTGGAGCCTGGCGGGCATGGTGGGCGTCGGGTTGATGGTGCTGCGCGGGCGGCTCTCGTTCGACCCGCTCGGCCTCATGGCGGGCATCGCGGCCGCCGCCGTGATGGCGGGCGGGATCGTCCTGACCAAACGCTGGGGCCGCCCCGAGGGCGTCGGCGCGGTGGCCATCGCGGGCTGGCAGCTCACCGCGGGCGGGCTCGTGCTCATCCCGCTCGCGCTCGCATCGGAGGGACTGCCGCCCGCGCTCGACGGCCGGGCGGTCGGCGGCTACGCGTGGCTGTGCGTGGTGGGTGCCCTGCTGTCCTACCCGATCTGGTTCAACGGCATCGGCAAGCTGCCCGTCGTCGCGATCTCGTTCCTCCCCCTGCTCTCACCCGTGGTGGCGACGGCCCTGGGCCTGCTCTTCCTCGACGAGACGCTCACGGCCGCGCAGAACGCCGGACTCGTGCTCGCGCTGGCCGCCGTCGCCGCCGCGCAACTGCCACCCGGCACGGTCCGCGACCTGCTCCGCATATCCCGTACCCGGCAAGGAGACCGAGCGTGACGCGCACCGTACTGATCACCGGGGCCACCGGGACCGTGTCCACCGCGCTCATCGAAGCGTTGCGGGGGGCGGACGTGAAGCTCAGAGCCCTGGTCCGCGACGCCTCCACGGCGGACGGTCCGCGCGAGAAGGGCGCCGAGGTCGTCGTCGGCGACCTCGACGACGCCAGGACGCTGCCGCCCGTCTTCCAGGACGTCCAGGACGTGTGGCTTCTCACCCCGAACGGTCCACGCGCCCCCGAGAACAACATGAACGCCCTGTGGGCCGCGCGCCAGGCCGGCGCGGAACGCGTCGTGCGCCTGTCCGTCGTCGGCGCGGCACACGACGCCCCGAACCGCAGCGGCAGGCTGCACGCGCTCTCCGACCAGGAGACCGAACGCAGCGGCCTGCGCTGGACGATCCTGCGTCCGCACTGGTTCATGCACAACCTGCTCAACGACGCGGACGACATCGCCGCCACGGGGACGTTCTCGCTGAACATGGCGGCGGCGCGGATCGGCGCGATCGACGCACGCGACATCGCCGCATGCGCCGCCCGGGTGCTCCTCGACGACCCGGACCGCCACCACGGCCGGACCTACACCCTCACCGGGCCGCGCTCACTCACGTTCGACGAGATCGCCGACCGCATGAGCCGCGCGCTCGGCAGGCCCGTCACCTACCTGCCGGTCGGCGACGACGCCCGGCGCAAGACGCTGCTCGGCCACGGCATTCCGCCATGGATCGTCGACATGCTCCAGGAATACGCGCACGCATATGCCTCAGGCTGGGGCGACTTCACCACCGGCACGGTCGCCCGGCTGCTCGGCCGCCCCCCGCGCGACGTGACCGACTTCATCCACGACCACGCCACGGCATTCACCCCTCGCAACGGCAGCTGAACCCATGCCCCCCGCAAGGCCCTTACGTGGCCCGACCGGTGCCGGGGGTGTCGCAGAGCGCGTGGTCGACGAGATCGCCGGCGGCGCGCTCCTGTCGGAGTGTGTTGTCGAGCGAGTCGCCCAGGGCGGTGGACATGGAGACGGTGACGGTACGGCTGCCGTCGTGGGTGGCGCCGTTCAGGGTGATGTAGCCACTCTCGCCGCCTTCGTGGCTCCAGTAGCCGCCGCCGCAGGACAGGGGCCGGTTGACCAGGCCGAGGCCGTAGCGCCCGTCCGGCCAGAACACCCGCATCTCCTCGTTGACCGGGACGGTGTCCCGCATCTCGGCCAGCCGTGCCCGGGGCAGCAACTCGCCGCCGAGCAGGGCCTGGAAGAAGCGGTTGACGTCCGCGGTGGTGGAGACGTAGCCGCCGGGGTCGGGGACGATCACCCGGGTGACATCGACCCGTTCGCCGGAGGGGTAGACCTCGTAGGCGTTGGCGTGGGGACGGCGGAGGGTGGGGGTGCCGCCTGGCAGGTAGGTGTGGTTCATGCCGAGTGGTCGCAGGATCCGATCCTCGACCTCCTGGTGCCAGGGGTGGCCCGTGACCTCCTCGATGATCATGTCGAGCAGGACGTAGCCGGTGTTGGAGTAACCCCACCCGTCGCCGGGTGCGAAGTCCGGGCGGTGCCGCATCGCCCGCGCGACGATCTCCCGGGGTGTGTGGGTGTCGTACCGGTGCTCGTCGTACTCCTGCGGAGTGGCGAAGCCGGGTAGATCGTCGTGGAGGCCGCTGGTGTGCTGGAGGAGGTGGCGGATGGTGATCCGGCGCCCGTCGTTGCCGTTGCCGTCCACCAGACCGGGCAGCCGGCGGTCCACCGTGTCGTCGAGCGCCAGTTCGCCCTCGTCGACCAGTTGCAGGATCACGGTGGCCACCAGCGCCTTGCCGGTGCTGGCCATCCGGAAATAGCCGTTACGGGGCACCGGACGGTCCGTCCCCACCTCGGCGACGCCGCTGGCGGCGACCAGGTCCCGGCCGGCGCCGGTGGTCACCCGCGCCTGGACGCCGGTGATCCCCAGCGCCCGGATGGCCTCGGTGTCCCGGCTCAGGTCGTCCTGCCCGTATCCGGGCGCGGTCGCGTCGCGCGCGTCGCGCGCATCGCGCGCGTCGGCCGGCAGCTGGGTGGCGACGGCCGTGCCGGCGGCGAGCGCCGCCGCGGCGACGACCAGCCACCGGCCGGGGACGCGGCGGTGCCGCCGCCGTGCGGGCTGGGCGGGCGAGGGGGTGTTCCGGTCGTGCGGAGCGGAGGCCGGGCTTGTGGATGTCATGCCTCCACGCTAGGTACACGAAGGATCGCCGATCGCTACCGCAGGCTCCCGAACCAGAGGTACAGCTACCTGTAGTGCCGCGGGGCGCACGGTTTCCTAGGGTGAACGCCGTGGGGTCTCCCACCACCCTCCCGAACGACCATGGGAAGCGACACGAGTGCTCGGCATACCCCGCGCAGCCCGCGCAGCCCGCGCAGCCCGCGCAGCCCGCGCCCGGTGGCTCGCGACACGGCGTGGCGGGCGTTACCTGCTGGGCACCCTGGTGGCCGCGACGGTGACGCTCGCCGCGGCGCCCCTGCTGTGCGTGCCGTCGCTGGCACAGCCCTGGGCGGAGCACCAACGCCGGCGCGCCGGGACGCTGCTGGGACGGCCGGTCGAGCCGCGCCCACGCGCCGCCCTCCGCAACCTCGGGTGGCTCGTGACACAGGTGGTCACCGGTCTGCCGGCGGGCGCCCTTGCCCTGCTCCTCCTGGGCAGCCTGTTCCTCACTCCCCTCATCACCATGCTGTGGTGGGCCTTTCCCACGGCGCCGTGGCTGCCCGTGGTCAGCGATCGCCTCACCGGTTGGGGCACCGC
This sequence comes from Streptomyces sp. SBT349, assembly GCF_001083795.1. Lineage (GTDB taxonomy): Bacteria > Actinomycetota > Actinomycetes > Streptomycetales > Streptomycetaceae > Streptomyces. The sequence continues at coordinate 5,481 of NZ_LAVK01000152.1, forward strand.
GTTGCCGCTCGGCCTGACGAATCTCGTGGTCCTGGCGGCACTGGCCGCCCTCGCCCTCCCGCCGCTCGCCCGGGCGCACGCCCGGTGCTGCCTCGCGGTCCTGGCGCCCTCGCCCGCGGAGCACCTGGTCGAACGCGTCACCGAACTCACCCGGACACGTACAGACGTCCTCCAGGCGCACAGTGCGGAACTCCGCCGGATCGAGCGCGACCTGCACGACGGCACCCAGGCCCGGCTCGTGGCCATCGCGATGCGGCTCGCCGTGGCCGGCGACTCCGACGACCCCGAGGCCGCCGCCGTCCTGGTACGGCAGGCCCACGCCGAGACCGAGGACGCGATGACCGAGCTGCGCTCCGTCATCCGCACCATCTATCCCCCGGTGCTGGCCGACCTGGGCCTCTCCGGCGCGCTCAGCACCCTGGCCACCAGGGCCGGGGTGCCGACCCGCATCCACGTCGGCCCGCTCGGCGAGATCCCCGCGGCGGTCGAAGCCGTCGCGTACTTCGCCGTCACCGAGGCACTGGCGAACATCGCCCGGCACAGCCGGGCCACCGAGGCCTCGGTTCGCGTCACCCGCGACGGCGCGCTGCTCCGCGCGGAGATCGCCGACGACGGGACCGGCGGAGCGGACGCCGCCCGAGGGTCCGGCCTGGACGGAATGCGCCGCCGCGCCGCCGCCCTGGACGGCGCCATGACCATCAGCAGCCCGCGGGGCGGGCCGACCACCATCACCGTGGAGCTGCCGTGCGCGTAGTGATCGCCGAGGACAACGTCCTGCTCGCATCCGGGCTGGAGCTCCTGCTCAACTCCCAGGGCTTCGAGGTCGTCGCGATCGCGGCCGACGCCCCCGGCCTCCTCGCCGCCGTCGAGAGCCACCGCCCGGACGTCACCATCGTGGACGTGCGGCTGCCCCCGACCTTCCGCGACGAGGGCATCCGGGCCGCGGTCCAGGCCCGCCACGACCATCCCGGACTTCCCGTCCTGGTCCTGTCGCAGTACGTGGAACAGGAATACGCGGGCCGCCTCCTCGCCGACGCCGGGGGCGGCATCGGATACCTGCTCAAAGACCGGGTGAGCCGCGTCGCGGAGTTCACCGACGCGCTGCGCCGGGTGGCCGGCGGCGGCACCGCCATGGATCCCGAGGTCATCGCCCAACTCCTCGCCGCACGCGGCGATCCCGTCGACTCCCTGACCGCACGCGAGCGCGAGGTCCTCGCGCTGATGGCCGAAGGCCACGACAACGCGACCATCGCCCGACGACTCGTCATCACCGACAACGCCATCCACAAACACATCGGCAACGTCTTCCTCAAACTCGGCCTGTCAGCCGGCGACAGCGGCCACCGCCGCGTACGCGCCGTCCTGGCCTACCTCCGTCACCACGGCGGTACCACGCTCTCCCCGACGACATCGCACCCACGGCCATGAACAGCGCCGTGCCTCATGCGACGGACCCAGCCGTTCGGCCCGCGATTCCGTCCCACGTATGTCCCACACGCGCTGGTCAGCACGCGAAAGCCAGTGGGACAGATCGGGACAGATCGGGACAGACAGGGGAATTCGCCGAGCAGACTGCTCGCAGAAGAGAAACGGCCTTCGCCCGGCGCAGGCCTCTGACCAGGGAGTTCCCCTCTCCTGGCGCCCGCCACCCCACAGATGTCCCACAGCGGGGCTCGGGTGCCCGCCAGCGCGCCTCATTCTCAGTGCGGCTCGGCCCGTCGGCATGCCACCACGCTCATCCCGCTGGTCTGCTAGTCCCAGCAGTTGAAAAGCAATTCGCCGATGGTTTGAGGATTGCACAGGTCGATCATCTCGGTCTCGATCTGAAGCAGTTCCGCTAGGTTGAACTCGGTTACCGACCTGCCGACAAAGGAGGGAAGGAGCACTGTGAGTCCAGCTTCGGCATACTGTACGGCCCAGGCCGGCGGCGCCACGAATGTCGGGTGCAGTTTGACGTTTCTATCAGTTCTTGCGAAGGCGATCCACGGGAGGCTGATGTGCCCCAGGGCGGTCACTTCTTCCTCGAATCGACTAAGTCGAGCGGTGTAGTAGCTCGCGAAGTTAAGCGGGGCGGCAATCTCTATGAGCTGAATACCTGGGGCTCTTTTTGCGGCATGGCAAGCGGCTTTGAAGAGCCGTACGCTTTCTCCTGAGAATTCAGGATCTGTGGGCTGCCGCTTGCCTGTCGCCCCTGCTGGCAGGGCTTGCCTGTCCGCCATGTCATGATCCTCGCTGTCGCTGCCCAGCCCCGGGGTTACCCTACCCCGCGGCGGGCAGCTGGCTAAAGACTGCGGGTGGGCGTATCAGCCCCGCGGTTTCAGTGGTGTGAAATGCTGGACGAGACCGACTCTGACCGTCAGCTCGTAACGAACGCCGTCAATGACGCTGTACACCGTGGCAATCTCGGCCCGATTTTGCATGACCGTGCGCCTGATCACGTCCTCGACATCGGAGATCGTCATACCGTCCCGGAAAAATGTCTGTGTCTGCGTCGGAGACGTGGCGAATACTGCCGGTGGTGACGAATGAGGATGTAGTTCATGCGTTCCCTGCTGAACTGTACCGCCTGGCTGTTCGGCCCCACCCGGAAGTAGCGGGCCGCCCAGTCGCGTAGTTCGGGTATGCATCCGGCGGCGTTGTGGACGAGCGCGTCGGTCCCCGGTGGCCTCGGCTGTGCGGTGCTCGATGGCGGTGACGGTGATGTCGACGAGGTTCTTCTCGCCGTCGCCGGTGATCTCCCGGGTGACGCGCCTGGGGGCGGTTTCGCCGGTGGTGGGGTCGGCGGCGAGCCGCGCCCTCGCCCTGCCCGATCGCGCCCCCTGCGGAAACATGATGGGTACACCAGCCCCTGGGGTCGCCTCAGTGCGACGACTACCTATCGGACGCGGGCGTCGGCTCCGCTGAGGCGGGCTGTCTGGGGGGCAGGTGGCAGGGCGTCGGCGATGGCCTCGTAGGAGAGATCTCGTGGTCCAGCAAGGAGAAACCTTTGATGAGGTGAGCGGACTGCCACTCTCAGAGTTCCGCGAACAACGGGAGGTGAGCTGGTACCAACACGCGCGGGACTACATCGAGATGAAGTGGCAGGGTGTCCAGCCACAACGCGGAGGACGCTCGCGGAGGTCATGGCCACGGCGACGCCGGGCTTGGTGGAGGACACGCGAGGCATGGCCGATATGCGGACCGTCCGCCGCGCGTTGTACGGCTGGGCGTTCAACAAGAACCGCTGGGACCTCGACCCAACGGACGAAGTGCGAGAGGTACTCGCCTGGTTCGAGGCCAAGTCGCTCCCTACATCGGCCCTCGCCGACCTCGTGATCACACGCCGAGCACTCGACACGCTCAAACGGAAGCTGGACGGCACCACGGCCTCCCCGCACACCATCCGCCGGAAGCGAGCCATCTTCCACAACGCGGTCGTCTTCGCCATCGAGTCCCAGTTCCTCGCCGACAACCCGATCCCGCGGGTGAGGTGGTCGCTGCCTGAGCCGGTGGAGGAAAAACTCGATCCGGACATCGTCCCCAGCCCGGACCAAGCGCGGGCTCTGCTGCGGGCGGTGGGGCAACAGGGCAGACGCGGCCGACGAGTGGTCGCCTTCTTCGGATGCCTCTACTTCGCCGCAGCCCGGCCCGCAGAAGTGATCGGGCTGAAGCCGTCCCAGTGTTATCTGCCGCGCCGCGGGTGGCGCCTGCTCCGGCTCCAGCAGACTCTGCCACGGGCCGGAAGCGCCTGGACGGACAGCGGCGAGGCGCACGACCGCAGAGGGCTCAAGAAGCGTTCACGCAAGACGGTACGCGCGGTACCGATTCCGCCGGAACTCGTGGCCATGCTCCGCTGGCACATCGACGCCTACGGGACCGCGCCGGACGGACGGCTGTTCCCGCGGTGGACTGCTCCAGGAAAGCGGCTACGGGGAGGTATGGGCACGAGCCCGAGCAGTGGCGCTCGCTCCCGAAGAGCGGAACACCAGACTCGCCGAGCGACCGTACGACCTGCGCCACGCCGGGCTGTCCGCCCGGCTCGCCGGCGGCGCCGACCCGCAGACGGTCGCCAAACGCGCCGGGCACAGCGTCGTCGTACTCCTCCGCGTGTCCACGAAGTTCATCAACGACAGCGACGACGCGACCAACGCCAAGATCGCCGCCCGTCTCGCCGAGCGGAGCAACAGCCCGACCTGAGTCGCACCCCATCGGAACCCTCAGCTCCGTCCACGAATACCCCACACGCGCTGGTCAGCACCCGAAACCCAGCGAGACCGAGTGGGACATAGGGCGCATTAAGCCTGACGAGTGTTCGAGGGAACGACAACGGCCCCCGGCCGCGTTTCCGCAGCTCAGAGGCCGTTCGTTGAGGGTGGCGGCGCCAGGATTCGAACCTGGGAAGGCTGAGCCGGCAGATTTACAGTCCTCTGACGGAAAGCTTTGCTCCCTCTCTCTGACCTGCACAGACGTGGCCAGCGATGCCTGGCCCCGTGTCTGTGGTCCGCACTGGGTCCAGGAAGATCGCAGCTCACGAACCTTAAGGTTGGCGCTGCATAGTGGGGCTATGCAGCTCCTCCGGTGTAGCAGCCGTGCGAGCACACTCTCAGCGGAAGGGAAGCGGATGTCGCAGGCCAGTCCTCGCGGGACGTACCTGCAAGTGGCGGAAGCAATCCGAGCGCAGATCGGCGAGGATCGCGCGCCTGACGCGCTACCGCCGGTTAGTCAGTTGATGCAGCAGCACAGAGCCTCCCGAAGCTTGATCACCCGCGCGCTGAAGAGCCTCCAACGCGATGGCGTAGTCACCTCGGTTCAAGGAGCGGGCTGGCGCGTCGTCCGGGGCGGCGACGACGTGCGGCCCCTGGTGGAACGGATGCGGGCGGTGTTTGCCGAGGACGCCCTGGCCGCCGGCGACGCCTTCCCCAGCGAAGCAGAGCTGTGCGCCCGTTTCGGTCGCTCGCGCACTGCCGTGCGTTCAGCCCTGGCGGAGCTTGAGGGCGCCGGCCTCCTTGAGCGCGCCCCCGGCAAACCTCGGCTCGTTCGCGCTCTGCCTGACCAGCAGACGGGATCGTAGCCTTGAACCGCATGGGACTTACTGCCTGGGCATACCCGTTGGCCGAATCGCTGCTTGCGGCGCCACTCCCCCGCCGTTGGGCTCACTGCCGCGGCGTCGCGGAGCGGGCCCGCACACTGGCTCCCATCCTCAGCGAGGATGCCGAGCTGCTGGAAGCTGCCGCCGTTCTGCATGACATCGGCTACTCCCCGGAACTGGTGGACACCGGGCTCCACCCGCTGGACGGCGCCCGGTACCTCCGCAAGGTCGGCGCGGACGAACGCGTCGTTCGGCTCGTTGCCCACCACTCCTGTGCCTGCATGGAGGCCGAGGCGCGCGGCCTGCTCGGGGCCCTCGATGGCGAGTTCCCCCATGAGCCGCCCGAGCTGGACGACGCGCTGTGCTACTGCGACATGAGCACCACCCCGGACGGAACGCCGACGAACCCCGTGGACCGGATCAACGAGATCTGCGGGCGCTACGGCGATGACAGCCTGATCGGGACGTTCATCCGACGTGCCGAGCCGGAGATCCTGGCCGCCACCGCCCGCGTTCTCACCCGCTTGTCCGGAGCGAAGAGCACGGCGGCTCAGCCGATGTAGGGCGCCGTCCGCGTCCCGTCCATGGCGTGCTGGATACGCAGACGCATGGTGGGGTGCACGTCGAGGTTCGACAGGTCCGCTGGGTCAATCCAGCGGACCTCTGTCGTTTCACTGCTGGTGCGAATCTCGCCGCCCAGGGGCCGGGCGCGGAAGCAGATGCTGAACTGCTGCCGCGCCTCCCCGTCGTCGTACAGCATCACGTGCCCCGGGTCGGTGTAGATCCCCGACATGTCGATGACCTCGACATCAATCCCGGTCTCTTCCTTCGCCTCGCGCACGACGGTGTCGCTGATGGACTCACCGAAGTCGTGCCCGCCGCCCGGCAGTGCCCACCGGCCGTTGTCCGAGCGCCGGATCATCAAGAGGCGTCCGGCCGTGTCTTGGATGAACGCGACCACGGAGGGGACAACCGAGTTCACCGGCGGGGCGTCCGGGTCGTGGAGATAGTCGATGCGTCCCATTACCCAGCTTTCGGGAAGTCGTCTTCGGCCACGGGGCGAGCTCGTGACCAGGTCTGTTCGATGCTCTGAGCATATGTGTCGAAGAGGCCGCCCCCGGGCAACCGCCGCAGGTGCAGTACGGGCGCCAGGTAGGCACCGATGCCGTACACATGCGTGTTGACGAGCATCTCGTCATCGCCACGGTAGATCGAGTTGTAGAGCGTCGCGTTGTGCAGCCGGAAGCCGATCTGGGGATGGCTGGACATCAGAGGGCGGTAGTGCACCAAGGCGTTCCGGATCTTAGGACCCATGATCATGTGCCCCTCGTCAATGCCCCGCTGGGTCACGGCCGGGCAGTCCGGGTCACCGAGGAGCATCCGGATCTGCGCCGTCCCCGCCTTCTCCCCGAGCATCGCGAAGAACAGGGGATCCTCGGAGAGGAAGCCGCCGGCGTAGACCAGCGCGTCAAGGTGCCGCTCCGCACGCCCGTAGATCTCCCTCCACAGGTCTTTGGGCACGACGTGCCGGTGCGGGTAAACGGTGACGATCTCGGCCTTACTGAGGTCAGCAGCGCCGGCGACGGTCCGGGAGTCGTCCGGCCACAACAGAGCTGCGTCGACTCCGAGTTCCACAGCGGTGGCGTACTGGTGCCGGCGGTACGGCGTCTTGCCCTGGGTGATCCATCGTTCGACGGTCTTCGGATCGACCTTCAGCCGTTCCGCCAGGTCCCGGACCGTTAGACCTCGGGCGAGCATCGCCGTTCGCAGCTGCTCGTTGGACATCTCCACCCCCGCAGGGACTTCTAGGGACTTCCTGAGGCTACGGAGTTGGGTCCGGGATGTCCATGCTCGCGGTGCCCAACTCCCCTGAGCTGCGGGGATGCTGAGGGCACGCCAAGAAATCCTCCATGAGGACGGACGACAGTCCGCCCGACTTGACAGGACCAACATGCGAGGCATGTAATACATGCATCGCTTCGGCGACCGGCCGGACGGCTCCGGGGAAGGCAGCTCCGCTGCGCGCCCCGTCCGTGCGTGACCGGCGGCTTCTTCACAACTGAACAGAGAGCTACATGGGTTCCGCCAACGCCCCTCGAAGGGAGGTGCAGGGCACGGCGGACGCCAACCCAAGGGCGGCCCTCAGTGGGTCTCCGAGGAGACGGAGGTGCGACCCCTCCCCCGCCCACGCACGACAACGGCCCTGACCAGCGCTGGAACGCCGGTCAGGGCCTCAGATCAACGCCTACACAACTAGGAGTGATCCTCCGTGGATCGTATCGCCGACATCGGGCTGACCGATGAGGAGCGCGAGGAACTGTCGCGCAAGGTCGCTGAGGCCAACAAGCGCAGCCGCGAGAACGCGGGGCGGTGACCGGAATGGCATGGGGACGCAAGCAGGAGCCTTCCGAGGCGTTCGCCGCTGAGGAGCAGAACCGGGCCGATGGCCTGGCCAAGCGGATCGGGGAGATCACCTCGACCCCGCAGCACCCGTCGACGGGAAGCCTGCCGCACTACCAGGCCGCCTACCAGAACGCGTCGGGCAACGCCGCTGCCAACACCAGGCAGCCCTGACCCTGACGGCTGCCTGTGTCGCCTCACCCGCCTCAGGGTGGGGCGACGTGGGGAGCCGGACAGCTTGTCCGCCCCCGGAGCGGTGGGACTCCTCACCAAGGTCACCCACCGCCCCGGGCCTATCCCCGTTCTTCAGAACAGGAGAGACCTGTGAGGAACTTCATCGGCGCCCATGAGGTGCTGAGTGAGGACGACTTCACCGAGCTGGCCCTTGGCCTGCTGCTCGGTGAGGAGAACGAAAGCGAGAAGGAACGCGACGCTCGGTTGGATGCGGCGCGCGATCTGTTCACCGAGGACCCGGAACTCGCCGACTGCCGCGACCGGCTGGCCCGGCAGATTGCCGAGCAGCTGCTCGCCACGCCGGTGCCCGAGCTGCTGAGCACCGTCCTGGTGATCAACCGCCCGCGCCGGGCGCGGAAGGCGGTTGCGGCATGAGCGAGGGTCTTCGGGTTCCCAGTGGGCCCATCGAGACGTGCCCGGTCGGCTTCATGCCCCGCGAGGCGCAGCGGGCGATGGTCCTGGACGCCCTGCGCGTCGCTGGGGTTGAGCTCGGTGCCTACGACGAGCGCATCGCGGAGTGGCTGGCCGGGTGGGACTGGTCCACCGTCGTCGTGATCGCCTCGTGGCTGCAGCGTGCCCACGCGGAGCGCGCCAAGGCCCACGCCGAGGTGCTGCGCGAGATCGCGGACCTGTGGATGGAGCGGTCCACCACCGAACTGCCGCGCGACCGGATGAACCTGCGCTACCGGGCCCACGAACTGCGCGAGATGGCCGACGCCGCCGGGGCGGGTGAGGGGCTGTGAGCACGCTTCTTCCTGCTGCTGTGGCGGCCTTACCGCTGGTGGGTGGCTGGTCGGTGCACGCGGCGTGGCTGCGGCGCCGCCTGGATACGGCCAGGCGTGACCCGCTGTCGGGTCTGGCGCGGCGTGAGGGGTTCGAGCAGGCCGCGTCGCGGCTGCTGTCCGGGGGTTCGGCGGCGGTTGTCCTGGTGGACCTGGACGGCTTCAAGGCCGTGAACGACTCATGGGGCCACGCGGCGGGAGACGAGGCGATCCGCATGGCAGCGGCGGCCATGAACACGGTGTGCACCGACCCGGGGGTCACGGGCCGCCTGGGCGGGGACGAGTTCGCCGCCGTGGTCCCCCTGGCCGACCCGGTGACTCTGCGGTGGCTGCTCGGGGGACTGCACGGCTGCCTGACCGCCCCGTTCTCCTACGAAGGGCGGACGCTGGCGGTCGGCGCGTCGGTCGGCGGTGTGTGGGCCCCGGCGGGCACGCCGCTCGGGGTGGCGCTGCGGGTGGCGGATGAGGCCATGTTCCGGGCCAAGCAGACCGGTGGCGGCCCGTCGGTCGCCCCGAGCCTCACGCCCGCCTACCGCACGGTCAACGGCCGCCGGGACGGCCGCCGCGGCACCGACCTGGAAGGCGGTGCGGCATGAGGAAGACGACGCTGATGCGCCGTCCCGGACTTCGACCGGTGCCGGTGTTGGGCCTGACGCTGCTGGTGTTGGCTGCTGGCCTGCTCACGCTGGCCGTGTGGGCGGTCACCCGGCCGGACGTCCTGGCGTTCGTGGCTGGTGTGCTGACCGGGTACCGGGGCGGTGGTATGTGATGACCGGAAACGCCATGACCGTGGCCTCGCCCGCGGCGCCGCCGTCGTTGGGGCGTGCGGAGAGGTGGCTGTTCGGGGCTGGCATTGTCGGCGGTGTCGGTGTCGGCGGGTTGGGGCTGGCGTCCTCGTTCGAGGCGTTGTCCGCCGCCGCGCGGCGCTGGGGGTTCGCGCATCCGTGGATGCTGCCGGTGGGCATCGACGTGGCCATCCCGACGTTCACCCTGGCCAATCTGCTGCTGATCCGGATGGACATGCGGCTTGCGTGGGTGCGGTTCGTGCCGTGGGTGCTGACGCTGGTGACGTGCTGGCTGAACATCGCGGCCGGTGAATCGCTGTCGGCGCAGATCGCGCACGGCACGATGCCGCTGCTGTGGGTCGTCTTGTCGGAGATCGCCGCGCACGTCTACGCCGTGCAGATCGGCGCCGCCACGGGCAGGCGGATGGAACGCATCCGCCGTTCCCGCTGGTTCCTCGCCCCCCTCTCGACGTTCGCCTTGTGGCGGCGGATGGTGCTGTGGGAGACCACCAGCTACACCACCGCCCTCACCCGCGAACGGGAACGCCAACTCACCCGCGCCGACCTGCGCGAGACCTACGGCCGCGCCTGGCGCCGGAAGGCACCCCGCAGGCAGCGCATCCTCCTCCAGCTCGGAGACCTCGCCCCCCAGGGCGCCGCGGGCGACGGGCAGCGGCCGGCGATCTGCAACGGCGGCGGCCTCGGCATCCCCACGATGCCCGCCAAGCCCCTCCGCGCCACCGCCGACGAGGGCGAGAGCAAGCCGCGCCGCGCCCGGAAGACGGCCCGGGGCAAGGCGCCGGCACGCCGGACGGATGAGCAGCTGCTCAGCGAGGCCCGGGAGAAGACCGCCGGGTGGCCGATGAAGAAGCTGAACGCGGAGAAGATCCGCACCACCCTGCGAATCGGCCCGGACCGCGCCCGCGCCCTGCGGGACGTGCTGCGGTCCGAGCGCGAGCAGGCCACCGCACCGCAGGGTGAGCCGGTGGGGGTGGGGTCGTGAACACGACGCTGATCCCGCGCCGCCGGGCGGTGGGGCCGCTGCTCGCCGCGGTCGTGGTGCTGCTGGTCCTGCTCGCCCCCCAGGCCGCGGCGTGGCTGGCCGCCGCGCTGCTGACCCTGGCCGGACCGCTCGCGGTGTGGGCGTCCGCTCAGCCGCTCGTCATCACCTTCGTGGCCGGTGTCATTGCCGGTCGCCGCTGGGCCCGCCGGGGCCGTGGGGGGGTGTCGGCATGACGCGCAGCGGTGGCCGGCCGCGGCTTCTGGACCTGTGCTGCGGCGCGGGCGGCGCGGGCCGTGGCTACGACGACGCGGGGTTCGAGGTGATCGGGGTGGACATCGCCCCGCGCCCGTCCTACCCGTTCTCGTTCGTCCGGGCCGATGCGATCGAGTACGTCACCGAGCACGGCGCGGGGTTCGACTTCATCCACGCGTCGTGGCCCTGCCAGCACGACAACGCGTTGGCGCTGGGCACGAACGCGCATCTACGGGAGACCTACCCGGACCTGATCGCGTCCGGTCGTGCGGCGATGCTCACGACGGGCCGGCCGTGGGTGATCGAGAACAGCATGACCGCGCCGATGCGGCGGGACGTGGTGCTGTGCGGCACGCAGTTCGGCCTTCCGATCTTCCGGCACCGGGCGTTCGAGGTGCACGGCTGGTTCCCCATGGGCCTGCCGCACCCCCCACACCGCGGCAGGGTCCGCGGCTGGCGCCACGGCGCCTGGCACGACGGGGAGTTCCTGGCCGCCTACGGCAAGGGCGGCGGCAAGGCCAACGTCCCCGAGATGCGGGCCGCGTTGGGAATCGACTGGACGGCCGACCACAAGGAGCTGACCGAGGCGATCCCCCCGGCCTACACCCGCTTCCTCGGAGAGCAGGCCATCGCCCAACTCGACACCGCGGAGGTGGCGGCATGAGACGACCCGCGGAGCGGATGACGGTCGGCGAACTGGCCGCGGCCTTGGCGGATGCGCCGCCGGATGCGGTGGTGCTGCTCGGGTCCTTGCCGAGCCGACCGGAGTGCCCGGAGTGCGGCCCGCTGGAATACGACGATGCCGAGCCGTACGAGGTGGCCGGTGCGGAGTACGCGCGCGGCATCGTCCTGATCGACCCCTCCCCGCACATCTGGGGGGTGGGGTCGTGAGTGAGCCGATCGTGTACGCCGGCACCTGGCGCGCGGTGATGGCCGCGGCCGGCAGGCGGTGCCAGTGCCGCGGGGAGTGCGGCAACCCCCACAAGAAGGGGGAGGGGCGCTGCCCGAAGGAGCACGACCGGTACGCGTCCAAGCACCGGGCGCCGGTGCGGCTGATCGCCGCGCCGGCCGACCCGACCGTGACCGGTCTGGCTGCCGCGGCGCTGTCGCGCGGTGAGCTGCTCGCGTGGTGCCCCGAGTGCCACGACGGCGCCCGCCGGGCGGCCAACCGGCAGAGCCGCAATCAACCCGATCCGGAACAGGACAGCCTGTTCGACCTGTGAGGAGCCAGTCCAGTGGACGACTTCGAGTGTGAGGCCGAGTTCATCGACGGCTCGTACACCTACTGCGGTTGCCCCGACTGCGACCAGCGCGCCTACGAGGACCGGGAGCGCGACATCGAGCTGGGTTGCGACCCCGACCTGTACTGACCTGCTTCCCGGGGCCCGACCCGCTGTCTTGGCGGGCCGCAGGGTCGGGCCCCGGGGGTTCCCTCAACGAGTTCGAGAAGAGGAAGTCTTCAGTGAATCACGCGAGTGATGACGACAACGAGCGCGAGATGTTCGCGCGACTGGAAGCGGAGATGACCGGCCGACCGGCGCCCGATCCGTTGCCCGATCCGATCGACCTGGACAAGGCCCGATCGGCGCGGGCGGATCGGCCGATCGGATCGGCCGACCCGGGGACCGCCGGATCGGGCGATGGATCGCCCGATCGATCGGGCGATGGTGCCGCGGACGGGTCGGCCGATCCGGGCGCGGTGCGGTTGGTCGATGTTCCGGGTGGGGATCGGGTCCGGTACTGGGATGGTGCGCGGCGTGCGAAGCGTCGGGCGATCCTGCCCGGGTGGGTGCGCTCCGGTTCGGAGTTGAAGGCGGCGGCGGGTTGGGCTGCCGGGTACGCGGGGCACATCGCGGCGTTCCACGCGGTGCGTTCCCCGCTGTACGCGGCCAAGCTCGCGGCGCGTTCGCCGCAGGGCGCGGCCAAGGCCATCGGCGCGACGGGGCGTTGGCTCTCGGATGCGGAGTCGCGTCCGTTGCGGCGGTGGGCGGTCTCCGAGGCGCACACGGTGGAGTACCTGCGGCTGTCGACGCAGCGCAACAACCGGGTGCGGTTGCGGGCGTTGTTGTTCGTGCTGGCGTCGGTGGTCGGGATCGGGGCGGCTATCGCGCTGTATGTGCTGGCGCCGACCTGGGTGTCGGTGGCGGCGGGGGCGTCGGTGGTGTTCGCCCTGGGATGGGTCGGGGCGCCGGCGGATGCGCCGGTGATCCACCGCGCCGTTCAGCGGCCCAAGGCGGACAAGCTGACCTCGGACATGGTGCTGCGCGCGCTGGGTTCGCTGGGCATCACCGCCATCAACCAGGCGCAGGCCAAGGGCCGGGACGGGATCGCGTTCACCGCGCCCATCACCCGCGACGGGCCCGGTTGGCGTGCGGAGGGCGACCTGCCGTTCGGTGTGACGGTCACCGATGTCATCGACCGCCGCGAGCGTCTGGCGTCCGGTCTGCGGCGCCCGCTCGGGTGCGTGTGGCCCGAGGCGGTGCCGGATGAGCACACCGGGCGTCTGGTGCTGTGGGTCGGGGACCAGGACATGTCCAAGGCCAAGCAGCCGAGTTGGCCGCTGGCCAAGACCGGCGCGGTGAACCTCTTTCGCCCGGTGGCGTGGGGTACGGACCAGCGCGGCCGGTGGGTGGACCTCACCCTGATGTACATCGCGGGCATCATCGGCGCCATCCCCCGCATGGGCAAGACGTTCCTTCTCCGCCTGCTCATGCTGATCGCCGCGCTCGACCCGCGGGCGGAGCTGCACACCTACGACCTCAAGGGCACCGGCGACCTCGACCCGGTCGGGGACCGCGTCTCCCACCGCCACCGCGCCGGCGACGAAGAAGAGGACATCGAATACATCCTGGCCGACCTGCGCGCGGTCCGCACCGAGATGCGGCGCCGCACGAAGGTGATCCGCTCCCTGCCCAGGGACCTGTGCCCGGAGTCCAAGGTGACATCCGAGCTGGCGGACAAGAAGGAGCTGGGACTGCACCCGATCGTGATCGGGGCCGATGAGTGCCAGGTCCTCTTCGAACATCCCAAGCACGGCGCGGAGTTCGAGGACATCTGCACCGACCTGGTCAAGCGCGGACCCGCCACCGGGATCGTGCTGCTCCTGGCCACCCAGCGGCCGGACGCCAAGTCCCTGCCGACCGGCATCAGCGCGAACGCCGGGGCCCGCTGGAGTCTGAAGGTCATGTCCCAGGTCGAGAACGACATGGTGCTGGGCACGTCCGCGTACAAGCGCGGGGTGCGGGCCACGATGTTCGCCTGGGCCGACAAGGGCATCTGCTACTTCGTCGGTGAAGGGTCCGACGCCCGGATCGTCCGGGCGACGTTCGCCGACGCGGTCATGGCCGACACCATCGCCATGCGGGCCCGCGCCGCCCGCCTCCTCGCCGGGAACCTGACCGGCCACGCGGCCGGTCAGCAGGCCGACGACACCGAGCAGGGGCCGGGCTATGACCTGCTGGCCGACATCCTCACCATCGTCCCGGACACCGAGGAGCGGGTCTGGAACGAGCGGGTGGCCGCCCGCCTGGCCGGGCTGCGGCCCGAGGTCTACACCGGCTGGCGCGCGGAGAACATCACCGCGGCCCTGAAGCCCTTCGGCGTCAAGGCGACCGACGTGGCCGGGACGACGGATGACGGACGCCGGACCACCCGCCGTGGCATCGTCCGCGCCCACATCCTCACCGCGATGACGGAGCGTGACGGAAACCGGGGTGCGGCCTAGCCGGGGAACGGTGCTACCGGTAGCAGGCACACCTGCTACCGGTAGCACCCCCGCTAGCACCCCATCCACCGCTTGATCAGCGGACTAGCGCATAGCGCCCCACCAGCGGAAACCCAAGAACAGGCCGTGGAGGCCCCTCGTGACCCCCTTCCTCGCCGCTATCGCCATCCCTGCCGTGATTACGTTCGGTTACATCAGTCTGTGTGCGGTCTCCCCGTTCGGGCCCTGCCGGAAGTGCCAGGGACTCGGCTTCGCGCTGGAGACCACCCGCCGCGGCAAGCCCAAGCGCGGCAAGGACTGCCGCCGCTGCCGCGGCGTCGGCCGACGCCTGCGCACCGGCCGACGCATCCACAACGCGTGGACGCGCACCTACCGCAACGGCACCCGCTGAGACGGAACGGAGAACAACCGTGAACCAGACCGCCGGCACCGTGTCAGGCCGCACCTACAAGCGCACCCGCCCCCGCGGCTTCGCCGAATGGACCCCCCGCCCCCACGTCCGTGACCTGGTGGACCAGGTCCGCGCCGTCCTGGACGAGAACCGCGAGTACCTGCCGATGACCGCCCGCCAGGTCTTCTACCGGCTGGTCGGCGCCCACCGCTACGACAAGACGGAACAGGCGTACGCCCGGCTCCTGGAAACCCTCAACCGCGCCCGCCGCGCCCGCCTGATCCCCATGCACGCCATCCGCGACGACGGCGGCACCGAGATACCGGCCGGCGGATGGGACGACCCCGCCCAGTTCTGGCGCGCGATCCGCCACACCGCGCAGTCCTACACCCACGCCCTGGACGACGGGCAGCCCCAAGCGGTCGAACTGTGGGTAGAGGCGGCGGGCATGGTGCCCATGGTCGCCCGGGTGGCGGCCGAATACGGGGTGACGACCTACAGCTCCGGCGGCTTCGACTCCGTCACCGTCAAACACGGCGCCGCGCAGCGCATCGCCTGGCGCGAGGTGCCCACCGCCGTTCTCCACCTCGGTGACCACGACCCCAGCGGCCTGTCAATCCTCGACTCGGCAGCCGAGGACATCACCGCCTTCGCCCTCGACCTGGGAGCCGCGCCGCCGACGTTCGCACGGCTTGGCGTGACCGCCGCGCAGATCACCCGCTACCGCCTGCCCTCCGCACCCCAGAAGGCCACCGACCGCCG
>NZ_LAVK01000153.1 GCF_001083795.1 Streptomyces sp. SBT349
GAAATGTGAATAAGAGACAAGCGCTGAGCAGCGCCGAGCAGCCCTACGAGGCGTGGACCAGGGCCCCCAGGCCGGACGTCACACGGGCCAGCGCCCCGCCGGCCGCGGCGCGGGCGGCGGGCAGCGCGGCGCGATCGGCCACCGGAACGACCACCTCCACATAGCACTTGAGCTTCGGCTCCGTGCCGCTCGGGCGCACGATCACCCGGGCCGAGGACACCTCGCCCGCGCCACCGAGCCGGTAGCGGAGGCCGTCCGTCGGCGGCAGCCCGCCCACGCCCTCGGCCAGGTCCTCGGCCGACGTGACGGCGAGCCCGCCGAGCGACTCCGGCGGCGCCTCGCGCAGCCCCCGCATCGCCTTGCGGATCAGCGCCAGGTCCGTCACCCGCACCGACAGCTGGTCGGTGGCGTGCAGCCCGTGCGCCAGCGCGATGTCGTCCAGAAGATCCTGGGGCGTGCGCCCCTCCGCCTTCAGCCCGGCGACCAGCTCCGCCACGCTCAGCGCGGCGGTGATCCCGTCCTTGTCGCGGACCCCCTCCGGATCGACGCAGTACCCGAGCGCCTCCTCGTAGGCGAAGGCCAGACCGGGCACGCGCGCCAGCCACTTGAAGCCGGTCAGCGTCTCGGCGAACGGCAGCCCCGCGGCCTCCGCGATCCGGCCCGCGAGCGAGGACGAGACGATCGACGCCGCGAACGTTCCGCGCGCCCCCTTCCGCACCAGGTGCGTCGCGAGCAACGCGCCCAGCTCGTCGCCCCGCAGCATCCGCCAGCCACTCGCGGCCTCCGGATCCGGAACGCCCATGGCGCACCGGTCGGCGTCCGGGTCGTTGGCGAGGACCAGGTCGGGCCGGGCGGCGCGCGCCGTGGCGAACGCGCGGTCCATCGCGCCGGGCTCCTCCGGGTTGGGGAAGGCGACGGTCGGGAAGTCCGGGTCGGGTGCCGCCTGTTCCGCGACCTCGATCGGCCGCGCGAAGCCCGCCCTGGCGAACGCCTCGCCCAGCACCCCGGCGCCCACCCCGTGCAGCGGCGTGTAGACGACGGAGAGGGAACGGGGCGTGCCCGCGGTCAGCGCGGCCCCCGACCTGGCCAGATACGCCTCCACGACCTCCTCGCCCAGCGCCTCCCCCACGTCCTCCGGGCGCGCGACCCCGGACAGCGGCCCCACCGCGTCGATGCGGGCGGCGATCTCCGCGTCCGCCGGGGGCACGATCTGGGAGCCGTCACCCAGATAGACCTTGTACCCGTTGTCCCGCGGCGGGTTGTGGCTCGCGGTGACCGCGACCCCGGCCACCGCGCCCAGGTGGCGGATGGCGAAGGCCAGCACGGGCGTGGGCAGGGGGCGCGGCAGCAGCGCGGCGCGCAACCCCGCGCCGGTCACCACGGCGGCGGTGTCCCGGGCGAAGTCGGCGCTGCGGTGGCGCGCGTCGTAGCCGACGACCACGAGACCCGGTCCCCCGTCGGGTGAACGCGGCGCCGTCTCCTTCAGATGGGCCGCGAGCCCGGCCGCGGCGCGGATCACCACCGCGCGGTTCATCCGCATCGGGCCCGCGCCCATCTCGCCGCGGAGCCCGGCCGTGCCGAACTGGAGGGTGCCGGAGAAGCGGGCGGCCAGCTCCTCCCGGGCGGCCGGGCCCGCCTCGACGAGCCGGGTCAGCTCCTCGCGGGTCTCCGGGTCGGGATCCTCCGCCAGCCAGGCGCGCGCGCGTGCGGTCAGGTCGTTGCCCATCGCCGATCCGTTCTCCCGTTCCTCTGCCGTTCCCTGCACCCGTACGCGGTCCGGCCGCGGGCGGTCGCGCCGCACGCGGTGCCGCGCCACGGACAAGGTGTCAGATGCGGTGGAGCACCTGGGACAGCAGGGCGCCCATGCGGGTGGCGGAGTCGCGGCCCGCGCGGAGCACCTCCTCGTGGCTGAGCGGCTCGCCCGTGAGCCCGGCGGCGAGGTTGGTCACCAGCGAGATCCCGAGCACCTCGGCGCCCGCCTCGCGCGCGGCGATCGCCTCCAGCACGGTGGACATGCCGACCAGGTCCCCGCCGATCGCCCGCACCATGCGGATCTCGGCGGGTGTCTCGTAGTGCGGCCCCGGAAACTGCACATACACACCCTCCTCCAGCGAGGGGTCGACCTCCTTGCACAGCGCGCGCAGGCGCGGCGAGTAGAGGTCGGTGAGGTCGACGAAGTTGGCCCCGGCGATGGGGGAGGCGGCCGTCAGGTTGATGTGGTCGCTGATCAGGACCGGCTGGCCGGGGCGCATGCCCTCGCGCAACCCGCCGCAGCCGTTGGTCAGGACCACCGTCTTGCAGCCCGCGGCCACGGCGGTCCTGACGCCGTGTGCCACGGCCGCGACGCCGCGGCCCTCGTAGTAGTGCGTGCGGCCGAGGAAGACGAGCGCGTTCCTCTCCCCCACCCGGTGGGAGCGGACCTTCCCGGCGTGCCCCTCGACGGTCGGGGGCGGAAAGCCGGGCAACTCGGTGACGTCGAACTCCCGGATCGGCGTGCCCAGCGCGTCCGCGGCGGGGACCCACCCCGAGCCCATCACCAGCGCGACATCGTGGCTGTCCACGCCGGTCAGCTCACGGACACGTGCGGCTGCCGCGTCCGCCGAGTCCTCGATTTCTGATGCGTTCACGCGCTGAGCCTAACGGGTCACGGCCTACGCGCGTAGACGGCCCCCGGCACATGCCGGCGGCGAAGGCGCCGGTGGATGACGTGGGAGGAGGCCCGCGAGGGGGCCGGCCTCAACAGGGGCGCTTGCGCAGCTCCATCACGTAGTCGTGCGGGGCGCCCGCCGCCTCGGCCGCGTCGGCGATCTCGCCGAGGTAGCGCGCCGAGGGGAGGCCGCCCTCGTAGGCGTTGAGGACATAGAGCCACGCCGGGACCGAGCCGTCGAGCGTGTGCACCCGCACCCGGGTGCGGCGGTAGATGTCGAGGCCGACGCCCTCCCAGCGGTCCAGAGCGTCCTCGTCCATCGGCGCGACGTCGTAGAGCGCCACGAACACCTCGGAGGGCGGGGGCGTGGCGCACTCCACCACGGAGGCCAGGGCGCCCTCCCACCCCATCTCCTCGCCGCCGAACGTGAGCCGCCACCCGGTGATCCAGCCGGTGCCGCGCAGGGGCGAGTGCGGGGCGCGACGGGCCATCAGCCGCGGATCGAGGTTTCCGGCATAGGCGGCGTAGAGCGACATGGCACTGAGCGTACGGGAGTGGCAAGGGTGGTATCGGAATTCGGCCCGCCGGGGGCCGGGCGGAGAACGGGCGTGTGATACGAGACACTGGACAGGTGACTCGGATCGTGATTATCGGCGGCGGACCCGGCGGCTACGAGGCTGCGCTGGTGGCGGCGCAGCTCGGTGCGGAGGTGACCATCGTCGATCGCGACGGTCTCGGTGGCGCCTCGGTGCTCACCGACTGCGTCCCCTCCAAGACGCTCATCGCCACCGCGGAGGTGATGACGGGCTTCGACTCCTCGCACGAGGAGCTGGGGATCGAGATCGACCACGACGGCGACGGGATCGGCGACGAGGTGCGCGGCATCGGCGTGGACCTGGGCAAGGTCAACCGCCGGGTGAAGCGGCTCGCGCTCGCGCAGTCGCACGACGTCACCGCCTCCGTCACGCGCGCCGGCGTGCGGGTGCTGCGCGGGCGCGGGCGCCTGGCGCCCCATCAGGGGCCGACGGGCACGCGCCGGGTCGAGGTGACCGACGAGAGGGACGAGGTCCTCGACCTGGAGGCGGACTGCGTGCTGATCGCCACCGGCGGCCAGCCCCGTGAGCTGCCCGACGCCAGGCCCGACGGCGAGCGGATCCTGACCTGGACCCAGGTGTACGACCTGCACGAGCTGCCCGAGGAGCTGGTCGTGGTGGGCTCGGGCGTGACGGGTGCCGAGTTCGCCGGGGCGTACCAGGCGCTCGGGTCGCGGGTGACGCTGGTGTCCTCGCGGGACCGGGTGCTGCCGGGCGAGGACCCGGACGCGGCGGCCGTGCTGGAGGACGTCTTCCGCCGCCGGGGGATGAACGTGTTGGCCCGCTCCCGGGCCGCCTCCGTCAAACGGGCGGGCGACAGGGTGGAGATCACGCTGGCCGACGGCCGCGTCATCTCGGGCACGCACTGCCTGATGGCGGTCGGCGCCGTGCCGAACACGGCGGACATGGGCCTGGAGGAGGCCGGGGTCAAGCTCCGGGACTCCGGGCACATCTGGACGGACAAGGTCTCCCGCACCACGGCGCCCGGGGTGTACGCGGCGGGCGACTGCACGGGCGTGCTGGCGCTGGCCTCGGTGGCCGCGATGCAGGGGCGCATCGCGATGTACCACTTCCTCGGCGACGCGGTGGCGCCCCTCGACCTCAACACCGTCTCGGGGAACATCTTCACCGACCCCGAGATCGCCACCGTCGGCTACACCCAGGAGGACGTGGACGAGGGCCGCATCGTCGCGCGGGTGGTGAAGCTGCCGCTCCTGCGCAACCCGAGGGCCAAGATGCAGGGCGTGCGGGACGGGTTCGTGAAGCTCTTCGCCAGGCCGGGCACCGGCATCGTGGTCGGAGGCGTGGTCGTGTCCCCCCGGGCCAGCGAGCTCATCCACCCGATATCGATCGCGGTCGACAACAGTCTGACTGTTGAACAGATCGCAAAGGCGTTCACCGTGTACCCGTCTCTGTCGGGCTCGATCGCCGAGGCGGCGAGGCAGCTCCATACCCACCGTGGCGACGGCGAACAGTAGGCACTGGTCAGCGCGGGTATCGCGCGAATGCGCCCGTGGCATATAACACGCCGGGGGCGTACGCATAGTCAACTTCGGTAATTCCCCGCAACCGGCTGAAACAAGATGGTCGTTGGGGTTACTGTCGGTTCCGTGTTCGCTGCAGAACGTCGTCAGATGATTCTCGAAATGGTGCGAGCCAACGGAGCCGTGTCGCTCCGGGAGCTCGCCCGCGTTGTCCAGACCTCGGAAGTGACCGTGCGGCGCGATGTCCGCGCCTTGGAGGCAGAAGGACTGGTGGACCGCAGACACGGTGGTGCGGTCCTCCCGGGTGGCTTCACCCGGGAGTCGGGTTTTCCTCAACGCGCCATGGCCGCGACGGCGGAGAAGACCGCCATCGCGGAGTACGCGGCAGGGCTGGTCCGGGAGGGCGAGGCCATCGTGGTCGGCGCCGGCACCACGACCCAGGAGCTGGCCCGCCGGCTGGCACGGGTGCCGGGGCTCACGGTGGTCACCAACTCCCTGCTGGTGGCCCAGGCGCTCGCGCACGCCAACCGGGTGGAGGTGGTGATGACGGGAGGCACCCTACGCGGCTCCAACTACGCGCTGGTGGGCAGCGGTGCCGAGCAGTCGCTGCTCGGGCTCCGGGTCAGCCGGGCCTTCCTGTCGGGCTCGGGGCTGACCGCGGACCGCGGCCTGTCCACGTCCAACATGCTCGCCGCGAGCGTGGACCGGGCCCTGGTCAGGGCCGCCGCGGAAGTGGTGGTCCTGGCCGACCACAGCAAGCTGGGCGCCGAGACGGCCTTCCAGACGGTGCCCACCGATCTGATCACCCAGCTGGTCACCGACCAGCCGCCGCCCGAGTCCGAGCGGGCGGGCGCCGAGTTGGAGGCGCTGGCCGACCAGGGGGTGCGCATCTCCGTGGCCGTGCCGGCGCCGGGCGGCAAGGCGGGCGCCGACCGGGGCGATCGCGGTGAACGGGCCGAACGCGGTGAACGGGGGGAGCGCGGCGGCGATCCCTCACGCCGGGACATGCCGCTGCCCGCCCCGCGCGGCGGCGTTCACCCGGGCCTCGGCTCGGGAGGACCGCTCGGCCAGCGTCTCACCGACCTGGCCCCCTCCCGCCGCCGCTGAAAGGGACCGGCCGGGCGACAGGGCCCGGCCGGCCGGGCCCGTCGGCCCACCTCGAAGCCCGCTCGCTCCTTCTCAGTCCTTGATCTCGCAGATGACGGCGCCGGAGGAGACCGAGGCGCCGACGTCCGCCGCCAGCCCCACGACGGTGCCGGAGCGGTGGGCGTTGATGGGCTGCTCCATCTTCATCGCCTCCAGCACGATGACCAGCTCGCCCTCCTCGACCCGCTGCCCCTCCTCCACGGCCACCTTCACGATCGTTCCCTGCATCGGGGAGGCCAGCGCCTCGCCGGTGGCGCCGGGGCCACCGCGCTTGGCGGCCCTGCGCCGGGCGGGACGCGCCCCGCCGGCGACCGCCGCGCGGGCCAGCGGCATGGCCAGCGTGGCGGGCAGCGAGACTTCGAGGCGCTTGCCGCCGACCTCGACCACGACCGTTTCCCTGCTGACGCCCTCGTCGCCGTCCGCGCTCGCGGTGGCGTCGAAGGGCGGGATCGCGTGGACGAACTCGGTCTCGATCCACCGGGTGTGGACGGTGAACGGCTCGCCCTCGCGCCCGGTGACCTCCGGCGCGAACGCCGGGTCCCGCACCACCGCGCGGTGGAAGGGCAGCGCCGTCGCCATGCCCTCCACGCGGAACTCGGCGAGCGCGCGGGCCGCCCGTTCGAGCGCCTGCCTCCGGTCGGCCCCGGTCACGATCAGCTTGGCCAGCATCGAGTCCCAGGCCGGGCCGATGACCGAGCCCGACTCCACACCGGTGTCCACGCGCACCCCGGGGCCCAGCGGGGGCGCGAAGGTGGTGACCGTGCCGGGCGCGGGGAGGAAGTTGCGCCCCGGGTCCTCGCCGTTGATGCGGAACTCGATCGAGTGCCCGCGCCGCGGCGGGTCGTCGTAGCCGAGCGCCTCGCCCTCCGCGATCCGCAGCTGCTCGCGCACCAGGTCGAGACCGGTGATCTCCTCGGTCACCGGGTGCTCCACCTGGAGCCGGGTGTTGACCTCCAGGAAGGAGATGGTGCCGTCCTGCCCCACCAGGAACTCGCAGGTGCCGGCGCCGACATAGCCCGCCTCCCTGAGGATGGCCTTCGACGCGGCGTACAGCTCGGCGTTCTGCGCCTCGCTCAGGTACGGCGCGGGGGCCTCCTCGACCAGCTTCTGGTGGCGGCGCTGGAGCGAGCAGTCGCGGGTGGAGACCACCACCACGTTCCCGTGGGTGTCGGCCAGGCACTGCGTCTCCACGTGCCGGGGCCGGTCGAGGTACCGCTCGACGAAGCACTCGCCCCGGCCGAACGACACCTGCGCCTCGCGGACCGCGGAGTCGAACAGCTCGGGGATCTCCTCCAGCGTGCGGGCGACCTTCAGCCCCCGGCCCCCGCCGCCGAACGCCGCCTTGATGGCCACCGGAAGGCCGAACTCCCGTGCGAACACCACCACCTCGTCCGAGCCGGCGACCGGGTCCTTGGTGCCGGCCACCAGCGGGGCGCCCGCGCGCTGCGCGATGTGCCGGGCCGCGACCTTGTCGCCCAGCGACCGGATCGCCGCGGGCGGCGGACCGATCCAGGTGAGGCCCGCGTCGATGACCGCCTGCGCGAAGTCGGCGTTCTCCGAGAGGAATCCGTACCCCGGGTGGATCGCGTCGGCGCCCGCGTCGGCGGCGGCCTTCAGCACCTTCTCGAAGTCCAGGTAGCTGGTGGCGGGGGTGTCGCCGCCCAGCGCGAACGCCTCGTCGGTGGCCCGCGCGTGCAGCGCGTCCCGGTCCGGCTCGGCGTAGACGGCCACACTGGCGATACCGGCGTCCCGGCACGCTCGGGCGACCCGAACGGCGATTTCGCCGCGGTTGGCGATGAGCACCTTGCGCACGATGGCTCCCTCCTTGGAACAAGGCGAGTTTATGTAGTGGCGACACCCGGCGACGAGTCGCCCACAGGGGTGACCTTGCCCACACGGGCTGTGAGGGGTTGCCACAGGAAGGACCGACTGCCGTGCCGTGCCAAGGTACGCGCCTTGCTGAGGTCCACCTTAGACGTGGGAGTACGAGCGGAGTCTCCATCGGGCCGGCACATCAGCGCCTGGGGGGACTTGTGGAGATCCAACAAAGAGACCCCGGAAACTTTGCCCGGCGAACCGGCGGCGCGCGAGGGCTTGCCGAGGGGTCTACCCAGCAGTAGCGTGCGCGGCGTGAACCGGGGCGGACGCGCTGTGAATCGGGGAAGACGAACGGTGGCCGCGGCGGCGGCGGTGGTCTCGGCCGGCGGCGCGGTGGTCCTCGGGCTGGCGCACCTGGTCCTCGGACTGGCCGCCGACCGGCAGGAGATGGAGATCGGCGGCGTCTCGCCGACGGCGATCAGCGCGGGGGCGTGGACGGCGGGCGGGCTGCTCGCCGCGTTCCTGCTGCTGTGCGGCGCGCTGCTGGCGCGTACCGCCGTGCGGGACCGCGCGCCGCGCCGCCTCGCCCGGTCCGTTCTCGCGGGCGCCGCCGTGCTGTTCGCGGTGCTCGGCGCGCTCGCGGTCGGCCTGGTCGGCTGGCCGGCGTTCCTCGCGCTGATGGTGGCCTTCGGGCTCATCATGCTGACGCTGACGCTCTATCCCCCGCCCGGAGTTCCCGGCGGCGGGGACGCGTCAGACCCACAGGTCGGTGAGGGAGGTCCCGACGCGGGCCAGCAGGGCGCGCAGCAGGGGCAGGGAGAGGCCGATGACGTTCCCCGCGTTCCCGTCGATCCCGTCCACGAACGGGGCGGAGCGCCCGTCGAGGGTGAACGCCCCGGCGACGCGCAGGGGTTCGCCGGTGGCGACGTAGGCGGCGATCTCCGCGTCGGACGGCAGGCCGAACCTGACGGTCGTTGACGCCGTGTCCGCCGCGCGCGCCCCGTCGGCCGTGTCGATCACGCAGTGCCCGGTGTGCAGCACGCCCGACCGGCCGCGCATGGCCTTCCAGCGGGCGATGGCCTCCTCGGCGTCGGCCGGCTTGCCGAACGCCCGGCCGTCGAGTTCGAGCACCGAGTCGCAGCCCACGACCAGCGCCCCCGCCGCCTCCGGTCGCCCGGCGACGGCCTCCGCCTTGGCCTCGGCCAGCAGCCGCGCCAGTTCGGCCGGGTCCGCCGCCCGCACTCCGTCCTCGTCCACGCCGCTGACGATCACCTCGGGGGCGAGCCCGGCCTCGCGCAACAGCCCGAGCCTGGCGGGCGACTGGGAGGCGAGCACCAGCCGCCTGACGGGAGCGGCGGAAGAGGGGCGCGTGTGCATGGGCGCCAGCGTAACGGGGGCGCGCCCGGCGGCTCGCCGCGCCCGTGGGGACGGGCGGATCTGAGTACGCGTACTCAGGCGCCGGGCGGCGCGGCGCGGCAGGCTGGACGGATGCTGTGGTCGGACATGCGGGAGCGCCCCGACGAGGAGACGCGGGCCGCCCGTGCCATGCTGCGGCGGCTGGGGTGGGTGGTCGCCGCCGCCATGGTCCTCGCCGTGCTCCTCCTCCGGTGACGCCTCCGGCGTCACCGGCGGGTCAGGTGGGCCAGTAGCTGGTGCGCCAGGCGTCCGGGCCGGGCGCCGGGGGCGCGCCGGGGAGCGTGCGCGCGGGGTCGGACCAGACGCCGCGGGCGCGGGGCGCGGGGCCCGGAGCGGCCGCGGCGGCAGCCGCCGCCGCGCGCGCCCGCACCACCGCCACCGCGGCGGCCAGCTCCTCAGGCGTCGGGTTCCCCTTGAGGACTCGGATCACGGTCGGCATGCCCTTCCCTAGAGGGGGATGTTCCCATGCTTCTTCGGCGGCAGCTGGGCCCGTTTGGTCCGCAGCGCCCGCAGCCCCCGCCCCACGTGGCGCCGGGTCGCCGAGGGCGGGATCACCGCGTCCACATAGCCGCGCTCGGCCGCCGCGAACGGGTTGAGCAGCGCCTCCTCGTACTCCCGCGTCAGGCGCGCCCGTTCCGCCTCGCGCTCCTCGTCCGTCTCCAGCGCCGCCAGCGTGCGCCGGTGCAGGATGTTCACCGCGCCCTGCGCCCCCATCACCGCGATCTGCGCCGTGGGCCACGCCAGGTTGAGGTCGGCGCCCAGGTGCTTGGACCCCATCACGTCGTACGCGCCGCCGAACGCCTTGCGCGTGATCACCGTGATGAGCGGCACCGTCGCCTCCGCGTACGCGTAGATCAGCTTGGCCCCCCGCCGGATGATCCCGTTGTACTCCTGGTCGGTGCCCGGCAGGAACCCGGGCACGTCGACGAAGGTCAGCACCGGGATGTTGAACGCGTCGCAGGTCCGCACGAAACGGGCCGCCTTCTCCGAGGCGTTGATGTCCAGGCAGCCCGCGAAGTGCATCGGCTGGTTGGCGACCACGCCCACCGGGTAGCCCTCGACCCGGCCGAAGCCGGTGATGATGTTCGGCGCGAACATCGGCTGGGTCTCCAGGAAGTCCCGGTCGTCCAGCACGTGTTCGATCACCTCGTGCATGTCGTACGGCTGGTTCGCCGAGTCGGGGACCAGCGCGTCGAGCGCCTCGTCCTCGGTCGACACCGCGAGATCCGCCTCCTGCGGGAAGGCGGGCGGCTCCGACAGGTTGTTGGACGGCAGGTACGACAGCAGCGTCCTGACGTACTCGAACGCGTCCTTCTCGTCGCCCGCCATGTAATGGGCCACGCCCGACAGCGTGTTGTGGGTGCGTGCCCCGCCCAGCTCCTCGAAGCCGACGTCCTCGCCCGTCACCGTCTTGATCACATCGGGACCGGTGATGAACATGTGGGAGGTCTGATCGACCATGACCGTAAAGTCCGTGATCGCGGGCGAGTAGACCGCGCCGCCCGCGCAGGGCCCCGTGATCACCGAGATCTGCGGAACCACGCCCGACAGATGGACGTTGCGCCGGAAGATCTCCGCGAACAGGCCGAGCGCGACGACCCCCTCCTGGATGCGCGCCCCGCCGCCGTCGTTGATCCCGATCACCGGGCACCCGGTCTTCAGCGCGAAGTCCATCACCTTCACGATCTTCTCGCCGTAGACCTCGCCCAGCGAGCCGCCGAACACCGTGAAGTCCTGCGAGTACACCGCGACCGGGCGGCCGTCCACCGTGCCGTACCCGGTGACCACCCCGTCCCCGTAGGGCCGGTTCCCCGCGATGCCGAAGCCCGTCGCCCGGTGCCGGGCGAACTCGTCGAGCTCCGTGAACGACCCCTCGTCCAGCAGCAGCCCCACCCGCTCCCTGGCCGTCAGCTTCCCCTTGGCGTGCTGCTTCTCGACCGCCCGAGCCGACCCGGCGTGCGTGGCCTCCTCCGTCCGGCGCTCCAGATCGGCGATCTTGCCGGCGGTGGTGTGGATGTTCTCGGCCACGGTGAGGTCGCTCCTGGTCGTCTGTCGTCTGGTCGTCGGGGCTCGGGCGCTACCGCAACGTAGGCTAACCGCGCCCGCCCGGGGCGCAGGTGCGGCGTTGGCCACACCCTTAGTCTGGCCGCATGACCTCACCGCGGAGCCGCTGGTCCGACCTCGACCGCCCGCCGCTCGACGCCAGGGCGCTGCGGGCCGCGATGATCCGGCCCGAGGGCCTGTGGACCCACCTGGAGATCACGGAGTCCACCGGCTCCACCAACGCCGACCTCGCCGAGGCCGCCCGCGCGGGCACCGCCGCCGCGGGCTCGGTGCTGATCGCCGAGGAGCAGACCAGCGGGCGCGGGCGGCTCGGCCGCCGGTGGTCCGCGCCCTCGCGCTCCGGCCTCTTCCTCTCCGTGCTGCTCCAGCCGGAGCCCGAGGTGCCCGCCGGTCGCCTGAGCTGGCTGCCGCTCCTCGCCGGGGTCGCCACCGCCGCGGCCACCTCCCGCGCGGCCGGGGTGGACACCGCCCTCAAATGGCCCAACGACCTCCTGTTGACCGTGGACGGGGAGGAGCGGAAGTTCGGCGGCATCCTCGCCGAGCGCACGCCGGGCGGCGCCGTGGTCCTCGGCATCGGGCTCAACGTCTCGCTGCGCGCCGACGAGCTGCCCGTTCCGCACGCCGGGTCGCTGCTGCTGGCCGGGGCGGTCTCCACCGACCGGGACCCGCTGCTGCGGGCGGTGCTGCGTTCGCTGGCCGAGTGGTACACGCGGTGGACCGCGGCGGGCGGCGACCCGGCGGCCTGCGGCCTGCTGGAGACCTACGCGGCGGGCTCCGCCACCCTGGGCCGCCCGGTGCGGGCGGAGCTGCCCGGCGGCGGGGAGCTGAACGGGACCGCCGAGGCGCTGGACGGCGAGGGGCGGCTGATCGTCGAGGCCGCGGACGGCGCGCGCCACGCCCTGGGGGCGGCGGACATCGTGCACCTCCGGACGACGTGACACAGGGCACACCTGCCGTAGGGTTGGCCCAGTGCGTGTGAAGCCCCGGCGAGGTCGGCGTGGGCGGAGCGGCGAGCGGGAAGGACCGCGCCCGCCATGGGCGCGGCTGAGCGGAACGGTAGGGCGGCAGTGCGCAGCGAAGGGATTCCTCCCCTGACGGCGGGCGGTGGCCGTGGCCGAGGCTGAGGCTGGCGGCCCGGCCTCGGAGCCCGCCGGGGACGGCGACACGGACGACGGCACCCACCCCGCCCGCGCCGCGACCACCTCCGGCACCGGCATCACCGTCGGCGTTCCGGACGACGGCCCCGACGGCCCCGACGGCGCGAGTGACGCGGGTAATACGGAACAGGACGGTCAAACGGGTCATGCCGACCGGACGGTGCAGACGGGCCGGACGGGGCGGCCGGGCCGGGCGCGGACGGGCGGCGCGGACGACGGGGGCGGCCCCGGCCACGTGGACGACGCCGACAGCGCCGAGAACATCGCGCTCCAGATCGAGCACCTGATCCTCGGGGCCGAGCGGCAGTACACCCCGTTCCAGGCGGCGCGCGCCGCCGGCGTCTCCATGGACCTGGCCGCGCGCTTCTGGCGGGCCATGGGCTTTCCCGACATCGGGCAGGCCAGGGTGCTGACCGAGGCGGACGTGCTGGCGCTGCGGCGGCTCGCGGGCATGGTCGAGGCGGGGCTGCTGAGCGAGTCGATGGCGATCCAGGTGGCCCGTTCGACGGGGCAGACCACGGCCAGGCTCGCGGACTGGCAGATCGACTCGTTCCTGGAGGGCCTGACCGAGCCGCCCGAGCCGGGGATGACGCGGACCGAGGTCACCTATCCGCTGGTGGAGCTGCTGCTGCCCGAGCTGGAGGAGTTCCTCGTCTACGTCTGGCGGCGGCAGCTGGCCGCGGCGACCGGGCGGGTGGTGCAGACGCAGGACGACGAGGAGATGGTCAACCGCCGGCTCGCCGTCGGCTTCGCCGACCTGGTGGGCTTCACGCGGCTGACCAGGCGCCTGGAGGAGGAGCAGCTCGGCGAGCTGGTCGAGGCGTTCGAGACCACGGCGGCCGACCTGGTGGCCGCGCAGGGCGGGCGGCTGATCAAGACGCTGGGCGACGAGGTGCTGTTCGCGGCGGACGACGCGGGCACGGCCGCCGACATCGGGCTGCGGCTCGTGGAGACGCTGGGGGACGACCCGATGATGCCGGAGCTGCGGGTGGGCATCGCGTTCGGCACGGTGACCACGCGCATGGGCGACGTCTTCGGCAACACGGTGAACCTCGCCAGCCGCCTGACGTCGATAGCTCCCAAGGACATGGTCCTGGTGGACGGCGCGACGCGGGACGAGCTGACGGGCGCGGGGCTCGCGCCGCAGTCGGAGAAGGCCGCTGACACGGACGAGGGAAGGGCGGCGCAGTACCGTTTCGCCTTGCAGCCGCTCTACCAGCGTCCGGTCCGCGGACTCGGCATCGTGGAGCCCTGGCTGCTGACGCGTCGATCCGGCTGACTCGATCCGGCCCACTCGATCCGGCTGAGTCAATCCGGCCGAGTCGCGTCGCGGTGCGGCAGCATCGCGGTCATGCGTGAGGTCCTGGACGAGCTGAGGCGGTGGCACGGCGCGGGCGTCGCGTTCGCGCTGGCGACGGTGGTGGCGGTGCGGGGGAGCGCCCCGCGCGAGCCGGGGGCGGTCATGGCGGTGTCGGAGGACGGCACGGCGGTGGGCAGCGTCTCGGGCGGCTGCGTCGAGGCGGCCGTGTACGAGGCGGCGGTGGAGGTACTGGCCGGCGGACCGGCGGCGGCGCTGAGCTACGGCTTCGGGGACGAGGACGGCTTCGAGGCGGGGCTGACCTGCGGCGGCGCGATCGATCTGGTGGTGCGGCGCTGGGGCGCCGCGGGGGACGCGGGACGGGAGACGGGCCGGGTGCTCGACGCGCTGGCCCGCGAGGAGCCGCTGGTGCTGGCGACGGTGGCCGGGGGTCCGGCTCCGCTGGGGGCGCCGTGCGTGGTCCGGCCGGGGGGAGAGGCGGACGGGTCGCTGGGGGACGCGGGGCTCGACCTCGCGGTGGCCGGCGCGGCGCGGGACCTGCTGGCGCGAGGGGTGACGGCGGTGGTGCGCCGCGGGCCCGGCGGCGAGTGCGGGCGGGAGGAGGTGGCGGTGTTCGTGCGGTCCTTCGCGCCCCGGGCCCGCCTGCTGGTGTTCGGCGCGGTGGACTACGCGGCGGCGGTGGCGGAGCTCGGCGCGTTCCTCGGCTTCCGGGTGACGGTGTGCGATGCGAGGCCGGTGTTCGCGACCCGGGCGCGCTTCCCCGGCGCTCACGAGGTGGTGCGCGCCTGGCCGCACACGTACCTGGCGGCGCAGCGGGACCTGGACGGGCGCACGGCGGTGTGCGTGCTGACGCACGATCCGCGGTTCGACGTTCCGGTGCTGACGGCGGCGCTGCGGTCGCCCGCGGGGTACGTCGGCGCGATGGGCAGCCGCCGCACGCACGAGGACCGGCTGTCCCGGCTGCGGGCGGCGGGCGTGCGCGAGGCGGAACTCGCCCGTCTGGTCTCCCCGATCGGGCTGGACCTGGGGGCCAGGACACCCGCCGAGACGGCCGTCTCGATCGCGGCCGAACTGATCCAGCACGCCGCCGGCGCCACCGGCCGCCCCCTCACCGACCTGACCGGCGCGATCCACCGACCGGCGGGTGCCGCGGAGTCGGGGGCGACCGCACCCTAGAGGAGATCCTCGCGGGTGATGGGGAGTTTGCGGATGCGGCGGCCCGTCGCGTGGTGGATCGCGTTGGCGATGGCCGCCGCGGTCCCCGACTGGCCGATCTCGCCGACGCCCTTCACGCCGACCGGATTGACCAGGTCGTCCTCCACCTCGATCAGGTCGACCACCACCTCGGGGATGTCGGCGTGGACCGGGATCAGGTAGTCGCCCAGGCTGGTGTTGGCCCAGCGGCCCGCGACCGGGTCCATGAAGGTGTTCTCCAGCAGCGCCTGGCCCATCCCCCAGATCATCCCGCCCATCAGCTGCGACCGCGCGGTCCTCGCGTTGAGGATCCTGCCCGGCGCGAACGCTCCCGCGAGGCGCCGCACCCGGACATGGCCGAGCTCGGGGTCCACCGCCACCTCGGCGAACTGGGCGCCCACCGTCAGCATCGCCGCGGGCGGCTCGCCCTCCGGCGGCCCCCAGGAGCCGTACGCCTCCGCGTCCGGCTGCATGTTCCGGCCCAGCAGGTCGGCGTAGCTCTCCCCGGTCCCGTGGTCCTCGGCGAGCACCATCCGCCCGCCCGCGAGCACCACCGCGCCGGGCGAGGCCCCGTGCAGCGGCGAGTGGGCGTCGGCGACGGCGCGGGCGATGAGCTGGTCCCGCAGCGCCACCGCCGCCAGATGCACCGCGGAGCCCACCATCGCCGCGCCCGTGGAGCCGACCGCCGCGGCGATGTTGGGCAGGTCGGTGTCGCCGTACTCGTAACGGCACCGGCCGACCGGAAGGCCGAGCCCGTCGGCGAGCACCTGCCTCATCGCCGTGGTCGCGCCGGTGCCGAACTCCGACGTGGCGGCCTGCGCGACGGCGCTGCCGTCCGCGTAGACGCGGACCCTGGCCCGTTGCGGGTTGCTCGGCGGGACGACCGGATAGACCGAGGACGCCATGCCCAGGCCGATCAGCAGGTCCCCCTCCCGGGCGGGGCCCTCGGCCCGCCGGTGCCAGCCGATGCGGTCGCCCGCCGCGGCGTAGCACTCCTTCACGCCGTGGCTCGACCACGGCTTGCCGCTGGCGGGGTCGCGGTCCGCGTGGTTGCGCAGCCGCAGTTCGAGCGGGTCGAGGCCGAGCCCGGCCGCCAGCTCGTCCATGGCGCTCTCCAGCGCGAACATCCCCGTCGCCTCGCCGGGGCAGCGCATGAACGTGGGGGTCATGGTGTTGCCGCGGACCAGCCGGTAGACGCCCTCGTAGGCCGGGCACGCGTACATCTGGGCCGGGGCTTCGAGCGAGGTCTCGGCCCAGTCGTCGAAGGGCGAGGTCAGCGACAGCTTGTGGTGCCGGAGCGCCGTGAGGGTGCCGTCGCGTGTGGCGCCGAGCGTGACCCGCTGCTCCTGCTCCTCGCGGTGGCCGCACGCGGTGAACATCTCCTGGCGCGTCAGGGCCAGCCGCACCGGGCGGCCGGTGTGGCGGGCGGCGAGCGCGGCCAGCACCGGGTGGTGCCAGATCATCGCCTTGGAGCCGAAGCTGCCGCCGACGTAGTGGCTGAGGACGCGGATGTCGGCGTGCGGGACGCCGAGCAGCGCGGAGACCGTGTGCTGGGTCGCGGTCGGCCCCTGCGTCCCGTCGTGCAGGAGCAGCCTGCCGTCCTCCCAGAAGGCGGTGGTCGCGGAGGTCTCGATGGGGTTGTGGTGGTTGGGGGCCATCGTGTATGTCGCGTCGATCGTGACGTCCGCGCCGTCGAGAGCCGCCTCGACGTCCCCGCGTGCCACGCGGCCGGGGATGAAGCCGCCGAACACCGAGTCGGGAACGTAGGCCCGGTCGCGGGCCTGGTCGAGGACGGTGATCGCGTCGGTCTCCTCGTAGCGCACGTGGACGAGGCGGGCGGCGAAGAGGGCGCGTTCGTAGGTGTCGGCCACCACGACCGCGACGGGCTGGCCCGCGTAGTGGATCGTGGCGTCCTGGAGGGGGAAGAACGTCTGGCCGGGCGCGGGCCCGCCGGCGAGGGAGGGGAC
>NZ_LAVK01000154.1 GCF_001083795.1 Streptomyces sp. SBT349
CCGCACGACCCGCACGACCCGCACCACTCGTACGGCCAGCACGATCCGCAGGACCCGCAGGACCCGCAGGACCCGTACGACCCGCGAGACCCGTATGGCCAGAACGATCCGCGCGATCCGCGCGATCCGCACGACCTGCGGGACCCGCGCGATCCGCAGGACCCGCAGGACCCGCAGGACCCGCCCAATCCGCCCAACCCGTACGACCTGCGAGACCCGTACGGCCAGCACGATCCGCACGACCCGCACGACCCGAGAGGAACCACACGATCATGTCGGAGACCATGCGAGCCGCGGTCCTGCACGCCCCCGGGGACATACGCGTCGAGCAGGTGCCGGTCCCCACCCCTGGCCCCGACGAGGCTCTGGTCCGCGTCGCCGCCTGCGGCGTCTGCGGCTCCGACATCCCGCGGATGCTGCGGCCCGGCGGCGCCTACCACCTGCCGCTGGTCTGCGGCCACGAGTTCGCCGGGCACGTGGTCGCCCTCGGCTCCGAACTGGCCACGGCCGGCACGGTCGCCGAGGGCGACCTGGTCGCCGTGCCCCCGCTGATCCCCTGCCGGCGCTGCTCCTCCTGCGCCCGCGGCCACTTCAGCCTCTGCGAGGACTACGACTACTTCGGCAGCCGCCGCCCCGGCGCCTACGCCGAGTACGTCGCCGTCCCCGCCGGGAACCTGATGGTCCTGCCCGCCGACCTGGACCCGCGCGCCGCCGCCATGCTCGATCCGGCCGCCATCGCCCTCCACGCCGTCTGGCGCACCAAGCTCCGCACCGGCCACCGCGTCGCCGTCGTCGGCGCGGGCCCCATCGGCCTGTTCGCCATCCAGTGGGCGCGCCTGGCGGGCGCCGCCGAGGTGCTGTCCATCGACGTCAGCGAGCAGAAGGCCGCCATGGCGATCGAGGCCGGAGCCACCCACACCGCCACCACCCCCGAGCGCGCCACGGAGCTCGCGGGCGACGGCTACGACGTCATCGTGGAGTCCGCGGGCGTCCCCGCCACCGCCGACCAGGCCGTTTCCCTGGCCGCCCGGCACGGGCACGCCGTGTTCATCGGCATCCCGCACGACCCGGTGGTGCTGCCCAAGCCCTCCTTCAGCAACTTCCTGCGGCGCGAGGTCTCCCTGCACGGCGCGTGGAACTCGTTCTCCGCCCCCTTCCCGGGTGACGAGTGGCGTGTCGCGGCCCGCGCCCTGCGCGACGGGCGGCTGAACTGGAAGTTCATGATCACGCACGAGCTGGGGCTCGACTCCCTGCCCGGCCTCATGCACCAGCTCGGCGAGCGGTCGGTCTTCAGCTCGAAGGTGCTGTTCCTGCCCAACGGAGAACGCCCATGACACAGGTCTCGGCACTGCTGGCCATCGACCTCGGCACCGAGAGCGCCCGCGTCGCGGTCTACGCCGGTGACGGCGCGCTCCTGGGCCAGAGCCAGAGCGGCTACCCCACCCGGTACCCGCACCCGGGCTGGGCCGAGCAGGACCCCGAGGACTGGTGGCGCGCCGTCGTCATCGCCACCCGCGCGGCCCACGCCGAGGCGGGCACGCCGCCCGTCGCCGGCGTCGCCGTGGCCACCACCGCCTCCACCGTCGCCGTCCTCGGCCCCCAGGGCCGTCCGCTGCGCCCCGCGCTGCTGTGGATGGACTCGCGCGCCAGCGCCGAGTCCGAGCGCACCGCCGCCACCGGGCACCCCGTGCTCCGGTACGCGGGCGGCGGCGACGCCGTCGAGTGGCTGGTGCCGAAGGCCATGTGGCTGGCCGGGCACGAGCCCGAGGTCTACCAGGCGGCGGGCCGCATCACCGAGGCCGTCGACTACCTCGTCTGGCGCCTCACCGGCACCTGGGCCGGGTCCCGGATGAACGCCGTCTGCAAGTGGAACCACGACCCGCTGGGCGCCGGGCTCCCCGACGACCTCTACGCCCAACTCGGCGTCCCCGGGCTGCGGGAGAAGCTGCCGGACCGCATCGTCCCGGTCGGCGACCCCATCGCGCCCGTGAGCGCGCGGGCCCGCGCCGACCTGGGCATCGGCGGCGAGGCCGTGGTCTCCTCGGGCGGCATCGACGCCCATCTGTCGCTGCTGGCCATCGGCGGCCCGCGCACCGGCCGCGTCTCCGTCGTCTCCGGCACCTCCACCGCGTTCGTCACCGAGATCGCCGACCCCGTCTTCCCGCCCACCGTCTGGGGCCCCTACCCCGACGCCCTGACCGCGGGCCGCTGGCTCGTCGAGGGCGGCCAGGTCACCTCCGGGTCGGTCCTGACCTGGGTGGGCGAGCAGCTCCTGGGCCGCCCCCGCACCGAGCTGCCCGAGCTGATCAGGGCGGCCTCCGCGCTGCCCCCGGGCGAGCACGGCCTCGTCGTCCTCGACTACTTCATGGGCAACCGCACCCCCCTGCGCGACCCCAGGCTGCGCGGTGCCGTCCTCGGCCTGACCGCGGGCACCCGCCCCGAGGAGGTCTACCGCGCGGCCGTCGAGGGCGTCGCCTACGGCACCCGGCAGGTCCTCGACTCGTTCGTCGAGGGCGGCGTCCCGGTGGACGAGGTCTTCGTCTCCGGCGGGATACGGCACAACCCGCTGTGGCTGCGCACCACCGCCGACGTCCTGGGCCGCCCCCTCCACCTCGTCCGCGGCGACAACCTGACGCTGCGCGCCTGCGCCGTCATCGCCGCCGCGGGCATCGACGGCGGCTCGGCCACGCTGGCCGAGGCCGCCGCCGGGTTCGCCCCGGCCGCCGAGCTGGTCGAGCCCGACGGCACCACCCGCGACCTGCACGAACGCGGCTACGCCGACTACCTCGCCGCCACCGCCGCCACCCGCTCCATCGCCCACCGGCTGAGCGACCCGAGCCGCACCGCTACGAGCCCCGCCGCCGCCCCCAGGGCCACGGCCACCGCCGCCGCGCCCGCGAGGGGAGGCCCCCGGTGAACGGACCCGAGGACGAGGCCCTGCTCTACCAGGTCGCCACCCTCTACTACGAGCGGAACCTCACCCAGGAACAGATCGGCTCCCAGCTCCACTTCACCCGCTGGAAGGTCGGCCGGATGCTGTCCGAGGCGCGCGAGGCCGGGATCGTGCGCATCGAGGTCGTCCACCCCACGACGCGCATGCACGACCTGGAGGAACGCCTCACCTCCCGCTTCGGCCTGCGCGACGCCGTCGTGGTGGCCCGCGCCCGCGCCGAGACCGACGAGGAGCTGCGCGCCCGCGTCGCCGAGGCGGGCGCCGACTACCTCTCCCGGCTGCGCCCCTCGCCCAGCCTGCTCGGCGTCTCCTGGGGCCGCACCCTCGACCACCTCGCCCGCGCCCTCACGCCCGGCTGGGCCCACGGCGTGCACGTCGTCCAGATCAACGGCGGCCTCAGCCGCTCCCGGCGGCCGAGTTCCGCCCAGGACATGGCCAGCCGCATCGCCCACCAGGGCCACGGCACCGTCACGGTGCTGCCCGCGCCCGCCATCGTGGAGCAGGAGACCACCCGCCGGGTGCTGGAGAACGACGCGGCCGTGGCCGAGGTCCTCGACCTCGCCTCGTCCGCCGACACCGCCCTGTTCAGCCCCGGTGGCATAGGGAGCGACTCGGTCCTCGTCGGCTCCGGCTACCTCGACGCCCCCGACCTGAGGCGGCTGGCCCACGCGGGCGCGGTCGGCGACGTCGCGGGCCGCTTCATCGACGCCTCGGGACAGATCGTCGACCCGGACCTGGACGCCCGCACCCTCGGCATGCCCCTGGACGAACTGCGCCGCCGCCCGGTCTCCGTCGCCGTCGTCTCCGGCGTCGCCAAGCACGCGGTGTGCGCCGCCGTCGTCACCAGCGGCCTGTGCAACACCCTCGTCACCGACGACCACACCGCCCACCACCTGCTCAACCCCGACCAGTGCGAGGAGTCGTGAGCGCGTCATGAGTACCGCCGAAACAGCGCCCCGCGCCGTGCCGCGCCCGGAGATACCCCGCCTGGAGATGCGCGGCATCGTCAAGCGGTTCCCCGGAACGCTCGCCTGCGACCACGCCGAGCTGACCGTGCGCCCGGGGGAGACGCACTGCCTGCTCGGCGAGAACGGCGCGGGCAAGAGCACGTTGATGAAGATCCTCTCCGGCTCCTACCAGCCGGACGAGGGCGAGATCCTCGTCGACGGCGAACCGGTCCGCATCACCAGCCCGCAGGCGGGCATGGCCGCGGGCATCGCCGTGATCTACCAGGAGCTCGACCTCATACCCGACCTCACGGTCGCCCAGAACCTCCTGCTCGGCCGCACCCCCTCCTACGGCCCCCTGGTCCGCGGCAAGCGCCGTGCCGAGCTCGCCAGGGCCGCCGTCGCCCGCGTCGGCGGCGACTTCCCCGTCACCGCGAAGGTCCGTGATCTGCCCATCGCCGCCCAGCAGTTGACCGCCATCGCCAAGGCGCTCACCGCCGAGGCCCGGATCATCGTCATGGACGAGCCCTCCGCCACCCTGGGCGAGAACGACCTGCGCAAGGTGCTGGACCTGATCCGTTCCCTGACCGCCGAGGGCCGCTCGGTCATCTACATCTCCCACCGCATGGACGAGGTGATGGAGATCGGCGACCGGGCCACCGTGCTGCGCGACGGCCGCACCGTCGACGTCCGCGACATCGCCACGACCACCGCCGACCAGCTGGTGGCGGCCATGATCGGCCAGGCGCGCGAGCTGGTGCGCACCACCCGCCGCCCCAGGCCCGAGGGGCCGCCGCTGCTGGAGATCGGCTCCGTGCGTGCCAAGGGCCTCATCGACGTCGAGGACATCACCGTCCGCGCGGGCGAGGTCGTCGGCCTGGCCGGGCTCGGCGGCGCCGGACGCACCACCCTGCTCAAGGCCCTCTTCGGCGACGGCAGGGCCGCCGTCTCGCTCCGGCTCGACGGCGAGGAGCTGCGCCTGCGCGGCCCCGGGTCCGCCGTGCGGGCCGGGATCGCCCTCGTGCCCGAGAGCCGCAAGGAACAGGGCCTCATGCTGGGCCTGTCCGTCGGCCGCAACGCGGGCGTCACCACCCTGGGCCGCCCCCCGTGGCTCGCCCCCCGCCGCACCGGCCGGCGCCGCGCCGCCGGGGCCCTGGCCGACCTCGGCGTCAAGCACGCCTCGGCCGACCAGCTCGTGGGCCAGCTCTCCGGCGGGAACCAGCAGAAGGTCGTCCTCGCCAAGTGGATCACCCGCGGCGGCGTGCGGGTCCTGCTCCTCGACGAGCCCACCAGGGGACTCGACGTCGGCGCCAAGGCCGACCTCTACCGGCAGGTCAGGCGCCTCGCGGACGAGGGCGTCGCCGTGCTGCTCGCCAGCAGCGAACTCAACGAGCTGACCGCCAACGCCGACCGCGTCTGGGTGCTCCACGAGGGCCGCAACGTCGCCTGCTTCGACCCCCGCACCACCGCGGAGAACGACATCGCGCACGCCGTCATCACCGGAGCGGCGCCCGGCTCCCACGCAGGCGCCCCCCACAGCGACACCGACACCGACTCTGGAGCGACAGCATGACCATGACCGCTACCGAGGAGCGGACCGACGAGCGGAACGTCCTGCGCAGGAATCTCGCCGGGCGCCGGGGCGCGGAGCTCATCGTCAAGTTCAACCTGGTCCTGGTCTTCCTCGCGCTGTGCGCCGTGGCGACCGTGCTCGCCCCCGAGTTCCTGACCACGCGCAACCTGTCGAACCTGCTCCAGCAGTCCGCGCTGACCGGCATCGTCGCGGTGGGCATGACCCTGGTCATCCTGACCGCCGGCATCGACCTGTCCGTGGGCAGCGTCGCGGCCTTCGGCGGCATGACCGTGGCGCTGCTGATCGACAACGACATGAACTTCGTGCTCGCGATCCTCATCAGCCTGGCCGCGGGCGCGGGCTTCGGCGCGATCATGGGCGGCCTCTCCGCCTACCTGTCGCTGCCCGCGTTCATGACCACCCTCGCGGGGCTCACCGCGATACGCGGCCTGTCGTATCTGCTGACCGACGGCGAACCGGCCAACGCCGACACCTCCGAGACGTTCCAGCTGATCGGCGGCGGCTTCGTCGGTTACATCCCCATCGCGGGACTGATCTTCGTCGGCATCGCCATCCTCGCCGGCCTGGTCCTGCGCGGCACGACCTTCGGCGAGTACATCTACGCCGTCGGCAGCAACAAGGAGGCGGCCCGGCTCTCGGGACTTCCGGTCCGGGGCGTCATCACCGCCGTCTTCGCCATCTCCGGCATGCTGTCGGCCCTCGCCGGGGTGCTGCTGACCTCCCGGCTCACCATCGGCCAGCCCACCGCGTTCGACGGCATGGAACTGGACGCCATCGCCGCGGTCGTCCTCGGCGGCACCAACCTCTTCGGCGGCCGGGGCGGCGTCATGGGCACCTTCGTCGCCGTGCTGCTGCTCTCCGTCCTGCGCAACCTCTGCAATCTGATGGGCCTCGGCTCCTTCTTCCAGATGGTCGTCACCGGCCTCATCCTGGTGGTCGCGCTCATCCTCAACATGGCTATAGAAAAGCGGGGTTCCCGTGCCTGATATCGCCCTGACTCCCGGCCCAGGGGCCACCGGCGCCGCGTGGCGCTCCTATCTCCACGGTCTGCCAGGGGTGGACGCGGTGGGGTTGGAGGCGCGTGCGGCGGCGTTGGCGACGCGTTCGATCAAGACGTCGGCGAAGGCGTTCGCGATCGATCTGGCGATCTCGATGATCGATCTGACGACGCTGGAGGGTGCGGACACGCCGGGCAAGGTGCGTTCGCTCTGCGCCAAGGCCATGCACCCCGACGCGTCGGACGGCTCGGCGCCGAAGGTGGCGGCCGTGTGCGTCTACCCCGACATGGTGCCCACCGCGGTCGCCGCGCTGCGCGGCAGCGGCGTGGGCGTCGCCTCGGTGGCCACCGCCTTCCCCTCGGGCCGGGCCCCGCTGGAGGCCAAGCTGCTCGACACCCGCTCGGCCGTCGCGGCGGGCGCCTCGGAGATCGACATGGTCATCGACCGGGGCGCGTTCCTGGCCGGTGACTACCTGAAGGTGTTCGAGGAGATCGTGGCGGTGCGGGAGGCGTGCGGGGACGCGCACCTGAAGGTCATCCTGGAAACGGGGGAACTGGCCACGTACGACAACGTGCGGCGCGCGTCCTGGCTGGCGATGCTGGCGGGCGCGGACTTCATCAAGACATCGACCGGCAAGGTGCCTTCGGCCGCGACGCTGCCGGTGACCCTGCTGATGTTGGAGGCGGTGCGTGACTTCCTGGTGGTGTCGGGGCGGCAGGTGGGGGTGAAGGCCGCGGGGGGGATCCGGTCGTCGAAGGATGCGGTGCGGTATCTGGTGGTGGTGAATGAGACGGCGGGTGAGGCGTGGCTGGATCCGGGGTGGTTCCGGTTCGGTGCGTCGAGTCTGCTGAATGATTTGCTGATGCAGCGGCGGAAGCTTGTGTCGGGTGTGTACGCGGGTCCTGACTATGTGGCGGTGGACTGAATCATGGCTGATCGTGTGAGTGGTGGAGCGTTCGGGTATGCGCCGGCGCCGGAGTCGGCGGGGCTGGCGCGGATCGCGCCGTCGTATGGGTTGTTCATCGATGGTGGGTTTCGTGAGGCGGCGGGGGGTGGGGTGTTCAAGACGGTGTCTCCGGCGAGTGAGGAGGTGTTGTCGGAGGTGGCCGGGGGCACGGCGGTGGATGTGGATGCGGCGGTGGCTGCGGCGCGTGCGGCGTTCCCCGGGTGGTCTCGGCTGCCGGGGGTGGAGCGGGGGAAGTATCTGTTCCGGATCGCGCGGCTGGTTCAGGAGCGGGCGCGGGAGTTGGCGGTGCTGGAGTCGCTGGACAACGGCAAGCCGATCCGGGAGTCGCGGGATGTGGATCTTCCGCTGGTGGCGGCGCATTTCTTCTATTACGCGGGGTGGGCGGACAAGCTGGCGCATGCCGGGTTCGGGCCTGCTCCGGGGCCGTTGGGGGTGGCGGGTCAGGTCATTCCGTGGAATTTCCCGCTGCTGATGCTGGCGTGGAAGATCGCCCCCGCGTTGGCCACGGGGAACACGGTGGTGTTGAAGCCTGCGGAGACGACGCCGTTGTCGGCGTTGCGGTTCGCGGAGATCTGTGTGCAGGCGGGGTTGCCGGCGGGTGTGGTGAACATCGTGACGGGGGACGGGGCCGCGGGTGCGGCGCTGGTGGAGCATCCGGGGGTGGACAAGGTGGCGTTCACCGGGTCGACGGCGGTGGGGCGGGGGATCGCCCGCAGCGTGGCCGGGACACGGAAGAAGGTCACCCTGGAACTGGGGGGGAAGGCGGCGAACATCGTGTTCGATGACGCGCCGCTGGACCAGGCGGTGGAGGGGATCGTGAACGGGATCTTCTTCAACCAGGGGCATGTGTGCTGCGCGGGGTCGCGTCTTTTGGTGCAGGAGTCGGTGGCCGAGGAGGTGGTCTCCGCGCTGAAACGGCGGATGGCGTCGCTGCGGGTGGGTGACCCGCTGGACAAGAACACCGATGTGGGCGCGGTGAACTCGGCCGCGCAGCTGGAGAGGATCCGGGAGCTGGCGGACGCGGGGGTGGCCGAGGGCGCGCAGCGCTGGTCCGCGCCCTGCCGGCTGCCCGCGACCGGGTTCTGGTTCGCGCCGACGGTGTTCACGCAGGTGTCGCAGGCGCACCGGATCGCGCGGGAGGAGATCTTCGGCCCGGTGCTGTCGGTGCTGACGTTCCGCACGCCCGAGGAGGCGGTGGCCAAGGCGAACAACACCCCCTACGGCCTGTCGGCGGGGGTGTGGACGGAGAAGGGCTCGCGGATGCTGTGGATGGCCGGGCGGCTGCGGGCCGGGGTGGTGTGGTCGAACACGTTCAACAAGTTCGACCCCACCTCACCGTTCGGCGGATACCGCGAATCGGGATACGGCCGCGAAGGCGGCCGCCACGGACTGGAGCCCTACCTCAATGTCTGAGCAGAAGCAGAAGACCGACCCCGGCCCCCTCGACGCCACCGCCCCGCGGATCGGTGTGCTGAAGACGTACAAGCTGTTCATCGGGGGCGCCTTCCCCCGGTCCGAGTCCGGGCGGGTCTACGAGGTGACCGATCACACAGGGCAGTGGCTGGCCAACGCCCCCCACGCCTCCCGCAAGGACGCCCGGGACGCGGTCACCGCCGCACGCAAAGCCTTCCCCACATGGTCCGGGACGACCGCCTACAACCGCGGGCAGATCCTCTACCGGATCGCGGAAATGCTCCAGGGCCGCCACGCCCAGTTCACCCGCGAGGTCGCCCAGGCCGAAGGACTCACCCCGAACGAGGCCGCCGCAGTGGTGGACGCCGCGGTGGACCGGTGGGTCTGGTACGCCGGATGGGCCGACAAGACCACGCAGATCGCCGGCTCGGCCAACCCCGTCGCCGGCCCCTACTTCAACCTCTCCACCCCCGAACCCACCGGCACCGTCGCCATCCTCGCCCCCCAGCACTCCTCCCTCCTCGGCCTGATCTCCGTCCTGGCCCCCGTCATCACCACCGGCAACACCGCCATCCTCATCACCTCCACCACACGCCCCCTGCCCGCACTGACCCTCGCCGAAGTCCTGGCCACCTCCGACCTCCCCGGCGGCGTCGTCAACATCCTCTCCGGCCACGCCACCCAGCTCGGCCCCGTCCTGGCCGCCCACCAGGACATCAACGCCCTCGACCTCACCGGCGCGGACACCCACGAACTGGCCACCCACCTCGAAGCCACCGCCGCCGACACCCTCAAACGCGTCCACCGCCCCCACCCCACCGAAGACTTCACCACCGACCCCGGCACCACCCGCCTCCTGGCCCACCTCGAAACCAAAACCGTCTGGCACCCCACCGGCACCTGACACACCCCGCCGTTAGGGTGGCGGCATGGCTTTGATCCGCGAAGAACGTGAACTGTTCCTTGCCGAGCCGCATGTCGCCGCCCTGGCGGTGGACGCGGGAGAGGGGCGCGCCCCGTTGACGGTGCCCATCTGGTACGCGTACGAGCCAGGTGGCGAGGTGCTGGTCATGACCGGCGCGGACTCGGTCAAGGCGCGGCGCGTACGGGCCGCGGGGCGCTTCTCGCTGATGGTCGACCGGGTGGAGCCGACCATCCGCTACGTCACGGTGGAGGGCCCGGTCACGGGCACCTCCGAGGTGGACCGCGAGGCGGTCACCCGTATGGCCGCCCGTTACCTGGCCCCGGAGAAGGTGGAGGGCTACGTGGACGTCGCCCTCGCCGAGCACGGCGACCAGATCATCTTCCACATGACCCCCGAACACTGGCTGAGCGCCGACCTCGGCACCGTCTGACCCGACCGACCACGTTGGCCGGGCCCCTCACGGGAGCCCGGCCCTCGTCGCCACGACACCACGGGTGCGTTCAAGGAGCTCTGCGGCCTGGGCGCATCCCGGTCCAGAGTTTCTTCTCAAGACCGCGCGCCTACCGGCGCGCGGGCGGCCCCGGGCCGCCCTCGGGACGGGCACGCGGCCTTCGGCCGGTCCCGACTCGGAGCGTTCCGCCGCAGCCGCCTGTAGCACAACGGCCCTACCTCACCGAGCGGGTGAGGCAGGGCCGTTCGCTGTTCCCCGGTGGGAGCCGGGGGTACCGTTCTAAGTGCCACCTCAGAACTGGGAGACAGTATGCCCGACCACACCGGCCGGGGATACGACCCCTCGATCGGGCGTCGTATTCAGGCAATCCGAAACCAGCGGGGATTAACACAGCACGGTCTTGCGCAGCGCGCGCATATCTCGTACAGCGCGCTGACCAAAGTTGAGTCAGGTCACAAGGCGGCGTCACCTACGGTTACAGCGGCGTGCGCGCGAGCACTGCGCGTACCGGTCACCGACCTCACCGGGCAACCCTACTTCGACGCCTTGAAAAAGGACCAACTAGAGGAACTCGTGCAACCGCTGCGCCATGCGGTCGCTAATCCTCTCCTCGCTGCTCCGGACACGGCCCCTCGCCCGCTGGCTGCGCTGCGCGCTGACCTCGATGCGCTGGACGAAAGCCGCCGCCGAGGTGAGTACATGGCCATCGGGACCAAGGTGCCCGCCGTGGTTGACGAACTCCTTCACCTGATTGAAGAAGTGCCCGCCGGAATAGAGCGACAGCGGACATACGGCATGCTCGCTCAGGCATATCGCCTAGCACAGAACTTCACCCACAAGCTGGGATTTCTAGATTTGGCACTCTTGTCACTAGATCGCATGGAGCAGGCGGCTTCCCGTTCAGACGACCCCTATCTGCCGGTCGTGATCTGCCACTACAGGTCAAATTACTTTTTGCACCACGGTGGCTATGAAATCGGCCTGAGGGAGGTTTCTGCGTGGATGCGACGCCTTGAAGAACCGGTGCGCCAGGGCGACCTGAGAGCGACGTCGGCCATGGGCACCATGCACCTGAAAGCAGCCGTCCTGCACTCCCGTCGCCGCAGGCTGACCTCACCGGATGAGGTCAGCACACACATTGGAGAAGCGCGGGCCCTGGCCCGCAACACAGCGGGACAACCTGACCCCTACGGACTAATCTTCGATGCGCACAATGTCGAGGTGCACCAGACATCGACGCAACTCGATCTGGGAAACCCGGCCGCTGCTGTCGAGCACGGGTTGTCGCTCAAGCTGCCGAACGGATGGGCGATGAATCGGGCAGGGCACCACTACATGGACATGGCCAGGGCGCTGGAACGGATTGGGCGCCGCGATGCTGCCCTGAAGAACCTGGTGGAGGCGCGTGCGGCTGCCCCGGCTCAAACGCGGTATCACCCGACTACCCGCGAGACCACCCTGGCCCTCTTGCGAGGTCGCGGCGCGCCATCGCCGAAGCTGAGCGAGTATGCGTCTTGGGTGGGCATCTGACGGGCCACACGTCAACTGGCTCGGCTTTCACTCTTCTGTGAAAGTCGGGCCGCGCCTGTCTCGGCACTTTGTGACTGTCAGCACTGAGACGGTCACTGGAGCCCGATCATGACGAGCACCCCCCGAACGCCCTCGGAACCCGCGCCCCGGCCGCTGGACGACACGCCGCCGGTCCTGATCGACGGCCGTACCTGCCCGCCGGTGACGGCCCGAGAGTGGTGCCCCGGTTGTCGGGACACCACCGAGTCGCCGACTCCGCGCACCTGTCCGGAGAGCGCGCGGTGATGCCGACGAACCTGCGTCTGATGCCGGTGTGCATCGACTGCC
This sequence comes from Streptomyces sp. SBT349, assembly GCF_001083795.1. Lineage (GTDB taxonomy): Bacteria > Actinomycetota > Actinomycetes > Streptomycetales > Streptomycetaceae > Streptomyces. The sequence goes on from NZ_LAVK01000154.1 coordinate 12,106, forward strand.
GCGAGCGGATCCGGGAGGCGCGTCCGGTCCCGGTCGCGGTGCATCCCGAGGGCCGGATCCTCGCCGTCGGCCCTGACTGCCTGATCACCGGCCGGTGGATTCCCCTCGCGCAGCGCCCGCAGCTCGGCTCGGGCGAGCCGTTGAACTACCCGCCCGAGCCGCTCATGCCCGAGCGCCTGATCCGCCGCCTCGCGTACCTCGGCCCCCGCCCCGACCTTAGGCCGCTGATTGAACGGGTCGTCTCCGCGTGGGCCCTCACGACCTTGGAGTGGCTGCTGACGGCGGAGGAGATGACCGACGCGAACAGAGAACTCCGGGATGCTGTTGCCGAGTTGCGGGCCGAGACCCGTGGCAGGCTCCTCGCCGTACCGGACGGGGGTGACGCGTCGTGCGGGGACTCCGCCTGACATCGCCGGATCCCGAGCGCTGGCAGGACGAACGCATCGTGGACCGCTGCTGGATCGGCTGTGACCCGGAGGTGAAACAGGCGGTCATGTGGGTAGGCCGCGCCACCCTCTCCGGCGTCGCCGGGGACGCCTCGGCGGACGTCTACGCGTGCGACGTGTGCCTCGCCCATCTCTACGCCATGGCCCGCGCCGCCCAGTACGAGCGCGACCGGCCCGAGCACCTCAGGAGCGCCTCGTGACCGCGCACGCGCCCGGGACGGTCGCCGTACCCCTGGAGGTGGACGTGTACAGCGTCCGCCGGGGCGACGAGGTGATGATCGGCGCGCAGCCGTTCACCGTCCAGGACATGTTCGCCCTGGCCAACGGTCGGCGCCGCCTGGAGTTCACAGGCGGCGAAGCGTTCACCATGAACAGGACCACCGTCCTGTGGATCACGCGCCGTGTCTCCCCGGCACGCCGCCGACGGGCCTACGGCCCGCCACCCTAGACCGCCCTGCCATGGCAGGGCGCCCGCCCGCCTCCCGCTGATTCACACCACCCGGAGGCGGGCGGGAACACCACACCCCCGCCGCAGAGGTGGCACAGGAGATCACCAACGACCTCCGACGCCTCACCTGAACCCGCCCGCGCCGGTGTCCGCCTCTGCACCGACCGCGCGGGCGGCGTTCCGGAACGTCAGGCGACCCGCCCGGAGCACCCCGGCCGCCGCCCTGCGAAGTGGCGGCGGCCGGGGCCCACTCGCCGCAGCACGCCAGGAGACCGGCCATGGCCAACGGGAAGGAACACCGGGGTTCTGGTCCGTGGCCGGGGCGGGCGGCATGCGGTGCGGCAGGGGCGGCCGGTTTGGCGCGAGCCTCAGGAGCGGGGCTCAACCGGGCTGATGCGGGCAGGCCAAGGGCTGCCCGGCTCGCGGCAAGCGTACGGCCCCGCTCCCTCACGCCAAACCGGCCGCCACCCACCACCCCGCACACCACCCGCAACCGCACCCGACCCGCCCAGCCACCCCAGGTCACCATCCCGCAACGGTCTCAACCGCCGCAAAGCCGCAGGCCAGAGGCCACCCTTAGCGCCGAAGCTGCGACCAGCTCATGATCGGCGGACACCCGTTCATCGTGCAGGACATCACCAGCACCACCACCGGCAAGTTGATCACCTTCACCACCGGCGAGCACTTCACCATGCTGGCTCACTCCGTGCTGTGGGCCGCCCGCCGCATGGACCCGCGCCGAAGGCCCGCCCCGGTCACCCGCAAGGAACAACCCCGTGGACGCCGCTGACCAGATCGCCACGCAAGACGACCCATCGGCGCCTGGGCCTACCTCGCCCGCTCGCAGAGCGAACCACCGGAACCACGCACCAGAGCCGCGGAACCGTCCGACACGAACACCGGGCGCGGATGCCGCGCGCAAGCGCGGTGAGAGCACCGCCGACCGCCCGCCCTCCGAGCCGTCACGGGGACCGGAGGGCGGGCAGCGTGCCCGGGGGGATGTTGTGGTTCAGGCGGAACAGGTTATCCGGGTCGTGCGTGGCCTTGAGGGACCGCAGGCGCTCGTAGACGGGGCCCTCGTAGGCCGCGCGGATCCGCTCGGGGGTGGCGTCGGCCATGGACAGGATGTTGGGGAACTTCCGACCGTGGGCCCACGGGCGGACCGCGCCCATCAACTCCGTGCCGCACTCGCGCCGTTCGTCCGCCTCGCCGGGCCCGACGAGCGTCAGCGCGTAGATCATGACCGTAGGCGCGCGTCCGCGCGGGCCGCGGGCGCGGCGGCGGCGCCGGGGCCGGGTTCCCCTGTTCGGCTGCCCGGCCCCTCCCGGGGCCCCAGGCGGAGGGCGCGGGCGGGCGCGGGAGGGCTACCCCTCGGGCGTGACCCGGACCCAGATGAGCAGGTGGCCGCGGCCCGAGCCGTCCAGGCGCATGGCGCCGAGACGGGGCAGGCGCACCGTCTGGCCCGACGTGAGCCCGGCCGGGAGCCGGACCGTGCGCCGACCCTCCAGCGTCGGCACCTGGATCGTGCCGCCCCGCCTGGCCAGGGTGCCGGACACGTCCACCGTGTGCCGCAGGTCGTCGCCGTGCCGTTCGAGGTCGGGGTGGGGCAACTGGCGGGTCTCGACGTACAGGTCAGCGGCCGGGCCACCGCCGAGTCCGACCTCGCCCTCCCCGGAGAACCGGATGAACGTCCCCGGCTCGACCCCGGCCGGGATCTTGATGGTCAGGGTCCGGCGGAGCCCCACCCGGCCCTCGCCCTCGCACGCGTGGCACGGCGAGGGGATGAACCTCCCGCGCCCGCGGCAGACCGGGCAGGGCACGGGCTCGCCGCCGCCATCCGCGGCGGCGGTCAGGTCCCCCTCCCCCGCGCAGTGCGCGCAGCGGAGCGACGTCGTGCCGGGCGCGGTGCCCGCCCCCTCGCAGGCTTCGCAGAGGGCGGCGGTGTCCACCGTGATGTCCTTGGTGGTGCCCAGGGCCATCTCGACCAGCTCCAGGTCGAGGGCGATCCGCGCGTCCGTCCCCCGGCGGCGGCGCCCGGGGAACGGCTCGCCGGCGCCCTGGACCTCCTGGACCTGCCCGCGGCGGACGCGCACCCTGGCGATGGTGACCCGGTACTCCAACTCCGCCCACATGCGGGGCGTCTGCCGCGCGCCGCCGCGGTGGACGTACTCGTAGACGTAGTCGTACAGCTCGGTCACCGAGATCCGGCCGTCGCCGTCGCCGTCCGCGTCCCCGGTGCGCAGCCCTTCGATCAGCGCGCCGGTGAACTCGGACGGCTGCGGCGCCGCCCGCTCCAGGCGCCCGCCCTCCCAGGCGTACTCGGTCCTGCTGGTAGCCGTGATGACCGCCCGCCCGTTTCCCGACAGCTCCTCCCGGACGTGGACGGAGTCGTCCCCCCTGGTCCCGGGCAGGAACGCGCCGCTGTAGCAGCAGTCGAGCAGCACCACGATCGTGCGGGCCCGGCAGCGGGCCATCAGCTCGTGCAGGAAGGCGGCGGAGACGGCCGTGGAGGCCGGCAGGTCCTTCTCGGTGTCGCGGGCGGCGAAGTAGAGGCGGCCGTCGTCGTCCTTCAGGCCGTGGCAGGACAGGTGGAGCAGCAGCAGGTCGTGGCGGCTCCGGTTGCGGAAGAAGCGCTCCAGCGAACGCCTGGTCTCGGATGCGGTGGTGTCCACCAGCTGTTCGACGCGGAAGTCCCCGATCATGGGATCGCCGAGCACGGCGGCGAGCCCCGAGCAGTCCTGGCGGGGCGAGCGCAGCGGCCGGAGGGCGGGGTCGTCGTAGGCGCCGGTGGCGATCAGCAGCGCGTCCCGGCTTCCGCCCCCGGCCCCGGCCTCGGGGCCCGTCACCTGATCACTCCCCGGTCGGTCCCGACCCGGAACGGCGCCCGGCCTCGTCCACGAAGAGGTCGATCAGGCGACGCCGCTCCTCGGCCGAGGCGTGCCCCAATTCGATGCTGCCGCCGTCGAGTTCGACACGCACCGTGGTGTCCGGGCGGTTCTGGAGCCAGGTGTCGACCAGGTGCAGGACCTGACGCACGAGGAACGGGGCCGCGGTGACCACCAGGGCGCCGACGGCGACCGTCGTGCCCGCCTTCGCGCCGTCCGGCAGCCCTCCGACCGCGGGAGCCCGCCGAACGTCCTCGACGTCGAGTTCGAGCAGATCGTTCCTCAACTGCGCGGTGAGGCCGTCGAGTTCCTCCGTGTCACTGTCCGGCGCCCCCACCAGTTCGAGGCGCAGGCCGCTGGCCCCGCTGCTCATCGTCCCCCCGATGCCGTGGACTTGGGCCCCTCAGTGTAGCCAGGGAAGTGTGGTCGGGGAGAGGAAGTCTCCGTCGCGACCATTGACAGAGGGCCACCCACGTCACTACGTTCACCGCACATTTCGAACACCGTACGTCATATCGAACGTCAGGCATCGGCACCAGGGCACAGCGCCGCGGCCTCCCCAGCGGACGGGGACGGCCCCCATCACCCCGAAGGAGCCGCACCTCATGGCACCGAACCGACGCACCTTCCTCACCTCGTCCGCCGCGCTGGCGGCCGGAGTCGCGGCCACCGCGGGAACGGCCCGCGCGAGCGGGGGCGGCGGTCCGCGGCGCGAGCCGTTCGGCACTCTCCCCGACGGCACCGCGATCGACCGCTGGACCCTCACCCGCGGATCCACCCGCGTGGGGATCCTCAGCTACGGCGGCATCGTCCAGACCCTCGAACTCCCCGACCGGGACGGCCACCGGGCCAACGTCTCCCTCGGCTTCGACCACCTCGACCCCTACCTCACCGACTCCCCCTACTTCGGCGCCCTCATCGGCCGCTACGGCAACCGCATAGCCGCCGGCCGCTTCACCCTCGACGGCACCGAACACCACCTCCCCCTCAACGACGGCCCCAACACCCTCCACGGCGGCACCACCGGCTTCGACAAACACGTCTGGGACGTCACCCCCACC
>NZ_LAVK01000155.1 GCF_001083795.1 Streptomyces sp. SBT349
GAGATTTGTATAAGACACAGCAACCCCCCGCCACGCCGCACCAACCCCACACCCGACTGGAACAACCGCTGCGACCGCACATTCCGCTGATCCCCCAAAAACACCGCACCACCCGGAACCACCAACCCAGCCAACGACTCCAACAACCCCGTCAAATACCCCTCATCCGGAAAATACTGAGCCACCGAATTCACCACCACCGTATCAAAAAACCCAGACGGCAAACCCTCCAGCTCATGCGCCGCCCGCACCTCCAACCGCACCCTCCCCGCCAACTCCTCCCGCTCCTCCACCTGTCCCCGCAACACCCCAATCGCCTCAGGCGAGAAATCCACCCCCCAATACACCTCACACTCCCCCGCCAACTTCGCAAGCAACAACCCACTCCCCACACCAATCTCCAACACCCGACGCGGACGCAACTCCCGAATACGCGCCACCGTCGCATCCCGCCACTCCCGCATCTCCCCCAGCGGAATCACCCCACCCGTATAACTACTCTCCCAACCACTGAAATCCTCACCAAACTCCGCACCCCGCTCCCCGCCGTAGAGCGCCGCGTACAGCTCGTGCCACTGACCGATCTGCTCCTCGGCGCCCCCGGCCCCCCCCCCGCCCTCGGCTCCGCTGCCGCCGTCCGTGCCGGGCACGATGTAGGCGACCAGCTGGCGGTCGCCTGGCCGGTCCTCGCGGACCATGACGGCGGCCTGGGCGACCTCCGGGTGGGCGGCGAGGGCCGACTCGATCTCGCCGGTCTCGATGCGGAAGCCGCGCAGCTTGACCTGGCCGTCCACCCGGCCGAGGAACTCCACCGCGCCTTCGCCGTTCCAGCGCACCAGGTCGCCGGTGCGGTACATCCGCGTCCCCGCCGGGCCGAACGGATCGGCCACGAACCGCTCCGCCGTCAGCCCCGGGCGACCCAGGTAGCCGCGGGCCAGGCCCTCCCCGGCGATGTAGAGCTCGCCGGGCACGCCGACGGGCGCGGGGCACAGGCCGTCGTCCAGGACGTACACCCGCATGTTGTCCAGCGGGCGCCCGATGGGGATGCGGGCCGGGACCCCGGCCGCGTCCGGCACCGGGAAGGCGGTGGCGAAGGTGGTCGTCTCGGTCGGGCCGTAGCCGTCGACCACCACGGTGCCCGGGCAGTGCTCCAGGACGCGGCGCACCGCGGCCTCCGGCACGACGTCGCCGCCCGTCCACACCTCGGAGACCCCGGCGAAGCACTCCGGCGTCTCCTCGGCCGCCAGCCGGAACAGGCCGGCGGTCAGCCACATGCCGGTGATGCCGTGGTCCCGGACGGCGCGGGCCAGGCCGGTGAGGTCGAGTTCGCCGGCCGGGGCGACCACCGCCTCGCCGCCGTTGAGCAGTGGCACCCACATCTCGTAGGTGGAGGCGTCGAAGGCCACCGGCGAGTGCACCAGCACCCGGTGGTGGGCGCCGTTGCGGAACGCCCGCTCGTCGGCGAGGGCGGTGACGCCGGCGTGGGTGGTGCCCACGGCCTTGGGCGTGCCGGTCGAGCCGGAGGTGTACACGAGGTACGCCAGCTGCTCGGGGTGGACGGCCGCGGGGAGCTGTGCCCGCTCGGCGGCGGCCCGTTCCGCGGTGTCCCCCTCGGCGTCCACGACCACGACGCGGGCCCCGTGGGGGCAGTCGAGCTCTGGCGAGGCCAGGTCGGTGAGGAGCACGGACGCCTGGCTGTCGGCCATGATGTGCTCCCGGCGCGGCGCCGGGTAGCGGGGGTCGACCGGCACATAGGCGGCGCCCGCCTTGAGCACGGCCAGGACCGAGACGAGCTGGGCGGCCGACCGCTCCTGGAAGAGCGCGACGCGGTCCTCGGCGCCGACGCCGAGGGCGACCAGCCTGCGCGCGAGCGCGTCGGACTCCTCGTCCAGCTCGCGGTAGGTGAGGACGCGCTCGGGCGCGGTGACCGCGGGGGCGTCCGGGGTGCGGGCGGCCTGCGCGGCGAACCGCGCGGGCACGCTGCCGGGCACCGCGGCGGTGGCGGTGTCGTTCCACCGGCGCAGGAGGGTGTCCCGCTCCTGGGCGTCGAGCAGGTCGACGGTGGCGACCGGCCGTCGCGGGTCGGCGAGGGCGGCGGTGAGCAGCCGCTCCAGCCGCACGGTCAGGGCGTGGACCGTCCGGGCGTCGAACAGGTCGGTGCTGTACTCCACGAAGCCGCCGAGCCCGGCGGGCTCGCCGTCCTCCTCGCCGACCCGCTCGGCGAAGCTGAGGAACAGGTCGAACCGGGCGACCCCGGCGAAGCCCACCTCCTCTCGCGCGCTCAGGCCGGGCAGGCGCACATCGGCCGCGCCGGTGGCGTTCTGGAGCGCCAGCATCACCTGGAACAGCGGCTGGTGGGCGGCCGAGCGGTCCGGCCGCAGCACCTCCACGAGGTGGTCGAAGGGCACGTCCTGGTGGGCGTACGCGGTGAGCGCGGTCTCCCTGGCCCGGTCGACGAGCTCCGCGAACGAGGGGTTGCCCGAGGTGTCGGTGCGCAGCACCAGGGTGTTGACGAAGAAGCCGACCAGGTCGTCCAGCCCCTCGTCGGTCCGCCCGGCGACGGGGCTGCCCAGCGGGATGTCGCTGCCCGCGCCGAGGCGGGACAGCAGCGCGGCCACCGCGGCCTGGAGCACCATGAAGACGCTCGCGCCCCGCTGCCGGGCCAGCGCCCTGACCGCGGCGTGCAGCTCGGGGCCGAACCCGAACTGCAGCCGGTCGCCGCGGTAGGCGGCCACCGGCGGGCGCGGGCGGTCGGTCGGCAGGCTGAGCTGCTCCGGCGCCCCGGCCAACTGCCGTTCCCAGTAGGCGACCTGGCGGGCGAAGGCGCTGTCGGGGTCGGTGGCGTCGCCGAGCAGCCGCCGCTGCCACAGCGTGTAGTCGGCGTACTGAACGGGCAGCGGTCGCCACGCGGGCGCCCGGCCCTCGACCCTGGCGGTGTACGCCTCCGCCACGTCCGCGGCGAGCGGCGCCATCGACCAGCCGTCGCCCGCGATGTGGTGCACCACCAGGACGAGGACCTGGTCGGCGGGGGTCAGCGACAGCACGGTGGCGGCCACCGGCGGCTGCGTGGTCAGGTCGAAGCGGACCCGGATGGCCTCCGCGGTCGCCGCATCGAGCCCCGCCTCGTCCACTGGCAGCCAGCGGGGCTCGACCCCGGCCTGCGCGGTGGTCAGCACCACCTGGCGGGGCGCGCCGTCCACCTCGGGGAAGATCGTGCGCAGCGTCTCGTGCCGCTCGACCACGTCGCTCAGCGCGCCGGTCAGCGCCTCGCGGTCCAGCGCGCCGGTCAGCCGGACGACGAAGGGCATGTTGTAGGTGGCGCTCGGCCCCTCGATGCGGTGCAGCAGCCACATCCGGCGCTGGGCGAACGAGGGGGGCAGCACCTCGGGGCGCTCCTGCGGGCGCAGCGCGGGCCTGGCCTCGGCCGCGTCGTCGAGCAGCGCCGCCAGGCCCGCGGCCGTCGGGTGCTCGAAGAGCCCGCGGATGGGCACCTCGGCGCCGAAGACCGTGCGGATCCGGCTCATCAGCCGCGTCGCCAGCAGCGAGTGGCCGCCGACGTCGAAGAAGCTGTCGTCCGCGCCGACCGCGTCCAGGCCGAGGGTCTCGGCGAAGAGCCCGGTCATGATCTCCTCGCGCGGCGACCGCGGCGACCGCGGCGTCGCGCCCTCGCGGGCCGCGGTGGCGGCCGGAGCGGGCAGGGCCCGCCGGTCCAGCTTGCCGTTCGGCGTCATGGGCAGCGCGGGCAGCTCGACGAACGCCGACGGCACCATGTAGTCCGGTAGGTCACGGGCCAGGTGCGCGCGCAGGGCGGCGGCGTCGGCGGCGCGGCCGGGCGCGGGCACGGTGTAGCCGACCAGCCGCTTGTCGCCCGGCCGGTCCTCGCGCAGCAGCACCACGGCCTGGGCCACGTCCGGGTGACCGAGCAGCACCGACTCGATCTCGCCGAGCTCGATCCTGAAGCCGCGCAGCTTGACTTGGTGGTCCACCCGGCCCAGGTACTCCAGCCGGTGGTCGGCGCCCCAGCGGGCCAGGTCGCCGGTGCGGTACATCCGCGTCCCGGCCGGGCCGAACGGGTCGGCCACGAACCGCTCCGCCGTCAGCCCCGGGCGGCCCAGGTAGCCCTGGGCCAGGCCCGCGCCCGCGATGTACAGCTCGCCCGGCACCTCGGCGGGCACCGGCCGCAGCCACGCGTCCAGCACCCGGACGGTGGTGTTGGCGATCGGCGCGCCGATGGCCGGGGTCCCGGCGCCCTGACCGACGACGGTGGCCGCGGTGGACCAGATGGTGGTCTCGGTCGGCCCGTAGAGGTTGGTGAGGGCGCCGCCGCCCGCGGTGAGCCGGCCGGCGAGGTCGGCCGGGAGCGCCTCGCCGCCGACCAGCTTGCGCAGGTCCCGCACGGCGTCGGCGTCGTGGTCGACCAGGGACCGCCACAGCGACGGCGTGCCCTGGACGACGGTGGCGCCGGTCTCGGCGGCGAGCCGGAGCAGGGCGGCCGGGTCGCGGACGGTGTCCCGGTCGGCGACGACCACCCCGGCGCCCGCGAGCAGCGGCAGGTACAGCTCGAGCGCGGCGATGTCGAAGGCGACGGTGGTACTCGCGAGCAGCCGGTCGCGCGCGTCCATCGGGAAGCGCCCGGCCATGTCGTGCAGGAAGTTGGCCAGGCCGCCGCGTTCCACCACCACGCCCTTGGGGCGGCCGGTGGAGCCGGAGGTGTAGATCACGTACGCGGGGTGCGCGGGGGCCACCGCCGCGCGCCGCTCGTGGTCGGACCAGGCGGACACCGGCTCGTCGGTGCCGGGGTCGTCCAGGAGCAGCACTCCGGTGCCCTCGGGCAGTCGGCCCGCGGTCTCCTCGGTGCAGATCGCAAGCAGGGGCGCGGCGTCGCCGAGGGTGTACGCCAACCGGTCGGCGGGCTGGTCCGGGTCGAGCGGCACGTAGGCCGCGCCGGAGCGCAGCACCGCGAGCAGGGCGGTGAGCATGCCGGTGCCGCGCGGCAGGGCGACGGCGAAGAGCCGGCCGGGTGCGGCGCCCCTGTGGATCAGGCGGCGGGCCAACCGGGTGACGGCGGCGTCGAGTTCGGCGTAGCTCAGGGTGCCGTCCGCGGCGCGGACCGCCTCGGCGGCCGGAGTGGCGGCGGCGCGCGCGGCGAGCAGCGCGTCCACGCCGTCGGGCGCGACCTGGCGCGCCGGGCCGCTGCCCGCGGCGGTGAGCGCGGCGCGCTCGGCCGGGTTCATGACGTCGAGTTCGCCGATCCTGCGGTCGGGCGCGGCGGTGGCCTCGGCCAGCAGCCGCGTCAGCCGGTCCACGAGAGCGGCGACGCGCCCGGCGTCGTAGAGGTCGGCGGCGTAGCCGACGGTGCCCGAGATCCCGGCCGGGGTGCCGTCCGCGCCGCGGTGCTCGATGAAGGTGAAGGACAGGTCGAACTTCTCGGTGTCGAGTGGGAATTCCTCCGGCTCCGACGTCAGCCCGGAAAGGCCCATCGTCCAGTCCGCCTGGGCGGCGTTCTGGAGGTTGAGCGCGACCTGGAACAGCGGGTGGCGGGCCATGGAGCGGCTCGGGTTGAGCGCCTCGACCAGCCGCTCGAACGGCAGGTCCTGGTGGGCGTACGCGCTCAGGTCGGTGGCGCGGACCCGGGCCAGCAGCTCGCCGAAGGTGGGGTCGCCCGAGGTGTCGGTGCGCAGCACCAGGGTGTTGACGAAGAAGCCGACCAGGTCGTCCAGGGCCTCGTCGGTGCGCCCGGCGACGAGGCTGCCGACGGGCACGTCGGTGCCGGCGCCGAGCCGGGTGAGGAGGGCGGACAGGCCCGCCTGGAGGACCATGTAGACGCTGGCCTGGGCGGCGCGGGCGACCTCGGCGATCCGCCGGTGCAGGTCGGCGGGGAGGTCGACGGAGATCCGGCCGCCGCGGTAGCCGGCGACGGCGGGGCGCGGCCGGTCGGCGGGGAGCGACAGCTCCTCGGGGAGACCGGCCAGTTGCTCCTGCCAGTAGGCCAGCTGCGAGGCGATCTGGCTGTCCGCCTCGCTCTCGTCGCCGAGCACCTCGTGCTGCCACAGCGCGTAGTCGGCGTACTGGACGGGCAGCGGCCGCCAGTCGGGCCGTTCGCCCGCGGCGCGGCCCCGGTAGGCGGTGGCCAGGTCGTCGAGCAGCGGCGCCAGCGACCAGCCGTCGGCGGCGATGTGGTGCATCGTCATCGCCAGCACGTGAACGTCTTCGGCGAGCGCGAAGAGGGTGGCCCGCACGGGCGTCTCGGCGGCCAGGTCGAACCCGCGGGACACCTCGGCGGCGAGCAGCTCGGCAAGGTCCTCCGCGCTGGCCGGGACGACCATCAACCGCAGTCGGCCCTCGTCCCGGCCGAGGATGCGCTGAACGGGGGTGCCGTCCTCGGCGGTCTCCGGGAAGACGGTGCGGAACACCTCGTGCCGCTCGGAGAGGTCGGCGAGCGCGCCGGACAGCGCGTCGAGGTCCAGGTCGCCGGTGAGCCGCAGCGCGATCGGCAGGTTGTACGCGGAACCGGCGTGGCCGTCGAAGCGGTTGAGGAACCACAGCCTCCGTTGGGCGAAGGAGAGCGGCACCGCGTCGGGGCGCGGCATGGGCCCGAGTGCCCGGCGGCCCGCCCCCGCGGTGGTGAGCCGCTCGGCGAGCTGGGCCACCGTGGGGGCCTCGAAGACCGCGCGGATGGGCAGTTCGAGGTCGAAGGCGGACCTGACCCGGCTGATCAGCCGGGTGGCGAGCAGGGAGTGCCCGCCGAGGTCGAAGAAGTCGTCGTGGACGCCGACCTCGGGCACGCCGAGCACGTCGGCGAACAGGTGGCAGAGGATCTCCTCCTGCGGGGTGCGGGCGGCCTTCGAGCCCCGGGCCTCCTGCGCGGGGGCGGGCAGCGCGGCCGGGTCCACCTTGCCGTGCGCGGTGACCGGCAGGGCCTCCAGGGTCACCCACGCGGACGGCACCATGTACTCGGGCAGCCGTGCGGCCAGGTGCGCGGCCAGCTCCGCGGTGGAGGGCGCGCCGGCGTCGCCGGGGACCACGTACGCCACCAGCCGCTGGTCGCCCGGCCGGTCCTCGCGGACCAGCGCGACGGCGGCGGCGACCGCCGGGTGCGCGGTGAGCGCCACCTCGATCTCGCCGAGCTCGATGCGGAAGCCGCGCAGCTTGACCTGCCCGTCCACGCGGCCGACGTAGACGAGTTGGCCGTCGCGGTCCCAGCGGGCGAGGTCGCCGCTGCGGTACATGCGGGCGCCGGGCGGGCCGAACGGGTCGGCGGTGAAGCGCTCGGCGGTGAGCGCGGGCCGGCCGAGGTAGCCGCGGGCCAGTCCCCCGCCCGCCAGGTACAGCTCGCCCGTCACGCCCTCCGGCACCGGCCGGAGCCCCGCGTCGAGCACGTAGAGCCGGGCGTTGGCCTGCGGGCGGCCGATCGGCACCGGGCCGTCCGGCAGCGGGGCGCCGGGCTCGATGCGGTACTCGGCGCAGTTGACGGTGGCCTCGGTGGGGCCGTAGACGTTGCGCACCACGGCGTCCGGGTGCCGCTCGCGCCACTCGGCGAGGGCGGCGCCGAACAGCGCCTCGCCCCCGAGCAGGAGCTCGCCCGAGGGCGCGTAGCCGTCGGGCAGCGCCGAGAGCAGCGGCAGGTGGCTGGGCGTCGCCTTGAGGAATGTGGCCGGGGCCGCGGCCAGCGCCTCGGCCTCCTCGTGCGTCGGCTCGCTGAGCGAGGCCAGGGTGACCTGTCCGCCGACCAGCAGCGGGGTGTACAGGCCGGTGACGGTCAGGTCGAACGACACCGGCGAGTGCACCAGCGCCACCCCTGCGGCGGAGGCGTATGTCCTCGTGGTGTGGGCCAGGTAGTCGGTGAGCGAGCGGTGCTCGACCACCACGCCCTTGGGGCGGCCGGTGGAGCCGGAGGTGTAGATGACGTAGGCGGCGTCGCGCGGGGACGGCGACCGCGGCAGCTCCGCCTCGCTCAATCGGCCCGCGGGGCGGGCGGCGATCGCCGCGGCGGTGTCCGCGTCGTCCAGCAGCACGATCGGGGCGGTGTCCTCGGGCAGCGCGGCGGCGGTGGCGAGGTCGCTGAGCACCACCGCCGGGGCCGCGTCGGCGAGCACGAGGGCGATGCGGTCGGCCGGGTTGCCCGGGTCCACGGGCAGGTAGGCGGCGCCGGACTTGAGCACGCCGAGCAGCGCGACGACCAGCTCGGGCGTGCGCGGCAGCGCGATGGCCACCCGTTCGCCCGGGCCCGCGCCGGCGGCCAGCAGGTGGCGGGCGAGCCGGTCGGCGGCCGCGTCGAGCGCGGCGTACGACAGGGTGACGCCGCCGCCGGTCACCGCGGGCGCCTGGGGGGTGCGGGCGGCCTGCGCGGCGAACAGCGCGTGCGCGGGCCCGGCCTGCACGTCGGCGGCGGTGTCGTTGTACGCGGTCACCAGGCGGTGCGCGTCCTCGGCCGGGAGCATGGCGAGGGTGTCGATCGGCCGGTCCCCGTCCCGGCTGGCCGTGTCCAGGACGCGGGTCAGGTACAGGGCGAAGCGCTCGGCGGTGTCCTCGTCGAACAGGTCGGTGCTGTACTGGATGTCGCCCTGAAGCCCGGCCGGGCGGCCCTGCGCGTCGTACTCCTCCGAGAAGCCGAACGCCAGGTCGTAGCGGGCGGCCCCGAGGTTGACCACGTAGGGGCTGACCTCGAGGCCCCGCATCGCGCTGGTGTAGTCGGGCAGGTTCTGGAGGTTCAGCAGCACCTGGAAGAGCGGGTGGCGGGCGAGCGAGCGGCGCGGGTTGAGCGCCTCCACGATCCGTTCGAAGGGCACGTCCTGGTTGCCGTACGCGGACAGGTCGGTGTCGCGTACGCGGTCGACCAGCTGCCGGAACGTGGGCCGCCCCGAGGTGTCGGTGCGCAGCACGAGCATGTTGGTGAGGAAGCCGACCATGTCGTCCAGCGCCTCGTCGGTGCGGCCCGCGATGACGCTGCCGATGGGGATGTCGGTGCCCGCCCCGAGGCGGTGCAGCAGGGTGGCCAGCCCCGCCTGGAGCACCATGTACAGGCTCGCGCCGGTCCGCTGGGACAGTGTCAGCAGCCGCTCGTGCAGCGCGGGGTCGAGCCGGAAGTACACCGGGGCACCGCGGTGGCTGGCGACGGCGGGGCGCTGCCGGTCGACCGGCAGCGACAGCTCCTCCGGCAGCCCGGCCAGCTGTTCCTCCCAGTAGGCCAGCTGCCGGGCGAAGGCGCTGTCCGGGTCGTTCTCGTCGCCCAGCTCCTCCCGCTGCCACAGCGCGTAGTCGGCGTTCTGCACCGGCAGCGGGGTCCACTGGGGATCCCGGCCCGCGCAACGCGCCTCGTAGGCGGTGGCGAGGTCGGTGGCGAGCGGCTTCATCGACCAGCCGTCGCCCGCGATGTGGTGGAGCACGAAGAGCAGCACGTGGTCCCGCTCGCCGAGCTCGAACAGCGAGACGCGCAGCGGCAGTTCGGTGGTGAGGTCGATGCCGGTGCGGACCACCTCCTCCAGCATCGCGTCCAGGTCGCCGCCGCGCGCGTCCACCACGGTCAGACCGGGCCCGGTCGCGTCGGCGGGCAGGATGCGCTGGTAGGGCACGCCGTCCGCCTCGGGATACACGGTGCGCAGCGACTCGTGCCGCGCGCACAGGTCGTTCACGGCGGCGGCGAGCGCGTCCTGGTCCAGCGGGCCGGTGAGCCGGATGGAGATCGGCATGTTGTAGGTGGCGCTCTGGCCGTCGAAGCGGTTGATGAACCACAGGCGGCGCTGCGCGTGCGAGAGCGGGATCAGCTCGGGACGCTCCATGGCGCGCAGGGCGCCGCGTCCGGCGCGGGCGTCGTCGAGCCGGGCGCCGAGCGCGGCGGGGGTGGGCGCGTCGAAGACCGCCCGGATGGGCAGTTCGACGCCGAAGGCGGCCCGGATCCGGCTGACCAGGCGGGTGGCGAGCAGGGAGTCGCCGCCCAGCGCGAAGAAGTCGTCGTCGATGCCCATGGCGGGCCGGCCGAGCAGGGTGGCGAACAGGCCGAGCAACTGCTCCTCGCGCGGGGTGCGCGGGGCCCGCGCGGTGGCCGCCACGGCGGCGGGCGCGGGCAGCGCCGCGTGGTCGACCTTGCCGTTGGGCGTCAGCGGCAGCCGGTCGAGCAGGACGACGGCGGACGGCACCATGTACTCGGGCAGTTGCTCGCCGAGCCGCTGGCGCACCTCGTTCTCCCGCGGCGGCGCCGCGGGGTCGGCCGGGACCAGGTAGGCGACCAGCCGGGCCTGTCCCTCGCCCTCGCGGCGGGCGAGGACGGTGGCCTGCGCCACGTCGTCGCGGCGGGCGAGGACGGCCTCGACCTCGCCCGGCTCGATGCGGAAGCCGCGAATCTTCACCTGGTCGTCGGAGCGCCCGGCGAACACCAGGGCGCCGTCCGGCGTCCGGCGCGCCACGTCGCCGACCCGGTACATGCGGGCGCCGGGCGGGCCGTACGGGTCCGCGGTGAAGCGCTCGGAGGACAGCGCCGGGCGGTCGAGGTAGCCGCGGGCCAGGCCCTCGCCACCGATGTACAACTCGCCGACGACACCCGCGGGCACCGGGCGCAGCGCGGCGTCCAGGACGTACGCCCGCATGTTGTCCATCGGGCGTCCGATGGGCACGGTGTCCTCCGGCGGGTTGGTCGCCGCCATCCGGTGGAACGTGGCGAAGCTGGTGGTCTCGGTGGGGCCGTAGGTGTCCTTGATCACCAGCCCGGGGAAGCGCGCGAGCAGCCGTCGAACCGACGCGGCGGGCACCACGTCGCCGCCCGCGAGCAGCTCGCGCACGGGGGCCAGGCACTCCGGGTCCTCGTCCACGACCAGCCGGAACAGGCCGGCCGTCAGGTGGAGTCCGGTGATCCGGTGCGTGGCGAGCAGCCGCCCGAGGGTGGCCACGTCCACGTCGCCGGGTGGGGCGAGCACCACGTGGCGACCGCGCAGCAGCGGCATCCACAGCTCGTAGTTGGAGGCGTCGAATGCGTGCGGGGCGTGCATCAGCACCCGCTCGTGCGCCTCGGCGTCGAAGCAGCGGTCCAGCGCGAAGGCGAGGAGGTCGCGGTGGGTGACGGCGACACCCTTGGGGCGGCCGGTCGAGCCGGAGGTGTACATGACGTACGCCAGCTGCTCGGGGTGGCCTACGGCGCCCGGGGTGGTGCCGGGCCGCTCGGCGAGCGTCGGCTCCCGGTCCACGACGATCACGGGAGCGTCGGTCTCGGGCGCGGCGGCGACGCAGGCGGCGTCGGTGAGCAGCACCGCCGCGCGGGTCTCGGCGAGCACCGCGGCCTGCCGGGTGGCGGGCGCGCGGGAGTCCAGCGGCACGTAGGTGGCACCGGCCTTGAGCACGGCGAGCAGGGAGATCACGAGGTCGGCTGAGCGCTGCTGAAGCACGCCAACCCGGGAGTCCTCACGCACCCCGCGCTCGCGCAGCAGGTGCGCGAGCCGGTTGGCGGCGGCGTCCAGCTGACGGTAGGTCAGGGTGACGGACGCCGGGGCCGCGGCGGGGATGCCCCCGGACCAGGTGAGGGCGGGCGCGTCGGGGACCCGGGCGACCTGTTCGGCGAACCGGCGCTGAACGGTCCCGGCCAGCGCGGGTACCTCGACGGCGGTGTCGTTCCACTCGGTCAGCAGTCGCGTGCGTTCGGCCTCGGACACCAGGCGCAGCCGCGAGACGGGACGCGCGGGCGCGGCGGCGAGCTGGTCGAGCACGGACGCCGTCCGCGCCCACAGGTCGGCGGCGGTGGCGGCGTCGAACATGGCGGCGCGGTAGTGCAGGTGCCCCTCGGGGCCGGACAGGACCAGCGCCAGGTCGAACCGCTCCACGCCGAGCACCGAGTCGGCCACCCGGACCCGCAGTCCCGCCAGCTCCACCTCGCCGGAGTCGCCGCCGGTGACGGCCACCGCGACCTGGGCGAGGGGGTGCCGGTTGGCGACGAGGTCGGGCTCCAAGCGGCGCAGCAGCCGCTCGAACGGGACAGGCCGCAGCCGCGCCTCGGCCTCCGCGGCCCCGAGCCGCCCGAGCAGTTCCTCGCCGGTGGGGTCCCCGGACACGTCGGTCCGCAGCACGGTGATCCCGGCGTCGTTCGCGGAGGGCCCGGTGGGCGGGGCGCTCGGCGCGCTCAGGGAGGCGAGGGGCAGGTCGGTGCCGCCGCCAAGGCCGCTCAGCACCAGCGCGAAGGCAGCCCGCAGGACGGTCTCGTCGGACACGCCGGACCGCTCGGCGATCTCGGCGAGCCGCCCGTGCCGCTCGGCGCCGAGGTGGATCGGCAGGCTCGCGGAGGGCGCCGCTTCGGCGGCTGGCCGCGCCCGGTCGGCGGGGAGCGTGACCTCCTCGGGGGCGCCGACCAGG
Source organism: Streptomyces sp. SBT349 (assembly GCF_001083795.1). Taxonomy (GTDB): domain Bacteria; phylum Actinomycetota; class Actinomycetes; order Streptomycetales; family Streptomycetaceae; genus Streptomyces. Next base: position 12,334 of record NZ_LAVK01000155.1, read on the forward strand.
TGTGCGGCCCACCAGTCGAGCGGGCCATCGGCCGCGGCGCCGGGGCTGGCGTTGTCGGCCGCGCCCTCGGCCCAGCGGGCCGGCTCGCCCGTGACGCGGGCGCGGTAGGCCGCGGTCATGTCGGCGAGGAGGCGGCCCGGGGCCCCGTCGTCGCCCGCGATGCGGTGGACGACGGTCAGGAGCAGCGACTCCCGCGGGGCGCCGCGGAAGAGGGTGAAGCGGATCGGGAGCTGGGTGGTGAGGTCGAAGCCACCCGAGACGGCGGCGGACACGGCCGCCGGGTCGAGGCCGGCGAAGGCCAGCGGGGTGCGCACCGCGGACGGCGGCAGGACGGTGCCGACGGGCTCGCCCCCGCGCTCGGGGTAGCGGGTGCGCAGCGTCTCGTGCCGGGCGAGGACGTCGTGCAGCGCGCCCGCCAGCGCGTCCTCGTCCAACTCGCCGGTGAGGCGGAGCGCGAAGGGGACGTTGTGGGTGGCGGCGTGGTGCTCCTCGAAGCGGTTGATGAACCACAACCGCCGGTCGGCGCGCGACGGTTCGACCTCGGTGAACCGCTCGCCCCCGACGCCCCCGGCGGCGGCGTCGGGCGCGGCGCCCGCGGCGGTCAGGGCGGCCTCGATCCGGGCGGTCAGGCCCTCGACGGTCGGCGCCTCGAAGATCAGCCGGATCGGCACGTCGACGCCGAACGCCGTCTTGATGCGCCCGGCCAGCCGGATCGCGAGCAGTGAGTGCCCGCCGAGCAGGAAGAAGTCGTCGTCCACGCCGACGTCGGAGGCGCCCAGCACGTCGGCGTACAGGCCGCAGACGATCTCCTGCGCCGGGGTGGCGGGGGCCCGGCGGCTGCCGCCGCCCGCGGCGGGGGCCGGCAGCGCGGCCTTGTCCACCTTGCCGCTGCGATTCAGCGGCAGGGCGTCGAGCAGCACGAAGGCGGAGGGGACCATGTAGCCGGGGAGCAGACCCGTGGCGTGCTCGCGCACCGCCTCGGCAACGGCCTCGACGCCGGAGCCGGCCGCGGCACCGGCCGCGCCGTCCGCCACCACATACGCCACCAGCCGCCGGTCGCCCGGGCGGTCCTCGCGGACGACCACGACGGTCTGCCGGACCGAGGCGTGGCCGAGGACGGCGGCCTCGACCTCGCCGAGCTCGATGCGGAAGCCGCGGATCTTCACCTGGTCGTCGGCCCGTCCGGCGAAGGTGAGCTCCCCCGACTCGGTCCACGCCACGAGGTCGCCGGTGCGGTACATCCGCTCGCCCGGCGCGCCGAACGGGTTCGCGACGAACCGCTCGGCGCTCAGCCCCGGCCGCCGCAGGTAGCCGCGGGCCAGGCCCACCCCGGCGATGTACAGCTCACCGGTCACCCCGACCGGCACCGGGCGCAGCGCGGCGTCCAGGACGTGGCCGCGGGTGTTGAGCAGCGGGCCGCCGATGGGCGGCGCGGCGTCCGCGGGGGCGAGCGGGCCGGTCATCGTGGAGGCGACGGTGGCCTCGGTCGGGCCGTACGCGTTGACCATGTGGCGGCCCGGCGCCCAGGCGCGGACCAGCTCGGCGGAGCAGAACTCGCCGCCGACCATCAGGCCGCGGACGGTGCCCAGGCTGCCGGGCGGCATCATCGACAGCGGCGACGGCGGGATCATCAGGTGGGTGATCCGCCGCGCGTCCAGCAGCGCGGCCAGGTCGGGGCCGGGGGCGAGGGCCTCCTCGGGCGCGCACACCAGGGTGGCGCCGGTCAGCAGCGCCTTGGACAGCTCCCAGTAGGACGCGTCGAAGCTGGGTGAGACGAACTGCAGCACCCGGTCCCCCGGGCCGACCAGGTGCCTGCGCCGCTGCACCTCGACGGCGTTGGCCAGGCCGAGGTGGGTGACGGCGACGCCCTTGGGGCGGCCTGTCGACCCGGAGGTGTAGATGACGTAGGCGGTGTTGCGCAGGTTCACCGGGCCGGTGCGCTCGTCCTCGCGGAGCCGGGTGTCCGGCGCGGCGGCGAGGGCGGCGGCGGTCTCCGCGGCGTCGAGCGCCAGCAGCGGCGCGTCCCCCGGCGGCAGCAGCGGCGCCACGTCCTCGCGGGTGAGAACGAGCGCGGGCCTGGCGTCGTCGAGGAGGTACGCGATGCGCTCGCGGGGGTACCGCACGTCCACCGGCAGGTAGGCGCCGCCCGCCTTGGCGATGGCCAGGACCGACACGACGAACTCGGCGGAACGCGGCAGGGCGAGGGCGACGACCCGCTCGGGCCCCACCCCGTGGGCGGCCAGCACCCGCGCCAGCCGGTTGGCGCGCGCGTCGAGTTCGGCGTAGGTGAGGGCGGTGTCCTCGTACTCGACCGCGGGAGCCCCCGGCGCCCGGTCGGCCTGGGCCTCGAAGAGCCCGGAGAGGGTGCCGGGCGTGACGTCCTCGGCGGTCTCGTTGAAGGTGACGACCACGCGGTGGCGCTCGTCCGCGCCGAGCAGGTCGATCCGGCCGACCAGGCGGTCGGGCTCGACGGCGAGCAGTTCGAGAAGCTGCCGGGCGCGGTCGAGCAGCCCCGCGGTCTCCTCGGCGGAGAACAGGTCCGGCTGATAGCTGAGCCGCAGGTGGAGCCGCTCCCCCGGCAGCGCGATGAAGGCGGCCGGGAAGTGGCTGTAGTCGGTGCCCTCGGAGCCGAGGATGCGCAGGCCGGTGCCGGGCAGAGCCTCGGCGCTGGAGTCGACCGGGAAACTCTCGAAGACCGTGACGGTGTCGAAGAGCTCGGCGCCGCCGGACAGTTGCTGGATGGCGCCGAGGCCGAGGTGCTGGTGCGGCAGCAGCTCGGTCTGCTCGGACTGGAGCCGGGTCAGGAGGCCGACGAGGGACTCGGCGGGGTCGAGCCTGACCCGCACCGGCAGGGTGTTGAGGAACAGGCCGACCATGTTCTCCACGCCGGGCAGCTCCGGCGGACGCCCGGAGACCGTGGTGCCGAAGACCACGTCCCGCCGGCCGCTCAGACGGCTGAGCAGCAGCGCCCACACGCCCTGCACGACCGTGTTGAGGGTGAGGGAGTGGCGGCGGGCGAGGTGGGTCAGCGCGGTGGTCAGCGACCGGCTGAGGTCCAGCACCGCCCGTGCGGGCAGCACCGCCTCGCGGTCCGGGGGCACCGGCTTGACCATCAGCGGGCCGGTGAGCCCGTCGAGAGCCCGCGCCCACGCGGCCTCGGCGGCCGGGCGGTCCCGCCCGGCCAGCCAGGCCAGGAAGTCCCGGAAGGGCGGCGCCGGCGGCAGGCCGCCGTCGTCGGCGCCGCCGCGGGCGTAGAGGGTGAACAGCTCGGTGAGCAGCAGCGGGATGGACCAGCCGTCGAGCAGGATGTGGTGGTGGGTGAAGAGCAGACGGCACCGCTCGCCGCCCAGCCGGATCAGGGTGAAGCGCAGCAGCGGCGGACGGCCCAGGTCGAACCGGCTGACCCGGTCCGCCTCGGTGATCCGCTCCAGCTCGGCCTCACGCCGGCGCTCGTCCAGGCCGCCGAGGTCGTGCTCCGTCCACGGCACGGCCACCTCGCGCAGCACCAGCTGCACCGGCTGCGCGGAGGTGCGGTGCTGGAAGGCGGTGCGCAGGTTGGCGTGACGGCGCAGCACGGTGGCCGCGGCGGTGCGGAACGCGTCGACGTCGAAGCGGCCCTCGAGGTCGACGGCGAGCTGCGAGGTGTACAGGTCGACGCTGCGGTCGTCGTAGAGGCTGTGGAAGAGCAGACCCTCCTGCAACGGTGTCAGCGGGAGAACGGCTTCGACTGCGGACCGGGTCACTCCGGCAACCTCCACTCGGATTCGAACATGTGCAATTCGTCGTCGGAAAGGGAGACCAGAGACAGGTCGATTCCCCGGTCGCCTTCCGGCGCGGGCGGCTCGGCCGCGGGCGGCTCGTCGGCCGCCGCGGGGGCTGCCGTTTCCGGGATTTCGGCCACGGCCGCCATTGCCGCCACCGTCTTGTGGCGGAATACGTCGCGCGGGGTCAGGACAAGGCCCGCGGCCCGCAGGCGGCTGACGAGTTGGATGGAGATGATGCTGTCGCCGCCGAGGTCGAAGAAGTCGTCATCCACCCCGACCGACGGCAACGCCAGCACCTCGGCCATCACCCCACACAACAACGCCTCACGCTCATCCCGCGGCGCCCGCCCCGAGGACACCCTCGAGAAGTCCGGCACCGGCAACGCCCGCCGATCCAACTTCCCGTTCACCGTCACCGGCAACACATCCAGCGGCACAAACGCCACCGGCACCATATAGTCCGGCAACCGCTCCTCCACCCACCCCCGCAACGCC
>NZ_LAVK01000156.1 GCF_001083795.1 Streptomyces sp. SBT349
GGATTCGGGGCCGGGGTGGGACTACGCCGCCTGCCGGGGCTGCCTGGTCGCCGAGCGGCTGATTCCGTTCGCGCTGCACCCGATCGGCGCGCGCGGCGCCCGCATGACCTACCCCCGCGTCGTTCCCGAGGACCTGATCGCCCGGCTCGCGGCCCTGGGCGAACGGCCCGACCTCGTCGCCCTCGTCGCCCGCCTCCTGGACGCCACCCGCCGCGCCGCCCACGAGCAGGCCCGCGCCGCCGTCACCGCACTGCGCGACGCGGCGGACGGAGGAGCCGAGCAGCCATGACCGCCGGTGACACGAGGCAACAGCCGCCGCACCACCGTCCTGTGGGCCGCCCGCGGCGGCGTGGCGTCACACGGGTGTCGCGCCCGCGGCGGGTCCGGCCGGGGTCGGTGGGAGCCGTTGTGGGCCCGCCGTGCTGTCGCGGACGCGCAGTTCGGTGCGGAGGACGACGGTCTGGAGCGGCTTGGCCGACCCCGCGATGCGTTCCTGAAGGAGGCCCGCGGCGGTGAACCCGAGGTCGTAGGAGGGCAGTTCGACCGTGGTGAGGCTGGGCCGCACCAGCGGTGCCCAGGGCACGCCGCCGAAGGACAGGATGCCGAACCCCGGTGGCGTGCGGCCCGCTTCGGACAGCACTTCCAGCGCGCCCACGGTCATGAGGTTGTTGGCGACGAACACCGCGTCCGGCGGCTCGTCCATGGCGAGCAGGTCCGCCATGGCGGCCCGGCCGCCCTCCACCTTGAAGTCGGCGTAACGGGCGTACGCCCTGAGCGGATCGGCCACCCCGTCCGGGGCGAGCGTGCCGTCGCGGACCGCGTCGCGCAGCACGTCACGGTAACCGGCGAGGCGCTCCTCGGAGGTGGAGGCGCCCTCGGGCCCCGTGATGCAGGCGATCCGCCGGTAGCCGGCGCGCAGCAGGTGCTCGGTGGCCGCCTCGCCGCCGTGCTGGTTGTCCACGAGGACCGCGTCCACCGGCGCCGCGCGGGGCCTGCGGTCCACCGCGACCACCGGCATGCCGCGCGCCGCGAGCGGTGACAGGTCGGTCCTGGTGCGGGAGGCGGCGGCCACGATGACGCCCGCCATCTGCTCGGCGAGCGCGATGCCGAGGTAGCGGCGCTCCTTGTCGACGTCCTCGTCCGTGTTGCACAGCACGACCGAGAGGTTGGTCTGCTGGGCGGCGTCCTCGACGCCGCGGGCGAGGGAGGTGAAGAACGGGTTCTCGATGTCCGGGATGAGCAGCCCTATCACGCTGCCGCGCTGCTTGCGCAGCGACTGGGCCACCCGGTTGGGCGCGAACCCGAGGTCGGCGGCGGCGCGCCGGACGCGTTCGGCCCGCTCGGCGGTCACCCGGCCGCCGTTGAAGACCCGGGACACCGTGGCGGGCGAGACGCCGGCGGCTCGTGCCACATCAGTGATGGTCGTCATACGCTCCGCATCCCCAACCCCGGCGCGGTGACCGGACTCTTGACACCGCTCTAGGGCGACCCTAAGTTCGCGTGAAAAGGATTTCAAGCGATTATCGCCGGGCCTGGACGGGCCTGTTGCGTCCTGTCGCACCGAACCTCCCCATGCAGCGGGGACTTGCCTCCCCGCGCCCTGAAATCGATTTCACGCCAGCTCGCACAGACACGCACAGACACGCTTCCTCAGCACGGATCGGAACGGACCGAGGTGACACCGAAACGATGACGGTCTCTGGACTCGACGGATTGGCCCGCCGCAGCAGGGCGGTGACCCGTTCCCTCAGCGCGGAGAACTTCACCGGCGCCAAGGGGGCCGGCGGCATGGCCACCGAGGGGACGGGCGCCCGCGCCGCGAGCCTGCTCGGGCGCGGCTGGAAGGTCTCCCCCAGCATCGACATCGCCCCGGGCGAGACGGCCACGCTCGCCGACATCTCCGGGCCCGGCACCATCCGGCACATCTGGTGCACCACGGCGCCCCACCGGGCCTGGCGCGGCACCGTGCTGCGCGCGTACTGGGAGGGCGAGACCGAGCCCGCCGTCGAGGTGCCGCTCGGCGACTTCTTCTGCAACGGCTGGAACTCCTTCAGCCAGGTCTCCTCCGTTCCCGTGGCCGCGAACCCCAACGGCGGGTTCAACGCGTACTGGCCGATGCCGTTCACCGACGCGGCCCGGATCACCCTGGAGAACCTGTCGGCCGAGAAGGTCACCCTGTACTACCAGATCGACTACGAGGTGCCGGGCGAGGGCGAGGGCGGGGCCGAGGAGGCGTCGTGGTTCCACGCCCAGTGGCGCCGCAGCCACCCGGTGCCGGCGGGCGAGGTGCACACGCTGCTCGACGGCGTGCGCGGCGCGGGCCACTACGTCGGCACCTATCTGGCCTGGGGCGTCAACAGCCCCGGCTGGTGGGGCGAGGGCGAGGTCAAGTTCTACCTGGACGGGGACGAGGAGTTCCCGACGATCTGCGGCACCGGCACCGAGGACTACTTCGGCGGCGCGTGGAACTTCGACGTGCCGGGCCAGGGCTACACCGCCTACACCACGCCCTACCTGGGGCTGAACCAGATCCTGCGCCCGGACGGGCTGTACGCGAGCCAGCAGCGGTTCGGGATGTACCGGTGGCACATCCCCGACCCGGTGCGGTTCGCCGAGGACCTGCGGGTCACCGTGCAGAGCCTGGGCATCGGCCCGGGTCACCACAACGGCCTGCCGCACCGGTACCGGCCGACCAGCGACGACATCGCCTCGACCGCCCTGTTCTACCTGGACGCGCCGAGCGCGCCGGGCAGCCGGGCGCCCTCCCCCGACCTGCTGACCCTCGAAGTGGACTGACCACCCCCCGTATCCCACGGAACGAAAGACGGGAGCAGCAGACATGCTCCAGCCAGACAACGGCGTCGGGCTGCCCGGAACGCCCGGACGCCCCGAACGACCCGGCCGCGCGGGCCGCACCCGGCGCGGCTTCCTCTCGACGGCCGCCGGGGCCGCCACCGCCGCGGTCGCCGCCCCCGCCCTGCTCACGGGGTGCGGGTCGGCCCGCGCGGGCGGCTCGACGCTCCAGTTCTGGAACACCTACGCCCCGCAGCGCTCGGCCGACCCGGCCGTCCAGCGGCAGGCCGAGTGGTTCACCGAACTGGTCGCCGAGTGGAACGCGAGCCACCGGGTGCAGATCGAGCTGAAGTTCATCCCGGGCGCGACCTACACCAACGGCTTCAAGCTCCCCTCCGCCTTCGCCGCGGGCGCGGGCCCCGACATCTTCCTCATCAGCCCCGGGGACTTCCTGCGCTACTACAACGGCGGCGTGCTCCAGGATCTGACGCCGCACATCGACCCCGAGGTGGTCGCCGACTACGGCACCTCGCTCGACACCCGCACGGTCGACGGCAAGGTGTACGGCCTCCCCATGGAGGTCGAGCCGCTGGCCATGTACTACGACGTGGGCGCCTGGGAGGAGGCGGGACTGTCGGAGGGCGACATCCCGGTCACCTGGGACCAGTTGCTCGACGTCGGCGACCGCCTGCGGTCGAGCACCCGGGCGGGCCTGGTCTTCGAGACCCAGCCCGGCTACTACCAGAACTTCACCTGGTACCCGTGGATGTGGCAGGGCGGCGGCGAGGTGTTCGCCTCCGACGGGTCCGTGGCCTTCGACTCGCCCGCCAGCCGGGCCGCGCTGCGGTTGTTCCAGGACGCGGTGGAGTCGGGGATCGCGCCGCGCACCCTGCCCGCGGCGGGCGATGTCATCAGCGCCCTCTCCTCGGGCAACGCCGCCCTCTGGCAGACGGGCATCTGGCAGGTGTCGAGCTTCAAGGCGCACGCCCCCGACTACCGCTACGGGCTCTTCCCGCTGCCCACGCCCCCCGGCGGCGAGTACGCCACCGTCCTCGGCGGCTGGGCGTTCTGCGCCAACGCGCAGGGCCGCGACCCGGACACGGCCGCGGAGTTCTGCGCCTGGGCGCTGGGCACCATGGAGGACGCCTGCATCGACCGCATGGTCGACTGGTGCACCGTGGCCAAGTCCGACGTGGCGCCCCGGACCACCGTGCTGGAGCGCGGCGCGGCCACGGGCGGCTACGACTTCTGGGCGATGAAGGCGTTCAAGGACGACATCGCCCCCGGCGGCCGGCCCGAGCCCCGCTACCCCCCCGTGGTCTACAAGGCGATCTCCGACGCCATCCAGGGCGCCATGCTCGCGGGCCGCGACGTGGCGGAAGAGGCCGAGCGCGCCGCCCAGTCCATCGACGCCTACGTCAAGAGCTATGAGGGGGCGAGCCTGATATGACCAGCGTCGCCACACCCGGCAACCGGACCGCGGTCGCCGAGGAACGGGCCGCCGCGCCGCCGCCGCGCCGCAGGATGAGCCGCAAGCACCGCGAGTGGCTGGCCGCGGGCCTCTTCCTGGCCCCGGACGCCATCGGCCTGGTGATCTTCGTCGGCATTCCGATGGTGCTCTCGATCGCCCTCGGGTTCTTCCAGGTCAGCGGCTTCGGCTCCTACAAGTGGGTGGGCCTCGGGAACTACGAGCGGATGATGAACGACCCGCTGTTCTGGGACTCCCTCCAGATCACCGGCCTGTACGTCGTGCTGCTCGTCCCCGTGCTGTTCTGCGTGAGCCTGGGGCTCGGCCTGCTCGTCAAGCAGAAGCTCCCCGGCATGGCCGTCTACCGGACGGCGCTCTTCCTGCCCTACGTGATCAGCCTCGTCGTGGTCGGCCTGCTCTGGAAGTTCATGCTGGACGACCAGGTGGGCGTGGTGAACCAGGCGCTGCGGGCCGCGGGCCTGGAAGGCGAGTCGTGGCTGGGCGACCCGGACTTCGCGCTGCTGTCCGTCATCGCCGTCATGGTCTGGGTCATGATGGGCTACTACATGATCATCTTCCTGGCCGGGCTCCAGGACATCCCCAGCGAGTACTACGAGGCGGCGCGGATCGACGGCTCGGGGCCGTGGTCCACGTTCCGCCACATCACCTGGCCGCTGCTGCGCCCCACCAGCTTCTTCGTGCTGCTGATGTCCACCGTCGCCGCCATCACCGGCGGCCTGGACCTGGTCTTCGTGCTCACCAACGGCGGCCCCGCCAACGGCACCTCGCTGGCGATCTTCTACATCTACCAGCAGGCCTTCGGGTTCGGCGAGTACGGCTACGCGTCGGCCATGGGCTCGTTCCTCGTGCTGATCATGGTCGCGTTCACCGCCGTCATCTTCGCCGTCACGCGGGGCGGGAGGTTCGACAATGACCGTTAGCAACCGCGCGGCGCGGACCGCGCTGATCGCCCTGGCCGTCGTGGTGTCGGCGGCGAGCGTCTTCCCCGTCCTGTGGATGGTGACCTCCTCGTTCAAGACCCGCGACACCGTCACCGACGGCAGGCTGATCCCGAGCGACGTCACGTTCCAGAACTTCGTCTACGTCTTCACCGAGGTGCCGTTCGCCCGGTACATGTGGAACAGCTTCTTCATCTCCGCCGTGATCACCGTGGCCGCGCTGCTGTTCCACTCGATGGCCGCCTACGCCCTGGCCCGGCTGCGCTTCCCGGGCCGCGAGGCGATCTTCCTGAGCATCTTCTCCACCCTGCTGATCAGCGCGCCGGTCGTGCTGATCCCGCTCTTCCTCGTGGCCCGGCAGCTCGGCCTGCTCGACAGCTACGCGGGGCTGATCATCCCGGCCATCTTCAACGCCTTCGGCATCTTCCTGCTGCGCCAGTTCTACCTGGGCTTCCCACGGGAGCTGGAGGAGGCGGCGATCGTCGACGGCTGCGGCCACTGGCGCGTCTACTGGAACATCGTCCTGCCGATGTCCCGGCCCATCCTGTCGGCGCTCGCGGTCTTCTTCTTCCTGGCCAACTGGAACGCGTTCGTCTGGCCGCTGGTCGCCACCAGCAACGAGGACCTCACCGTCGTCCAGCTGGGCATCGCCTCGTTCCAGTCGCAGTACGGCTCCAACTGGAACTACATCCTCGCCGCGGCCACCGTCGCCGCGCTCCCCATGCTCGCCCTCTTCTTCGCCTTCCAGCGCCAGATCGTCGAGTCCATCAAGACATCCGGCCTCAAGTGACGCGGACTCCCCAGGAGTCCCACCCGCCCCACCTCCGGAGGAACGCACTTCATGGCACGCATCGGCCTGCTCTCCCTCTCCGACGGCCGCGACTTCGTCCACCGCGACGTCACCGACCACATCGACCGCGCGGGCAGGGAGCTGGCCGCGGTGCTCACCGCGGCGGGACACGAGGTGGTCACCGCGCCCGAGCAGGTCAGCAGCAACGAGCTCGCCACCGCCCAGGCCCGCTGGGTCGCCGACCGCCACCCCGACCTCACCATCCTGCACCACTCGGTGTGGACGTTCCCGCACTTCACCATGCTCGCCGCCGACGCCACGCCGGGCCCCCTGCTGCTGGTCGCCAACATCGACCCGCAGTACCCCGGCATGGTGGGCATGCTCGCGGGCGGCGGCGGCCTCGACCAGATCGGCCGCGTGCACGCCCGCGCCTGGGGCGACCTGGCCGACCCCGCGGTCACCGCCCGGATCCTCACCCAGGTCCGCGCCGCCGCGGCCGTCCAGGGGTTGCGCGGCTCCACGTTCGGCAGGATCGGCGGGCGCCCCATGGGCATGTACACCGCGGTCGCCAACACCGACCAGTGGATGCGGCAGTTCGGCGTGGACGTCGAGGAGATCGACCAGTGGGAGATCGTCCGGCGCAGCGAGAACGCCGACCCGGCCCGCGTGCGGGCCGCGCGCGCCTGGATCGAGGAGCACGCCGGGGGCGTGCACTATGACGGCGACCGCCTCACCCCCGAACTGCTGGAGCGCCAGATCCGCAGCTACTACGCGATGCGCGAGCTGATCGACGAGTGGCACCTGGACTTCTCCGGCATCAAGGGGCAGCCGGAACTGACCACCCACTTCTGCACCATGGACGTCGCCGAGGCGTTCCTCAACGACCCCTACGACTGGGAGGGGCCCAAGGACACCCATGTCACCGCCACCGAGGCCGACATGGACGGCGCGCTGACCATGCAGCTGCTCAAGCTGCTCACCGGGGACCCGGTGCTGTTCGCCGACGTCCGGCACTACCACGCCGACCGCGACGTGTGGGACCTGTGCAACTCGGGCCAGCACGCCACCTGGTACGCCGCCCGCTCCGAGGACCCCGCCGAGAACCTCTCCCGCGTCCACTTTCACCCCGAGGTCTTCTACTTCCCCGCGGGCGGCGCCTCGGTGCAGCACCTCGCGGCCCCGGGCGACCTCACGTTCGCCCGCCTGACCAGGCAGGACGGCCAGTACCGTATGCACGTGATGCGCGGCGCCCTGGAGACCTACGACGACGAGACCAACGACCGGATGATGCGCGCCTCGACCTTCGAGTGGCCGCACGCCTTCGCCCGCCTCGACGCCCCCGCCGAGGACTTCCTCGCGCGCTTCGGCTCCAACCACATCCACGCCGTCCCCGGCGACCACGTCGCCGAGCTGCGCGCGATCTGCCACCAACTCGACGTCCGCTTCGACGGGTTCGGCGACGCCGCCTGACCCCGCACCCCTGACCACGCACCCCGGGAGCCCCGCTCGTGACCCTGCTGCTCGGCATCGACATCGGCACCTCGGGCTCCAAGGGGGTCCTGGTGCGCGACGACGGCACCCTGCTCGCCCAGGCCACCCGGGAGCACGGCACCTCCACGCCGCGCCCCGGCTGGGTCGAGCACGACGCCCACTCCGTGTGGTGGGCGGACTTCGCCGCCCTCGCCACGGAGCTGACCGCCCGCGCGCCCGCGGGCGAACGGATCGCGGCCCTCGGCGTCAGCGGCATCGGCCCCTGCCTGCTGCCCGCCGGGGCGGACGGGGAGCCGCTGCGCCCCGCGATCCTCTACGGCGTCGACACCAGGGCCGGCGACCAGATCGTGGCCCAGCGGGACCGTTACGGCGCGGCCGAGGTCCTGGCCCGCTGCGGCTCCCCGCTGACCAGCCAGGCCATCGGCCCCAAGCTGGCCTGGCTGCGCGAGGAGGAGCCCGCCGTGTACGGGGCGACCCGCCGGTGGTTCATGGCGAGTTCCTTCCTCGTGCACCGGCTCACCGGCGCCTACGTGCTGGACCACCACTCGGCCAGCCAGTGCACCCCGCTGTACGACCTCGGGCGCGGGGAGTGGATCGAGGAGTGGTGCGAGCAGATCGCGCCCGGCCTCGCCTGGCCGCGGCTGGTCTGGCCCGCGGACGTGGTCGGCGAGGTCTCGCCGGAGGCCGCGGCGGCCACCGGCGTCCCGGCGGGCACCCCCGTCGTCGCCGGGACGGTCGACGCCTGGGCCGAGGCCACCGCCGCGGGCGCCGTCGGGCCCGGCGACCTGATGCTGATGTACGGGACGACGATGTTCCTGGTCAACGTCGTCACCGCGCCCGCCCCGACACCCCGCCTGTGGACCACGCGGGGCGCGTTCCCCGGCACCTACTGCCTGGCCGCCGGGATGGCGACCTCGGGCGCGGTCACCGGCTGGCTGCGCGAGCTGACCGGCGCCGGCTACGGAACGCTGGTGGCCGAGGCCACCGCGATCGCCCCCGGTTCGGAGGGGCTGGTGATGCTGCCGTACTTCGCGGGCGAACGCACCCCCCTGTTCGATCCGGACGCCCGCGGGCTCGTCCTCGGGCTGACGCTGCGCCACGGCCGCGGCCACCTCTACCGCGCCGCCCTGGAGGGCACCGCGTTCGGCGTGCGGCACAACCTGTCGGTCATGGCCGAGTCCGGCGGCGAGCTCGGGCGCCTGGTCGCGGTCGGCGGCGGCGCGCGGGAGCTGTGGACGCGGATCGTCTCGGACGTCACCGGCCACACCCAGCAGATCCCGCGGCACACGGTCGGCGCCGCCTACGGGGACGCGTTCCTCGCCGCGGTCGGCACCGGCCACGCCTCCCCCGGCGACATCGCCGCCTGGAACCCGATCGCGTCCACGGTCGAGCCCGACCCGGCGAACCGGGAGCTCTACGACCGGCTCTACAGGCTCTACCGCGACCTCTACCCCGCCACCCGCGAGGCCGCCCACGCCCTCGCCGCCCAGGCACGCGCCACCCACCGGCCCGGCTGACGCCCGCCCCCCGCGGGCCTCGGCCGGACCGCGCGCGGCGCGTTCCCCCTCAGGCGTTCCCGCCCTCGGCCAGGGGTGTTCGCGGCGCCTCGGCGAGGCGGGCCAGCAGCGCGGCGAACTCCTCGCTCCACCGCGCGATCGTCGCCGCGTCGAAGAGGTCCGTGGCGTACTCGACGTTCACCGTGATGCCGTCCTCGGCCGGGGTGAGCACGACGTACAGCTCGTTGCGGGCGCCCCCCGGCGTGTGCAGGCCGCGGACGGCCGTCGTCAGCCCCCGCAGGTCGAGCCGCGGGGGCGGGGTGGTCACCACGGTGAACAGCACGGTGGGGAAGGGGCGGTCGGCGTCCTGCGGGGAGACGAGACGCACGATGTCGGTCAGGGGCAGCGCCTGGTGGTCGAGGGCCTCGAAGAGCGTCTCCCCGAGCCGGGTCACCAGTTCCGTGAACGTGGCCGCCCCGGAGAGGCGGGCGCGCAGCAGCACGGCGTCCCCCAGCAGCCCGACCACGGCCTCGTGCCCGCTCCGCAGCCGGTTGGCGCTCGACGCGGCGAGGACCACGTCGGACGAGGTGTCACAGAGCCGGGCGGCCCAGACCGCGAAGGCGGCGGCGAGGACCGTGTACGGAGTGGTCCCCAGGCCGGCCGCCGTCTCGGCGACGTGGCGCATGACCGCGCCGTCGACCACCCGCTCGTGCAGCGCCCCCCGGCCGGACAGCACGTCGGGCCGCGGGCGGTCGCAGGGCAGGGCGAGCCGCAGGGGGGCGCCGTCGAGTTCCTCGCGCCAGAACGCCTCCAGCGCCGCGCGGCCGTCCCGGTCGGTGAGCCGCCGCCGTTCCCAGCGCGCGTAGTCGGTGAACTGTGCCGCGGGCGGGGCGAGCCGGCTTCCCGGGCCCGCGTTGTAGAGCTCCGCAAGCTCGTGCCAGATGACGCCCAACGACCAGCCGTCGCAGACAGCGTGGTGGAGCACGACCACCAGGACCCAGCGCTCGCCGGACAGCCTGCCGAGCGCGAAGCGGAACAGGGGGGCCCGGTCCATCGCGAACGGCTCGGAGGCGACGGACCGGCACCAGCCTTCCACGCCCGCCTCGTCCTCCCGGGTGAGGTCGGTGACCGGAAGCCGCGGCGGGACCTCGGCCAGGATCTCGACGGTGAGCTCCCCGTTCCGGTGCGCGGCCCTGCTCCGCAGCGCGTCGTGGCGCCGCACCAGCTCCCGCAGGGCGTGGGTCAGGGCCTCGGTGTCCAGGGCTCCGCGGATGTCGATCCGGTGCGCGACGTTGTACACGGCGAAGTCGGCGAGCTCGTGGTGCCGCCGCCAGAGCCTGCGCAGGGTGGCGGGCATGGGAACCTCCGCGTCCACCGGGGCATCGGGCCCGGGCTCGAACCGGCCCGCGACGGCGCGGATGGTCGGGGCGCGGAAGAACCGGGCCATGGACAGCTCCACGCCGTGCTCCTCCGCCATGCGGTGCAGCAGCCGGACAGCGCCCAGCGAGTGGCCGCCGAGCGCGAAGAAGGAACGCGTCACCGACACCGCGCCGGTGTTCAGCTCGGAGCACCACAGGGCGTGGAGCTCCCGCTCCAGGGCGGAAGCGGGCTCGACGGGCGCGTCCGTCGGCTCGCGCGTGACCTCCGGGTCGGGCAGCCGGGAACGGTCCAGCTTCCCCGCCGCGTTCACCGGAAGGCGGTCCAGCGCCACCCAGTGGCGCGGCACCATCGGGGCCGGGAGCTCGGCGGCCAGCGCCTCGCGGAGGCGGCCGAGGGCGTCCGCCGCGCCCGCGCCCGGCGTCTCGACGTAGGCGACGAGTTCCACCTCGCCGCGGTGGTCGCGCCGGGACACGACGGCCACGTCGCGGGTCCCCGGCATCCTGGTGAGGGCGGCCCGCACCTCGGCGGGCTCCACCCGGTGACCCCGGATCTTGACCTGGTCGTCGACGCGACCGACGAACGCGAGGGTGCCGTCGGGACGCCAGCGGGCCAGGTCCCCGGTGCGGTAGCTCATTCCGCCGCCCTCCGCGCGGAAGGCGGCGGCCGTCTCCTCCGGAAGTGCGTGATAGCCGTGCGCCACCGCCGTGCCACTCACGTGGATCTCGCCGACGACGCCGACGGGGACCTCCACCCCCCGCGCGTCGCGCAGGTGGATCCGCACCCCGTCGATGGGCGTGCCGATGGGCGGGTGTTCCTCGCCGGCGGGGTCGACGCGGTGGGAGGTGACGATGACGGACGCCTCCGTGGGCCCGTACTGGTTGTACAGCGCGCACCGCGGATGGGCGGCGAGGAAGCGGCCGAACGCGGGGGTGAGCTTCAGGACGTCTCCCGCGGAGAACACCTCCCGCAGCGAGGGGAGTTCGGGGCCCGTCTCCACCAGGTACGTCAGCGGGATGGCCGGCATGAACACGCGCTGGACGCCGTGGCGGCGGACCGTCTCGGCGACGGCCGCCGGGTCCTTGCGCACCTCGTCGCCGATGAGCACGAGCGCCGCTCCGGCGGCGAGCGTCGTGAAGATCTCCTGGACGCTGACGTCGAACGCGTGCGAGGTCCACTGGAGGGTCCGCAGGGCCGGGTGGCGTTCCACGTGCTGGCGCACCAGGTTGGCGGGGCCGCGGTGCGGGACGACGACGCCCTTCGGACGTCCGGTGGAGCCGGAGGTGTAGACGCAGTAGGCGGGGTCCTCGGGCCGCACGTCCGGCGGGGGCCCGTCGACCGGCGGCATGACGTCGCCGGGGCCGGATTCGGGGCCGTCGCCGGTCTCCACCAGGTGCACGGGCCGCCGGGCGAGCGCGGGGTGCGCGTCGAGCAGCGGCGGATAGGTCAGGAGCAGCACGGGACCAGCGTCGTCGAGGAGGTGGTGGAGCCGGGCGGCGGGCACCGAAGCATCGATGGGCACATACGCCGCCCCGCTCTTGAGGACGGCGAGCAGCGCGACGATCAGCTCGGGGCCGCGGGGCAGGAACACGGCGACGCGCTCGCCGCGGCCCGCCCCGCGGGCGCGCAGCCGGTGCGCGAGGCGGTCGGCGCGTTCGTCCACCTCCCGGTAGGTGAGCCGGACCCCGTCGGCGAGCAGGGCCACCGCGTCCGGCGTCGCCCGCGCCTGGAGCTCGAACATCCCGTGCAGGGTCCCCGCGACGGGCGGCGCGGGCTCGTCCAGCCGGCCCATCCGGGACAGCTCGGCGCGGTCGCCGTCCGTGAGCGCGGTGAGCGCGGACAGAGGCGCGGCCGGGCTCGCCAGGGCCCGGCGCAGCACCCGTTCGATGTACGCGACGAACCGGCGCACGGTGCTCTCGTCGAAGAGAGCCGTGTCGTACTCGACCATGACACGGACGCCCGCCGCGTGGTGGGTGAGGTAGAAGCTGAGGTCGAACGGTGCGCGGGCGCTCGGCACATCGAGGAGCGTCGCGGCCAGCCGGGGCGGGTCGAACTCCACCTGGCTCTCGTTCTCGTACTCCACCAGCACCTGGAACAGCGGGTTGCGGCCCGGGTCGCGGAGCGGGTTGAGTGCGCCGACGAGCTCGTCGAAGGGGACGCCGAGGTGCTCGTACGCCGTGGTGGCCCGGTCCCGTACCCCGTTCAGCAGCGTCGCGAAGTCGGGGTCGCCGTCGAGGTCGAGGCGGAGCGCCACCGTGTCGAGGAACAGGCCGACCGCGTCCGCGGCGTCCGCGGGGCGGTCCGCGACCGCGGTGCCCACCACCACGTCCCGCTGGCCGCTGAAGCGGCCGAGCGTCGCGCCGATGGCCGCGGTCAGCGCCATGAAGAGCGTGGCCCGGCGCTCGGCGCAGTACCGCCGCAGCCCGGTGGTCAGCTCGCCGTCCAGCTCCACGGTGAGCGCCGCGCCCGCTCCCGACCTGACCGGCGGTCTGGGCCGGTCGGTGGGCAGGTCGAGCGCACCGACCCCGTCCAGCCGTCGCCGCCAGTACGCGAGCGCCTCCGCCTTCCGGACCGGGTCCACCGGCGCGGCGGGGCCGGTGGGGACGGGCGGCAGGCCGGGATCCCCGTCCGGCCAGGAGCGGTACAGGGCCGCGAGGTCGCGCGTGAACACCACGGTGGAGGAGGAGTCGAAGACCAGGTGGTGCGCGAGCAGGAACAGCAGGTGCCGCTCGTCGGACAGGCGGAGGAGGCGGGCCGACACCAGCGGCCCCTCGTCCAGGTCGAAGAGGTGGCCGCCCGCCGTCTCCAGCGCCGAGCGCAGTGCCTCCTCCTCGGTGGAGCCCGTGTGGTCCTCGACCGGGCAGTCGAGCCGGGCCTCCTCCCGCAC
Source organism: Streptomyces sp. SBT349 (assembly GCF_001083795.1). Lineage (GTDB taxonomy): Bacteria > Actinomycetota > Actinomycetes > Streptomycetales > Streptomycetaceae > Streptomyces. The sequence continues at coordinate 13,262 of NZ_LAVK01000156.1, forward strand.
CTCCTGGTAGGGGACGCCGTCGCGGTCGCGGAAGACCGTGCGCAGGGCGGGCTGCCGGGCGGCGACGCGCTCCAGGGCCCACCGCAACGCCGGCAGGTTCAGCGGGCCTTCCAGCCGGATGGCCTTGGGCTCGTGGTACATGCGGGTGCCGGGGTGCAGCCGTTCGAGGAACCAGATCCGCCGTTGCGCGGCCGACAGGGGCCGTCCGACGGCACGCGCCGGCTCGGGAGCCGGCGCCTCCGCCTCCGGTGCCGTCGGTGCCACGGGTGTCAGGGGTGCCTCCGGTACCTCCGGTGCCTCCTGGACGAGGCGGCGGAGCCGGTCGGCGGCGGGCAGCGCGGCGAGCACCTTCCCGGCGGGGACGCCGAAGTCCACGAAGCAGGCGATCTCGTCGGCACCGGCCTCCCTCAGCAGCCGCACGGTGTCGACCGCGGCCGGTACGTCCCCGATCAGGGCGCGTGAGGCGCAGTACCGCTCATAGGCCCTCCCCAGCAGGAACTCGACGTCCTCCTCGGGGGTGTTGTCGAGGTCGACGTCGACGCCGAGGCTGTTGGTGACCTGGTTGAAGAGGGAGAGGGAGGAGCGGAGGTAGGACACGAAGGGCTGGTACGCCTCGGCGCGTACGCGCTCCGCGTCGTCGCCCAGGTAGGTGTGCACCAGCACCACCACCCGGCCCGCGTCGGGGTCGAGACCGTTCTCGCCACGCGTCCGGCGGTAGAGCGCGATGTTCTCGGCGAGCTGCTCGACCGTCTGGGCCATCAGGTTGGTGACGATCCCGAGGTCGTGCGCCGCCGCGCGCCGGTAGCTGTCGGGGTTGCCCACCACCGCGACATACAGGGGCGGTCGTGCCTGGAGGGGGCGGGGGTGGAGGCGTATGTCGGTGGCCTGGCCGTCCCCGGCCGTCACGGAGACCGGCTCCCCGGACCAGAGGCTGCGCACGGTCTCCATCTGCTCGTACATCAGCTCGCGGTGCCGGCCGTAGTTCTCCGGGGCGAGCGCGAAGTCCCTGGCGTGCCAGCCGCTGGCGAAGCACAGTCCGACGCGCCCGCCGGAGAGGTTGTCGACGACGGACCACTCCTCGGCGACCCGCACCGGGTGGTGAAGCGGCAGGACGACGGAACCGGCCTGGAGCCTGACCCGGCTCGTGCGGGTCGCCAGTGCGGCGGCGAGCACCGAGGGATTGGGGAAGAGCGCGCCGAAGGAGTCGAAGTGGCGCTCGGGGAACCACAGGGAGTGGAAGCCGTGCCGGTCGGCGAACTCGCCCGCCTCCAGGATCAGGGCGTACTTGTCCTGCTGCCCGTCGTCGGGGTAGTCGCCGAAGAAGTACAGGCTGACGTCGCACCCGGCCGCGGGGCGCGCGGGGGACGCGAGGGGCCGGGGCCGCCGCTCGGCGGAACGTTCCGGCACGGGCCGCACGGCCGCCGGGGACGGCGCGCCGGCGGGCGGCGGGCTCGGTGGCGCCGGTGGCGCCGGCGGCGCCGGGGTCCCGGACAGCAGGTCGAGCTGGCGGGACAGCAGGCCGGTGACGCTCTCGACGAGCTGTTCGGTCATCGCGATCTGGTGGCGCAGGACGGCGTGCAGGCCGTCGCCCTCGCCGGAGGCGCCGACCGCGGTCGGCGCGGGGGGCGGCGTGAGCGCGGGCGCGGGCGCCTGGGCCTGCACCGGCGTCCGCGCCGGTGTCCGCGCCTGCACCGGCGCCTGCGCCGGCGTGTCGGCCTGGGACGCCGGCGGGCCGGTGAGCCGGGCGATGTGCTCGGCCAGTCTGCGCGGCGTGTCCGCTTCGGAGAACAGCTCCCGCACCGGGACGCGCACGCCGTGGGCCGCCTCCAACGCGGCGGTCAGGGCCATCAGGACGAGGGAGTCGGCGCCCAGCTCGAAGAAGGAGGTGTCGGGTGTCACGTCCGAGGACTCGACGCCGAGCTTCTGCCGCACCAGCGCGCGGATCTCCTCGATCACGTCGGCCGACGCCGGTGACGCGGACGCGGCCTCCGGCACCGGCGAGGGGGCCGCCTCCGGGGAGACGGCCGCCCCCGCCGGGCGAGCGGGGAAGCGGCGGCGCCGCATCGGGTGGCCCGGCAGCGGAACGCGGCCTCCCCCACCCGCCACGGTCTCCCAGTCGATGTCGGCGCCCGCGCGGTAGAGCTCGCCCAGCGAGGTCAGCAGGCCGCTCATCCGGTCCGCCTCGCCGCCCTGTCCCGGCAGCCACCTGCTGTCCGGCAGGCAGTGCCTGCCCAGGCCGGCGAGCCCGGCGCCCGTGTCCAGGGCCAGGAAGTCGGCGCAGCCCTCCCGGAACGCCGTGGCCACCGCCAGGTCGAAGCGGACGGGCTCCCTGGCCTGACGTACCAGGTACTCGGCATCCACGGTGGAGCCCGCCGGGCGGAGTTCGCCGTCAAGGCCCCCGGCGAACGGGATCAGGAGCGGCCGTGGCGTGAACTTCTCGGCGATCGCCCGGAGTTCGGCGAGCAGCGGGTCGAGCGCCGACGTGTGGAACGCCCGGTCCACCGGCAGGGCCCGCCATCGCGTCCCCTCCAGGTCCAGCAGGCGGGCCGCCTCGCGCAGGGCCTCCTCGGGTCCCGCGATCACCTGCGCCCGCGGCCCGTTGACCGCGGCGAGCTCGGCCCCGGCGGCCCGCGCGACGCGTCGCGCGGTCGCGGTGTCCGCCCGCACCGCGAGCATCCCGCCGGGCGGGCACATCTCCCGCATCAGCCTGCCCCGCAGCGCGGTCAGCCGCAGGCCGTCCTCGACGGGCAGCGCCCCGGCCGCGCACAGCGCCGCGTACTCCCCGACGCTGTGTCCCAGCACCAGGTCCGGGCGAACGCCGAAGCCGCGCCACACCTCGGTGAGCGCCATCCGGTGGGCGAAGAGGGCCGGTTGGGCGATGTCCGTGGGCCACGCCCGGTCCGGCTCCCCCGGCTCCCCCGGCCCCACCCGTTCCCCCGGGTCCTCGCCGAGCAGCAGCGGCAGGAGCGACCCGCCGAACTCGTCGGCGTGGACACGCTCGCACAGGTCGATCACCCGGCGGGCCTCCGGGCGGGCGGCGTAGATCTCCCGCGCCTGGCCGGGCCGCCCGCCACCCTGTCCGGCGTAGGCGAACGCCAGGGGGCCGAGCCGGTCCGTGGCGGCGGCGGTCCGGCCGAGGTCCTCGGCGAGCTGCTCCGCGGTGCGCCCCACCGCCGCCGCCCGGTGTTCCCGGTGCGGCCGGCCGAGCGCCAGGGTGGTGGCCACGTCGGCGGCGGAGAGGGCGGGATCCTCCCGGAGGCGTTCCCGCAGGGAGGTGACCAGCCCGGCCAGGGACTCGGGGTCCCGCGCGGAGAGCGGCACGAGCACCGGGTGGGCGGG
>NZ_LAVK01000157.1 GCF_001083795.1 Streptomyces sp. SBT349
GGGGCGGGCGGGTCTACTCGGCCCGGAGGAACGCGCTGGTGTTGACCTTGCCGATCTTGGTGAGCCGGGTGTCGGTCCGCGCGAGGTGCGCGTCGGTCGCCTCGGTCACGCCGGGCCAGACACGGTCGTCGTAGTCGTCGACCACGACGACGGCACCGGGGGCCGCCAGCTCCTCCACCCAGTTCAGGTCGGCCTCGACGCCCTTGGCCGAATGGTCGCCGTCCACGACGATCACACCGAACTTGCCGCCGGTGAGCGTCACGTGGATGTCCGCGTCCGTGGAGTAGCCGCGCAGCAGCCGCACCCGGTCGGGCAGCACGCCCGCGTAGTGCAGGTTGGCGCGCACGATGTCCTCGCTGATGGGCGTGCCCGAGGCGTCCACGGTGATCTCCATGCCCTCCTGGAGCTGCACCGGAGCTATGGGGTCGACGATCGTCAGCTGGTACGGGATGCCCGCGCGGAGCATCTGGCGCGCCAGGCATCCGGCGAACAGCCCGTAGAGCGTGCCGATTTCGAGGATGTCGCCGTTCGGCGGCTTCAGCAGGGGCGTGGTGGCCAGCTTGCCGAGGATGTTGGAGGTGCCGCCGGCGATCCGGCCGACGCCGCGGTTCTCGACCTCCACCAGCGTGCGGTACGCCTGGATCACCGCGCGGCGCGCGTGCTTCTCGCCGGTGACCTCGCCGACCTGCTTGGCGATGCTGGTGATCGCCCCGGGCGTCGGGTGGCGGTTGAAGCGGCGGCCGTCGGGGCCGAGGAGCAGCTGGGTCAGGTGCTGCTGCTCCTTGAGTTGCTTCAGCTCGTCCTTGGCGCCGTTCAGCTCCTTGCGGAGCTTGCGGTCGATGCGCTGATCGATACGCCGGAGCAGCGGGCGAGCGGTTCGACGGAGGAGACTCATGTTCCGACGCTAGTAGCCACCGGGCGTTTCGGCCATGGCCCGGGAGGAACGTCCCGCGCCCCTCGCGCGCTCTTCATGTCCCGTTCATCTCCCGCGGTTCAACGGCGCGACGGGCGCTCGCGCGGGGGCGCGCCGCCGAGCGCGGCAGCCGGTCCGCCCGGTGGCGAGCCGCTCCGATCAGCCCGCGAGCTGGGCCAGGCCCTCGGTGGCGATGTCCTCGAAGACGCCGGGATCGGCGGCGAAGACCGAGTCGGGGACCGGCCAGTGCAGGACCAGCTCGGTGAACCCGAGCTCCGCGCACCTGCCGGCGTAGTCGACGAACGCGGCGACGGACGCGAGCGGGGAGACGCCGATCGGCTGGAACCCGGCGGCGTCCAGCAGCACCCGGCCCAGGCTGCCCGGCTCCCGCCCCGCCTCCTCGCACACGCGCTCCATCCGCTCGACCTGCCGCGCCAGCCCCGCGTGGAAGCTGTCGGCGGAGCCGTTGAACGTGGCGGGGTCGCCGCTGGTGACCCACGCCTGCCCGTGCCGGGCGGCCAGGCGCATGGCGCGGGGCCCGTTGGCGGCCACGGTGAACGGGAGCCTGGGCCGTTGCACGCAGCCGGGGATGGTGCGCACCTCGTGCGCGGCGTAGTACTCGCCCTGGTACGAGACGCCGCCCGTGCCGCCCTCGCTGAGCAGCCGGTCGAGCAGCCGCAGGAACTCCGCGAACCGCTCGGACCGCTCCGCCGGCGGCCACGCCTCGTGGCCCAGCGCGGTGGCGTCGAAGCCGGTGCCACCCGAGCCGATGCCCAGGGTGATCCGGCCACCGGCCACGTCGTCCAGGGTGATGAGCTCCTTGGCGAGGGTCACCGGGTGGCGGAAGTTGGGCGAGGTGACCAGGGTGCCGAGCCTGAGGGTCCCGGTGGCGCAGGCGGCGGCCGTCAGCGTCCGCAGCGCGCCGAACCAGGGGCGGTCGCGGAAGCTGCGCCAGGAGAGGTGGTCATAGGTGTAGGCCGTGTGGAAGCCGAGCTCCTCGGCACGCCGCCAGGTCTCGCGGCCCCCCTCCGACCAGCGGTGAACGGGCACGATGACGGTGGAGAGACGCAGCGGAAGCCCGGGTGAATCAGCCATGGGCAGCAAGGGTAGGCCCTTTCCGGCCGCCCGCAGGCCGCTTCCCGACAAGCTCACGTCCCCCACGGAAGCGTCCGATTTCGCACTGATGTGCGCGCTTCTGGCGCATATGCTGAATGACTGTGCCCCCACCTCGCCTGATCGCCACAGACCTTGACGGCACTCTGCTCAGGAACGACGCCACCGTCTCGCCCCGCACCGTCGCCGCCCTCGCCGCCGCGGAGGCGTCGGGCATCGACGTGATCTTCGTGACCGCCCGCCCCGCCCGCTGGATGGGCGTGGTCACCGCCCACGTCCACGGCCATGGCGTCGCCATCTGCGGCAACGGCGCCGCGGTGGCCGACCTGCACCGCGGCGGCGAACTGGTCGAGACCCGGCCCCTCGCCGTGGAGAACGCGCTGCTGATCGTCCACGCCCTGCGCCGCGCCGCCCCCGGCGTGAGCTTCGCGGTGGAGCGCTCGGCCGGCTTCCACCACGAGCCCGCCTACCCTCCGCTGATCTGGGACAGCGCCTCCCAGGTCGCCGCCGCCGAGAAGCTGCTCACCCACGACGAGGACCTGCCCGTGCTCAAGCTCCTCGCCCACCACGACACGCTCGACCCCGACGCGTTCCTCGCACTGGGGCGCGAAGTGGCCGGCGCGCACGGAGAGTTCACCCGGTCCAGCACCACCGCCCTGCTGGAGATCAGCGCACCCGGCGTCAGCAAGGCCAGCACCCTGGCCCAGCGCTGCCGCCGGCACGGCATCCGCCCCGACGAGGTGGTCGCGTTCGGGGACATGCCCAACGACCTCCCGATGCTCGGCTGGGCGGGCACCGGCTACGCCATGGCCAACGCGCACCCCACCGTCCTCGCCGCGACCCGCCACCACGCACCGTCTAACGAGGACGACGGCGTGGCCCGGGTGATCGAAGCGCTGCTCGCCGGGTGAACGGAGCGCCCCCGCCGTCCGTTCGTGACGGCAGCCGCTACTCGCGGTCGGCGCCGCCCTCGGCGGGGCTCGTGAACTTCGGGCCCGAGAAGTCGGGGGCGCCGTACTCCGGCCGGGAGCGGGGCGAGCCGTCGCCGCTGGAGAAATCGGGGCTGCTGAAGTGCGGGCTGGAGAACCGCAGCCGCGGCGCCTGGTCCTGCGGATGGTGGGGGAGGGCGGACAGCTGCGCCCGGAGGAACGGCGCGACCCCCTCCTCGTGCAGCGCGCGGCGCCACTCCTCCCGCGCGCGCGTCAGCTGATCCGCCGGCGCGGAGGCGCGAATCGAGGTGGACCCGTTGCGCGCCGCCGCGATCACCAGGCCCCCCGCGGCGATCAGCAGCCCGGCCGCCGCCACCACCGCGAACACCCAGCCCACCGTCCGCATCGGCTCGGCCATCGCCGGCTCGGGCTCGGCCACCCCCAGCACATAGCCCAGCAGCAGGAACACCACGGCGGCGATCGCCGCGAGGACGGGCACCACCGCGCAGAAGACCGTGACCACCCCGGCCCCCGCGGGCGCGACGGCCACCTCGCCCGGCCCCGCCTCGGGCCGCGGCCGGCCGCCGAACCGCACGCGAAGCCGGGCCAGCCGCTCGTACTCGGTCGCCGCCGCCGCCGCGATGTCGGGCAGCGCCTCGATCGCCAGGCCGCGCAACTCCTCGATCCCGGCCGCGTCGGCCCCCGAGGTCAGCCGGGCCGTGCGCAGCGCCTCGTCGAGGACCTGCTCGAAGTCGGCACGATCCTCGGGTGGCAGAAAACCATCAGCGCTGTTCATGTGCGTCCCCAGATGCTTCTCTGGCAGAGAGCTGGTGAGCAGATCCCCGATCGTAAAGGGAACGGCGCATTCATGACAGGGAATTACCGGAATCTTTCCCAGCTCGCCACTCGCCCGTGGGACGCCCCGACGGCGCGTGCGGTTACGCCTCCAGCGGCAGGCTGGCCACCAGAAGCTTGCCCGCCATGGTGACCCCGCCGTCCATCGCGATCGCCAGCGAGTCGGCGTACAGGTGCGGGCCGTCCACGCGCGGGGTGCCGTCGCCGCCCGCGCCGTTGCCCGCGTCCCCGTCGGAGCCGCCGCTCTCACCGGTCAGATAGGGAATGGGGCTGTGGCCGTGCACCACGCGCTTGCCGCCATAGGTGTCGAGCAGCTCCCGGACCGCCTGCGGTCCCGACTCGTCGCGGAAGGCGAAGCGTTTGGTGAATTTCCGGAACAGATCCCACGTCTCTTCGACGTCATTGCGCTGAAGGGCCTGCCAGATCGCGTCGTTGACGTCCTCGACCGTGCTGCCGTATTCCAGGTAGGCGGTGGTGTCCGAGTGCAGCATCAGGTGCCCGTCGGCCAGCGCCATCGAGTCCAGGCGCGACATCCACTGGATGTGGTGATCCCGCAGCCGCTCCATGTCGGTGCGCTGCCCGCCGTTGAGAATCCACGCCGCCTGGAACGAGGCCGTGCCCGCCGCCGACTCCACCGGGGTGTCGCCGAATCGGCTCGCCCCGAGCAGCAGCAACTCGTGGTTCCCCAGGAGCGCCTTGCAGTACCCGCCCGCGGCGGCGGCCTCGGCCGAGAGCCGCATCACCAGATCGATGACGCCGATCCCGTCCGGGCCGCGGTCCGTGAAGTCCCCGAGGAACCACAGCCGGGTGTTGCCCGCGGCCCACTGGTCGGCCTCGTCCGTCAGCCCCGCCTCGCGGAGCGCCAGGCGCAGCTCGTCCAGGTATCCGTGCACGTCACCGACCACGAAAAGCCTGCCGGTGCTGTCCTGCACCGGCAGATCGGGCACCGTCGGAGAGTAGACGGCATCCTCTCCCGCCCATGCGTCCGGTCCTTGGCCGGCCCCCTGAGTCATCGACCCCTCCACCACTACGCGCCGCCTCCGCTGTGACGACCTGCCCGAGGGGCCAGGTCACGGTGCCATTCGCCCATCATAGGAATCCGCGTGGGCCCTTGTGACACACCCGGGGTGGCCGAGGTCGGCCGCCGGTAACTGTCTACCCGAAACTACTGGTCAGCGGCAGGGGGTGTACGCGGGGCGGCGACAGTGGTGCGCGGCGGGCCCCCGGCGGAGGGTGCCGGGCGCTGCGAGGAGGCGCGGACGATCAGCTCGGTCGGCATCACCTGATGGTTCTGCTGGAAGGCGTGCGGCTGGCCGTGCTGACGGCCCGCCGGGGGAACGGGACGCGCGCCCCGCTGCTGGCCCGGCCCCTGGCCGCCCGGCGGCGGGCCCGCCCGTCCCGCCGAGCCCGCCGAGCCCTCGATGGCGTCGATGAGCAGGTGGATGACGGCCGTGCCGATGCGGCCCGGCTTGAGGGAGAGCGTGGTGACGGGCGGCTCGGTGGTGGCGTAGACGCTGGACTCGCTGCAGCAGACGATCAGCAGGTCCTCGGGGACGCCCAGCCCGTAGCGGCGCGCGGCGGCCAGCAGGTCGGTGCCATTGGGGTCGAACAGGCCGTAGACGGCGTCGGGCCGGTCGGGGCGCGCCAGCAGCCTGTCGGCCGCGACGGCGCTGGCGCAGGGGTCGTGCGCCGGGTACGCCTCGTAGACGGGGTCCTGGCCGGCGCGTTCGCACCAGCTGAGGTAGGCGGTGGTGGACAGACGGGTGTAGGTGTCGGTGCTGGTCCCGGTCAGCAGGCCGATGCGGCGGGCGCCGCCCGCGGCCAGATGGTCGAGCAGCCCGGTGACGGCGGCCTCGTGGTCGTTGTCCACCCAGGCGGTGACGGGCAGGCTGCCGCCCGGCCTGCCGTCCGAGACGACGGGGATGCCCTGGCGGACCAGCTCGGTGACCACGGGGTCGTGGTCGGAGGGGTCGATCACGACGGTGCCGTCCAGCGCCACATTGGACCAGACGTCGAACTCACGGTGCTGCGAGGCCGCCGGCAGGATCACCAGCGCGTAGCCCCGGGCGAGCGCGGCGGAGGTCGCGGCGCGCGCCATCTCGGCGAAGTAGGCGAACTCGGTGAACGTGAACGGCTCTTCGCCGTAGGTGGTGACCGTGAGCCCGATCAGCCCCGACTTGCCGGTGCGCAGGGTGCGGGCGGCGGCGGAGGGGCGGTAGCCCAGGCGGTCCGCCACGGTGCGCACATGACGGCGGGTGGCGTCGGGGAGACGACCCTTGCCGTTGAGCGCGTCGGAGACAGTCGTGATCGAGACACCTGCGGCCGCGGCGACGTCGCGGATGCCAGCCCGGCCGCTCGTGCGGCGCCCGGTTCCCCGGGTCACCTGATGCTTCGCTGCTGTCATGGCGACCTGATGGTAGGCCCGGGACGGCCGCTCGGCGGCTGGTTCGAGACGGCCGAGCGCCGATACGTTTTTGCATGATCCAATGAGGAATGCCCCGTGCATCCCATGGTCATCGCGGGGCCAGGCGGCTCAGAACCCAAGGGCACGAGCAGCCGCCACGCTCCGGCGGCAAATTCAACACCGAGGCCCTCACCCCCACGGGTGATGCGCGCCACGGCGCTCGCCAGGGGCGCGCGGGGCGTACTCGGTGGCGTTCACGCTCGGGCCGGCGCCGCCCGCTTCCCGGGGATGGGCCCGGCGGGGCGCAGCTCTTAGGCTGGGGAGGGTGACCGCATCTTCTCAGGAACCCGTCTCCGAGCGGGCCACCGGCCCCCGGCTGCGCGCCGCGCTGGACGGCATCCCCGCGTACGCGCCCGGCCGTCCGGCGGGCGACGGGCCCGGTGCCTTCAAGCTCTCCTCCAACGAGAACCCGTACCCGCCGCTGCCCGGCGTGCTGGAGTCGGCCGTGGCCGCGGCGGGGCAGCTCAACCGCTACCCGGACATGGCCGCCGCCGCGCTGCTCGACGAGCTGTCGGAGCGGTTCGCGGTGCCGCTGGGCCACCTGTCGGTCGGCACCGGCTCGGTCGGGGTCGCCCAGCAGCTCCTCCAGGCCACGGCGGGGCCCGGCGACGAGGTGATCTACGCGTGGCGGTCGTTCGAGGCGTATCCGATCATCACGCAGATCTCCGGGGCGACCTCGGTGCGGGTGCCGCTGACGGCGGGCGAGGAGCACGACCTCACGGCGATGGCCAAGGCCGTGACCGAGCGGACTCGGCTGATCTTCGTCTGCAATCCGAACAACCCGACGGGCGTCGCCATCGGCCGCGCCGACCTGGAGCGCTTCCTCGACCGGGTGCCGCAGGACGTGCTGGTGGTGCTGGACGAGGCGTACCGGGAGTTCGTCCGTGACGAGCGGGTGCCCGACGGCCTCGACCTCTACCGCGACCGGCCGAATGTGTGCGTGCTGCGGACCTTCTCCAAGGCGTACGGGCTCGCCGGGCTGCGCGTCGGCTTCGCGGTGGCGCACGAGCCGGTGGCCGAGGCGCTGCGGAAGACGGCGGTGCCGTTCGGCGTGAGCGGGGTGGCGCAGAGCGCGGCGGTCGCGTCGCTGCGCAGCGAGCCCGCGCTGCTGGCGCGGGTGGACACGCTGGTGGCGGAGCGGTCGCGGGTGGCGGCCGGGCTGGCCGAGCAGGGGTGGACGGTGCCCGAGTCGCAGGCGAACTTCGTGTGGCTGCGGCTCGGCGACGCCACCGCGGCCTTCGCGGCGGCCTGCGAGGAGGCGGGCGTGACGGTGCGGCCGTTCGCGGGCGAGGGCGTCCGGGTCTCGGTCGGGGAGCGTCAGGCCAACGACATCCTGCTGCGGACGGCGGCGGCGTTCCGCGCCGGGCACGAGGTGGCGTAACCCACACCTTTCGACGGGCCCCCCGCCGCCGGGGCGGGGGTTCCGGGGTCCATAATGGCTTGTGAATGTGAATACGTTCACAAGCTAGACCGCGGACAAGCAGCGGAGGGACCCGAACCCATGGACCTCGCACTCGCGCCGGAGACCCTGGCGCGCTGGCAGTTCGGCATCACGACCGTCTACCACTTCCTCTTCGTCCCGCTGACGATCTCCCTGGCCTCCCTGACCGCGGGTCTCCAGACCGCCTGGGTGCGCACCCGCAAGGAGAAGTACCTCAAGGCCACCAAGTTCTGGGGCAAGCTCTTCCTGATCAACATCGCGATGGGCGTGGTCACGGGCATCGTGCAGGAGTTCCAGTTCGGGATGAACTGGTCGGACTACTCGCGCTTCGTCGGCGATGTCTTCGGCGCCCCGCTGGCCATGGAGGCGCTGATCGCCTTCTTCTTCGAGTCCACCTTCATCGGGCTGTGGATCTTCGGCTGGGACAAGCTGCCGCCCCGGCTCCACCTGGCCACCATCTGGACCGTCGCCGTCGGGACGGTGATCTCCGCGTACTTCATCCTGGCGGCCAACTCCTGGATGCAGCACCCGGTCGGCTACCGGATCAACGAGGAGACCGGCCGCGCCGAGCTGACCGACATCGTCCAGGTGCTGACGCAGAACACGGCCGTCGCCCAGTTCTTCCACACGCTGACCGCCGCGTTCCTCACGGGCGGCGCGTTCATGGTCGGCGTCGCCGCCTACCACCTGGCCCGGCGCCGCCATGTCGCCGTCATGCGCACCTCGCTGCGGCTCGGCCTGGTCACGATGGTCGCGGCGGGGATGCTGACCGCGTTCACCGGGGACCGGCTGGGCAAGATCATGTACGAGCAGCAGCCGATGAAGATGGCCGCCGCCGAGGCGCTGTGGGAGACCGAGGCGCCCGCCCCGTTCTCCCTCTTCGCCGTGGGCGACGTCGAGCAGGGGCACAACATGGTCGCCGTCGAGGTCCCGGGTCTGCTGTCCTTCCTCGCCCACGACAACTTCTCCGAGGCCGTGCCCGGCATCAACGACCTCAACGAGGCGCTGGCCGAGGAGTACGGCCCCGGCGACTACCGGCCCAACATCCCGCTCGCCTACTGGAGCTTCCGGTGGATGATCGGCTTCGGCATGGCCTCCGCCGCCCTGGGCGCCGCCGGGCTCTGGCTCACCCGGCGGCGGCTGTGGCTCGCGCCCGCCCTGCGCACCGGCGAGGACGAGGTGCCGCGCCTGGCGCTCACCCGCGGGCGCGCGCTGCCACCGGCGCTGACCGGCTGGTACTGGCGGCTGGCGCTGCTGACCATGCTCTTCCCGCTGATCGCGAGTGCCTGGGGCTGGATCTTCACCGAGACCGGCCGCCAGCCCTGGGTGGTCTACGGCCTGCTGCGCACCTCGTCCGCGGTGTCGCCCGGCGTCTCGCAGGGCGAGGTGATCGCCTCGCTGACCGTCTTCACCCTCGCCTACGCGGCGCTCGCCGTGATCGAGACGCGCCTGATGATCACCTACGCCACGGCGGGGCCGCCCGAGCTGACCGAGGCCGACCTCAACCCGCCCACGCGCGTCGGCGGCCCTCCCGGGGGCGGCGGCGAGGGGCAGGAGAACGACGCCGACCGGCCGATGGCCTTCTCCTACTGAGCGGCCGGGACCGAGCAAGGAGCTTGCGATGAATCTTCCCGAGGTCTGGTTCGTCATCATCGCCGTCCTGTGGACCGGCTACTTCTTCCTGGAGGGCTTCGACTTCGGCGTCGGCGTCCTGACCGGGACCCTGGCCCGCGACCGCGCCGAGCGCCGCGTCCTGATCAACACCATCGGCCCGGTCTGGGACGGCAACGAGGTCTGGCTGATCTCCGCCGCCGGCGCCACGTTCGCCGCGTTCCCCGACTGGTACGCGACCCTCTTCTCCGGCTTCTACCTGCCGCTGCTGGCCATCGTGGTCTGCCTGATCCTGCGCGGCGTGGCCTTCGAGTACCGCGCCAAGCGGCCGGAGGAGCGGTGGCAGCGGAGGTGGGAGCGGACGATCTTCTGGTCCTCGCTGCTGGTCGCGTTCCTGTGGGGCGTCGCCTTCGCCAACATCGTGCGCGGGGTGGAGCTGGACGCCGCCCACGAGTACACCGGCGGGACGCTCGACCTGTTCTCCCCGCACGCGCTGCTGGGCGGGGCCGCGGCGGTGGCGGTCTTCACGTTCCACGGCGCCGTGTTCACCGCGCTCAAGACCGTCGGCGACATCCGGCACCGGGCGCGCCGCGCCGCCACCGGACTCGGCGTCGCGGCGGGCGTGCTGGGCGGGGCGTTCCTGCTGTGGACGCAGGCGGACAGCGGCGACGGCGGGAGCCTGGCGGCCCTGGCCGCCGCGGGGTCCGCCCTGCTCGCCGCGCTGGTGGCCACCGCCCGGGGCCGCGAGGGCTGGGCGTTCGCCTGGTCGGGAACGGCGGTGGTGGCCGGGGTCGCGATGCTGTTCCTCGCGCTCTTCCCCGACGTCATGCCGTCCACGCTCGCGCCGGAGTGGAGCCTGACCGTCGAGAACGCCTCGTCCACCCCGTACACGCTGCGGATCATGACCTGGTGCGCCGCCGCGGCCACGCCGGTCGTGCTGCTCTACCAGGGCTGGACCTACTGGGTCTTCCGCAAGCGCATCGGAACCCAGCACATCGCCGAGCCAACGCACTAGCGCCGCACCGCGTCTACCGGGCCGGGAGGGATGCCGGGTGAGCACCGAAGCGAGAACCGCGTCACGCGGGTCGGGGTCGCGCAGGTCGGGCCCCGTGGACCCGCGGCTGCTGCGGCACGCCCGCGCGACCCGCGGTTTCCTGGCCGCGTCGGTGGCGCTCGGCCTGGTGGGCGCGGTCCTGGTGATCGCCCAGGCGCTGCTGATCGCCCGGATCATCACCGACGCGTTCACCGGTGGCAGCGGCGTGGAGGAGCTGCGCACGCCGCTGCTGCTTCTCGCCGCCACCGCGGCGGGCCGCGCGCTGGTGACCTGGCTCACCGAGCTGGCCGCCCACCGGGCCAGTGCGGCGGTCACGTCCGAGCTGCGGATGAAGCTGGTGGAGCACGCGACCCGGCTCGGGCCCGGCTGGCTCGCCGGACGGTCCACCGGCGAGCTGACCACGCTGGCGACGCGGGGCATCGACGCCCTCGACGGCTACTTCGCCCGCTATCTCCCGCAGCTCGGCCTGGCCGTCGTGGTCCCGGTCGCCGTCCTGGCCCGCATCGTCACCGACGACTGGGTCGCGGCGGCCACCATCGCGGCGACGCTACCGCTGATCCCGCTCTTCATGGCCCTGATCGGCTGGGCCACCCAGAGCCACATGGACCGGCAGTGGCACCGGCTCGCCCGGCTCTCCGGGCACTTCCTCGACGTGGTCGGCGGCCTGGCCACGCTCAAGGTCTTCGGCCGCGCCAAGGCCCAGGCCGAGAACATCCGCGCCATCACCGACGACTACCGGCGCAGCACCCTGCGGACGCTGCGGATCGCGTTCCTGTCGTCGTTCGCCCTGGAGCTGCTGTCCACCATCTCGGTGGCGCTGGTCGCGGTCGGCGTCGGCATGCGGCTGGTCACCGGCGACCTCGGCCTCTACACCGGCCTGGTCGTGCTGCTGCTGGCGCCCGAGGCATATCTGCCGCTGCGGCAGGTCGGCACGCAGTACCACGCGGCGCAGGAGGGACTCGCCGCCGCCGGCGAGGTGTTCGCGGTGCTGGAGACGCAGGCGCCCCCGGAGGGCCGCGGGCCCGCGCCGCGCGGGGACCGGGCGGCGATCGCCTTCGACCGGGTGGTGGTCCGCTACCCCGGCCGGGCCGGTGACGCCCTGGCCGAGACGAGCCTGACCGTCTCCCCCGGCGAGACGGTGGTCCTCACCGGGCCGTCGGGCGGCGGCAAGTCCACGCTGCTGGCCGCGCTGCTCGGCTTCGTCCGCCCGGCCTCGGGCCGGATCCTGATCGACGGCCGCGACCTGGCCGAGCTCGACCCGGCCGACTGGCGGCGGCAGATCGCCTGGGTGCCGCAGCGCCCGCACCTGTTCGCCGGGACGGTCGGGGACAACGTCCGGCTGGCCCGCCCCGACGCGGACGACACCGCGGTGGCGGCGGCGCTGCGCGACGCGGCGGCGGGGGACCTCGACCCGGCGCGGCGGCTGGGCGAGGGCGGCACGGGCCTGTCCGCGGGGCAGCGTCAACGGGTCGCCCTGGCACGGGCGTTCCTCGCCGACCGCCCGATCGTCCTCCTGGACGAGCCGACGGCGGCCCTGGACGGCGCCAGCGAGGCCCAGGCCGCCGCGGCGATCACCCGGCTGGCCGCCACCCGAACGGTCCTCCTGGTCACCCACCGCCCGGCGCTGCTCGGCGACGACCTGACCATGTTTCACGTGGAACCAGCCCCGGCCGCGCCGGCCACCTCCGCCGTCCCGGCCGCGGCGGGGCCCCGCGGGCCCGAGGCGCCCGTCTCCCCGGCCCGCGCCGGTGAGGCCGACGCGGTCCCCGCCCTCCCGGCCGCGCCGGTGGCCGGACGGCACGCGGTCCGCGGCCTGATCGCCGAGGCCGCCGAGGGCGGCTTTCCGGCGGAGCGGACCAGGCTGGGCGTGGCCGCGCTGCTCGGCGGGCTCGCCCTCGCCAGCGCCGTGGGCCTCATGGCCGCCTCCGGGTGGCTCATCTCGCGCGCCTCCGAGCAGCCGCCCGTGCTGTACCTGATGGTCGCCGTCACCGCGACGCGCGCGTTCGGGATCGGCCGCGCCTTCTTCCGTTACGCCGAACGGCTCCTCAGCCACGACGCCGTGCTCCGCGTCCTCGCCGCGCTCCGCGTCACCGTCTACCGCCGCCTCGAACGGCTCGCCCCCGCAGGACTCGGCACGGCCCGCCGCGGCGACCTGCTCTCCCGCGTCGTCGCCGACGTGGACGCCCTCCAGGACTACTTCCTGCGCTGGCTGCTCCCGGCCGCCGCCGCGGCCGCCGTCGGCGTCGGGGCCGTCGCGTTCACCGGCTGGCTGCTGCCCGCCGCGGGCGCCGCCCTCGCCGCCGGGCTGCTGGCCGCGGGCGTCGCCGTCCCCGCGCTGACCGGCGCGGTCGCCCGGCGCACCGAGGCCCGCCTCGCCCCCGCCCGCGGCGAGCTCGCCACCCGCACGGTCGACCTCCTCACCGGCACCGCCGAGCTGACCGTCGCGGGCGCGCTCCCCGCCCGCCGGGCGGCCGTCCGCGCCGCGGACGCCGAGCTGACGGCGCTCGCGGCCCGTTCCGCCGCCGCCACCGCGCTCGGCGGCGGCCTGATCACCCTGCTCACCGGACTCACCGTCACCGCCGCCGCGTGGGCCGGGGTGGCCGCCGTGGCGGGCGGGGGGCTCGACGGCGTCTGGCTCGCCACCGTCGTTCTCGTCCCGCTGGCCTCGTTCGAGGCCGTCGCGGGCCTGCCCCTCGCCGTCCAGCACCGCCAGCGCGCCCGCCGCGCCGCCGAACGCGTGCGGGAGGTCATGGACGCGCCCGCGCCCGTCGCCGAGCCCGCGCACCCGGCGCCGACGCCCGCCGACCCGTTCCCCCTCACCCTGCGCGGCCTCACCGCCCGCCACCCCGGCCAGGCACGGCCCGCGCTCGACGGCCTCGACCTCGACCTCACGCCGGGGCGCAGGATCGCCGTGGTCGGCCCGTCGGGCGCGGGAAAGACCACCCTCGCCCACTGCCTGCTGCGCTTCCTCGACCCCGAGTCCGGTCGTTACGCCCTGGGCCCGGCCGACGCCACCACGCTCGACGGGGACGCCGTGCGCAGGATCGTCGGCCTGTGCGCGCAGGACGCGCACCTGTTCGACAGCACCCTCCGCGAGAACCTGCGGCTCGCCTCCCCCGGCGCCGAGGACGGCGCGCTGCGCGCCGCGCTCGGCGAGGCCCGCCTGCTGGAGTGGGTGGACGCGCTGCCCGACGGCCTGGACACCCGGGTCGGCGAGCACGGAGCCCGCCTCTCGGGCGGGCAGCGCCAGCGCCTCGCCCTGGCCCGCGCCCTCCTCGCCGACTTCCCCGTGCTGATCCTCGACGAGCCCGCCGAACACCTCGACCTCCCCACCGCCGACGCCCTGACCGCCGACCTGCTGGCCGCGACCGAGGGCAGGACCACCGTGCTCATCACCCACCGGCTCACCGGCCTCGACGCGGTGGACGAGGTCCTGGTCCTGGACGGCGGCCGAACGGTGCAGCGCGGACCCTACGGAGAGCTGGCCGCCGAGGAGGGCCCGTTCCGCCGCGCGCTGGAGCGGGAGCGGGCGAACGACGGGCGCGGGCGGACCCCCGAGCGAATCCCGACTTTCGCGGCGAAAGGGGACTGATTACCCTCGGGCTATGCGGCGAGCGCAGGAGCCAGGGGAGCCAAGGAAGCCCGAGACGGCGGGGACGGTGGAGACGGCCGAGACGGCGGCGGCGGTGACGGCGGAGCAGGTCCCGCATCTGCCCCGGCTGCTCAAGGCCATCGAGTCCCTCGGCGCCGACGCGTACGCCGACGCCCACCCGCACGCCGTCCTCGACCGCGTCACGCGCACCGCCGCCGAGCTGACCGGCGCCCGCCACGCCGCCCTCGCCGTGCTCGACGAGACCGGCGACGGCATCGCCCGCCTCGTCACCCACGGAGCCGCCCCCGACGCCAACGCCAACGCCAACGCCGACGCCACGGATCAGGACACCGGCGCCCTCACCCGCGCCCTGTGCGACGGCGGACGGGTGACGCCGGGCCCGCCGGGCACCCTCTGCGTGCCGATCGTGGCCCATGGCGCGACGTTCGGCGCCCTCCAGGTGGCCGGGGCGCCCGTCCCGTTCACCCCCGACGACCACCACCTCCTCCGTTTCCTCGCGGGCGAGGCGGGCGTCGCCATCGGCAACGCCCGCCTCCTGGAGGCCGTCCGCCAGCAGGCCCGCTGGATGGACGGCTGCCTGGAGCTGTCCGCCTCCCTCCTGTCCGCCGACGACGACAACGCGCTGGCCGTCGTCGCGGAACAGGCCAGGCGCCTCGCCGACGCCGCCGAGGCCGCCGTCCTCGAACCGGGCCACGACGGAGCCCTGGAGGTCGTCGCCGCCTCGGCCGACGACGCGGGCCGCCTGCTCGGCACCGCCCTCCCCGCCCACAGCCCCGCCGCGCGCCGGGTGCTCGCGGGCGAGCCGGTGTTCAGCGACGGCCCCGACGCCGAGCCGGGGCCGACCACCGCCCTCGCCCGGGACCTGGGCCCGAGCATGCTGCTGCCGCTGGCCAGCGACGGCACGGCCCTCGGCGCCCTCTCCCTCGCCCGCGCCGCCGGCGCCAAGCCCTACTCGGTGCCGGAACGCGCGATGGCGACGCAGTTCGCCCAGCAGGCCGCGCTCGCCCTGGTCCTGGCGGCGGCCCGGCGCGACCGGGAGCAGCTGGCCGTCTTCGAGGACCGCGACCGCATCGCCCGCGACCTGCACGACCTCGTCATCCAGCGGCTCTTCGCCGTCGGCATGACCCTGGAGAGCGCCCTGCGCCGCGCCCCCTCCGGCGACACGGTCCACCGGGACGTCCGCGACCGCGTCGAGGCCGCCACCGGCGAACTCGACGCCACCGTCCAGGAGATCCGCACCGCCATCTTCGGCCTCCACCAGCACCCGGACCGCGCGCCGGCCGGACTGCGCACCCGCGTGCTGCGCGAAACCGGCGCCATGGCGGGCACGCTGGGCTTCACGCCGTCCGTCGCCTTCCACGGCCCGGTGGACACGGCGGTCGGCGCGGAGACCGCCCGCCACCTCGTCGCCGCGCTGCGCGAGGGGCTGTCCAACGCGGCCCGCCACGCCCGCGCCTCGCGCGTGGAGGTGGTGGTCGACGCCGCCGCCCGCCTGCCCGGGGAACGCGACGCCGTCCGGCTCACCGTCGCCGACGACGGCGTCGGCGTGGACGACGCCGCCGCCCGCCGCAGCGGCCTGCGCAACGTGCGGGAGCGCGCCGAGGCGCTGGGCGGCCGCGCCGGGCTCGGCCCCGGCATCGGCGGCAACGGCACCAAGCTGACGTGGCAGGCGCCTCGTTGAGGCGTTACGGTCCAGACATGGCGGGACGGATCGTGGTCATCAGCGGCGGCGGCACGGGCATGGGCCTGGCCACGGCACACTGCTTCGCACGCGACGGGGACACCACGGTGCTGATCGGGCGCCGCGCGGAGGTGGTGAACCGGGCGGCCGACGCGGTCGAGGGCGCGGTCGCGCTGCCCGCCGACCTGTCCGAACCGGCCCAGGCGGCGCGGGCCGCGGGGGAGATCGGCGAACGGTTCGGCACGGTGGACGTGCTGGTCAACGGCGCGGGCGGCAACGGCACGCTGGAGCCGGGGCCCGACGACCCCGACGCCCCGCTGGCCGCCACCGCCCACGACTGGTCGGTGAACTTCCGCGGCAACACCCTCACCGCCGTCCTCCTCACGGAGGCGCTGCGCGACCGGCTGGCCTCGCCGGGCGGGCGGGTGCTGTTCATCAGCTCCATCGCGGCCTACCGCGGCTCCGGCACGGGCGCCTACGCGGCGAGCAAGGCCGCGCTGCACCCCTACGCGCACGACCTCGCCCGCGCGCTCGGGCCGCGCGGGGTGACGGTCAACGTGGTGGCGCCCGGCCTGGTCGAGGACACGGAGTTCTTCGGCGGCCTGATGACGGAGGAACGCCGCGAACGCCTGGTCGGCGAGACCCTGACCCACCGTCCCGGCACCCCGGGCGACGTGGCCCAGACCCTGCACTGGCTCGCCTCCCACGCGGCCGCCCACCTCACGTCCCAGGTCATCCAGATCAACGGCGGCGCGGAACGGGGCCACTGACGGGCGGAGCGGCGGGGGTCCGCCCGCCCGGGGCCGTCTCTTATAAACATCTGACGCCGCCGACGAAGAGGATAGTGTAGGTCTCTGGGGGCTGCGGAGCATGACAACACAAAAAGAGATCGGCGCGC
>NZ_LAVK01000158.1 GCF_001083795.1 Streptomyces sp. SBT349
GCTGGGGAACGTCGGTTCGCAGGACGGCCGCCGCCGGGAGGGGGAGCCCGGGCGGTGGCGCGCGATCCACCACGAGGGCGGCGGCACCGGAGTCGGACAGGATGCCGGCGGCTCGGCTCGGTGACTCGCCGGGGATGAGCGGCAGGTAGGCGCAGCCGGCCTTGAGGATGCCGAGGACGGCGGCGATGAGGTCGGGCGAGGGCGCGGTCCAGACGGCGACGACCTGGCGCGGCCGGACCCCTGCCGCCGCCAGGCGGTGCGCGATGTGGTCGGCGCGCTCGTCGAGTTCGCGGTAGGTGAGCCGTTCGTCCCCGAAGACCAGGGCGGTCCGGTCGGCGTGGCGGAGCGCCGAGGCCGCGAAGCGCTCGTGGAACAGGCCCGGCGCGCCCTTGGACGGCACCTCCGGGGCCGGGCCGCCGGAATCCAGGGCCGGGCCGGCCGAGAAGGCGCCGATCGCGCGGCGCTCGCCGGTGCCGAGCCACTCCAGGGCGCCGACGGCGGCCTCGGGGCGGCGCGCGGCGCTCAGCGCCAGCGTGCGCAGGCGATCCAGGAGGGTGGCGTCCGGCGCGGCGTCACCGCCCGCCCCCGGCGCGCGGTGCAGCTCGGCCCTCAGTCCGCCGGGCAGCCGCAGGCAGGTGAGACGGCCGGCGGAGGGCTCGCCCTCCGCCTGAAGCAGCTCGACGGCGAACGTGGTCCCTCCGGCGCTCCAGGTGGCGCGGGCGTCGGTGTAGCCGAACACCTCACGGAAGTACGCGTTCTCCGGCTTTCCGGCCGACCGGCAGCACGCCGCCGCGTCGAAGTGCTCCTGCCACTCCCGGTGTTCTTCGAGAGCGCGGCCGGTCCGGCGCGCGAGGGCGGCGAAGGACTCGGCGAGGTCCACCCGTCCCGTGAGGGGCACGCAGCGAGTCAGCGGCCCGAGGACGTGGGCGAGTTCGGCGTGGGCCCGGCCATCGAGCAGCACCCCGAGGGCGGGGACGCCCTGCGGGGCGGCCCGCCACCGCAGGATCTGCCAGCAGGTCAGCAGGAAGACCTCCGTGGACTCCCCCAGGGCGGCGGCGGCCCGGTCGACGAGTTCCGCGTCGGAGGCGTCGAGGTGGGCCGACGCGACGGTGGGGGCGACGGTGGAGGCGGCCCCCGTTCCGTTCGCGGCCGGTTCCGCGAGCGCCGGCGCGAGGCCGGCGGACGCCGTCGCCCAGTAGTCGCGACCCGCCTCGCCCGCCGGGGAGTCGAGCACGTCATGGATCCACTCGGTCACATCGGCGTACTGCGGCGGGTCCTCCGGCGCCGGTCCCGGCGTCCCGCAGCCCTCGGCCACCTCGCGGCAGAGCGCGAGCAGCGTCCCGGCGTCCGCGCACAGCGCGGGCAGACTCAGCACCAGCTGCCGGTCGGCGCCCGAGAGCGTCACGAGGTCGGCGCGCGGCGCGGGATCCTCCGTCCGACGCCGGTGCGCCTCCACGAGCGCCTCCAGCGCGGCGGCCCGGGCCGCCGGGTCCTCACCGGACAGGTCCGTCAGGCGCGTCCCGGCCAGGGGGAGGTCGTGGATCACCTGGAGGGGGAAGGCGAGCTCGGGGAGGGTGCGGAACGACGTACGGAGCATCTCGTGCCGCTCAGTCGCGGCCCGCAGGGAAGCCTCGATACGCGCCGTGGGAACCGGGCCCGACACCGAGAGCACCACCACCGACCGGGCGTGCCGAGCGGTACGCCATATCCGGTTCTGGAGCGGTGAGGTGCGAAAGCCCTCGATTCCCGGCTCGGTGCCCGCCGCGGCCTCGTCCGTCGTCACCTGCAATTCTCCTGTCCCGAATAGAAGGCGTAATGCCGCCGCCTGCCCCGGTTCCCTGGAAGAAGAGAGAAAGTTCTCCGGAAAAAGACAGCCGAGGGCTACGACTCCGGATACAGACGTGAGGATCTTCGCCGCATGACGTGATGAGTGCGCGGGGAAACGCGAGTCTTGACGGGGTGACACACTGAATCAGTGGCAGCGCATGCGAGCGGGTCTTACCTCCGTGTCAAGACTTCTGCGGTGAATCCGTGAACTTCGGCCGAAGATACACAGCCGTGAATAGGCCGTCAAGAGCATGGCTGTAGCCTGCAATAAACGGAAGCGTGGGTTCTGTGCCTGCCCAACTCGGCACGAAACGCCACCAAGGCCCCCCATCTCGCCCTTACCGTCGCGCTGTAGAATCTCCCGCGCCCGGCGAAGGAGACGAGAGGCATCC
The DNA here is from genome assembly GCF_001083795.1 of Streptomyces sp. SBT349. Lineage (GTDB taxonomy): Bacteria > Actinomycetota > Actinomycetes > Streptomycetales > Streptomycetaceae > Streptomyces. Next base: position 2,220 of record NZ_LAVK01000158.1, read on the forward strand.
CGGAATGGGAAGGCGCATGACGGCTCATTCATCACAAATGGGGAAGCGGCAGTGGAATGGAGGCATCGATGAGTGAAACAGGCATTCCGTCGCCACGCGGTGCGCGGCGCGCCAGGAGCCGTGTCCGGCCCGACCAGCTCGTGACCGTCACCGCCCCCGACGGCCCTCCCGGTCATCCCCCCATCGCCGCCCCGTCCGTGGCGGGTGTGCGGCTCGACGCGTGGACCGCGGCGAACAAGGCTGTCGTCGAGCGGCATCTGCTGGCGTCCGGCGCGCTGCTGTTCCGGGGCTTCGAGGTGCGCGAGGCCCCCGAGTTCGAGCGGGTGCTCGGCGGCCTGTACGGCGACCTGGTCGCGGAGCACGAGCGTTCCTCGCCACGCCACCAGATCGCCGGGAACGTCTACACCTCGACCGACCACCCGCCCGACCAGCCGATCTTCCTCCACAACGAGATGTCCTACGCGACGCGGTGGCCGCTGCGCCTCGGCTTCTGCTGCCTGACCCCACCGGGCGGCGGCGGACAGACGCCCATCGCCTCGATACGCGAGGTCACCGCGAGCGTCCCCGAGGCCGTCCGCCGCAGGTTCGCCGAGAAGAAGGTCATGTACGTCCGCAACTACGGGCGCGGCTACGGCTTGTCCTGGCAGGAGTCGCTCGGGACCGGCGACCGTGCCGAGGCCGAGGCGTACTGCCGCGCGGCCGGGCTCACGGCCGAGTGGGGGGACGAGGACCACCTGCGCACCCGCCGGGTCTCCGAGGCCACGGCCCGGCACCCCGACACCGGCGAGGACCTGTGGTTCAACCACGCCGTCTTCTTCCACGCCTCCACCCTGGAGCCGTCGCTGCACGCCGCCATGGCCGAGGAGCTGTCGCCGCAGGAGATGCCCACCAACAGCTTCTACGGCGACGGCACGCCCATCGAGCCCGACGTCCTCGACACCCTGCGCGCCGCCTACCAGCGGGCCACGGTCGCGTTCCCCTGGCAGCGCGGCGACGTGCTCCTGCTGGACAACATGCTGAGCGCGCACGGCAGGGCGCCGTTCTCCGGTCAGCGGCGGGTCGCCGTCGCGATGGCGCGGCCGGTGCGCGCCGACGGCGCCGCCGCCTGACGCGCCGCCGCGTCAGCGGCCGTCGTCCCCCAGCAGCCGGGTCAGTTCGGCTTCGAGCGCCGCGTCACCGCCGGGGTCCGCGACGACCGGGCGGCTGCGGTCCAACGCCGCCAGCGGGTCCTTGAGCCCGCTGCCGGTGTTCACCACGGCCACGCACTCGTCCTTCCCCACCTGCCCGTCCGCCAGCAGCCCCGGCAGCGCCGCGGTCGTGACCGCGCTCGCCAGTTCGGCGAACACCCCGCTCGTCCTGGCCAGCAGGTTGACGGCCTCCATCGCCTCCTCGTCGGAGACGACGCTGACGCGGCCCCCCGTGTCGCGCACGGCCCGCAGGGCGCGCCTGCCGTCCTGCGGCACGGCCACGTTGATGCTCTCCGCCCGGCTCCGGGCCGCCGCGCCCTCCGGCGCGTGCGCGCCCGCGCGCCACGCCTCGAAGAGCGCGGGCGCCGCCGCGGACTGCACCGCGATCAGCCGTGGCATCCGGTCCGTCCAGCCCATCGCCAGCGCGTCGGCGAAGCCCTTGTGCATGCCGGTCAGGATGTTCCCGTCCCCGGCGGGCACGAGCACCACGTCGGGCGCGCGCCATCCCCGCTGTTCCGCGATCTCCAGGGCGGCGGTCTTCTTCCCCTCGGCGGTGTACGGGTTGAAGGCGGTGGTGCGGCAGTACCAGCCCTTGCGCCGGGCCATGGCGAGGCTCAGCTCGACGGCCCGGCCGTAGCCCCCCGCCACCTCCGCCACCACGGCGTCGCAGGCGCGCAACTGCGCGATCTTCGCCGGGGGCGTCCCGCGGGGCACGAACACCAGGCAGCGCACCCCCGACGCGGCGCAGCAGGCGGCGAGCGCCGCCGCGGCGTTGCCGGTGGAGGCGGTGACCACGACCCGTTCGCCCAGTTCCCGGGCCTTGGCGACCACCAGTGCGCTGGCGCGGTCCTTCAGCGATCCCGTCAGGTTCCGCCCGTCGTCCTTCAGCAGCAGGCGCCGGATGCCCAGGTGCCGGGCCAGACGCGGCAGTTCCGTCAGCGGCGTCCAGCCCACGCCGTCGAGGCCCGGACGTCCGGCGGAGCCCACCGGCAGCAGCGCGCGGTATCGCCACATGGACGGCTCGCAGGCGTCCACCACTTGGTCCGGCGGCCGGCCCGCGCCCGCGCGGGCGTAGTCCGTCACCAGGTCGAGCGCCGCCGTGCCGGGACAGGACGGGCAGGTGTAGCGGACGGCGTCGAGCGCGAAGTCCGCGCCGCACACGGAGCAACGCCAGCGAAAGCGCGCGGCGGGCGCGCTCACGCGTCGTCTTCCACGACGTGCTCCAGCACCGCCATGGCGCTGGACAGCTTCATCCGCGCCTGTGCCCACGCCAGGGAGCGCTCGCCGTCCAGCACCGCGCCCGCCACCTCGTCACCCCGGTGGGCGGGCAGGTCGTGCATGAAGACGGCTCCGGGGTAGCGGCCCATGAGCGCCTCGTCGACGTAGAACGGCCGGAACCTCTCGCGCCACGCGGGGTCGGCCTTGCTCGTGCCCGTCGTCTGCCACCGCGTCGTGTACACGGCGTTTACGTCGGCGGGCAGCCGCTCCATGTCGTGGACCTCCTCGATCACCGTGCCGCGCGCTCCCGCCGCCCGGGCGGCCTCGGCCAGCAGCGCGGGCGGCAGGCCGTAGCCCGGCGGGGTGGCGAAGGTCGCGCGCACGCCGGGGACGAGGGCGAGGCCGCGGGCCAGCGCGGCCGCGGTGTTGTTGCCCTCGCCGACGTAGAGGAACGACAGCCCCGGCAGCGATCCGAAATGCCGCACCAGGGTGGCGATGTCGCAGACCGCCTGCGTCGGGTGCTCCTCGGCGGCCATCGCGTTGACCACGGGCCTGCCCGCACCGCGCGCCAGCCGGCGCATCTCGGCGAGCGGGCCCGCCGTCCGCACCACCAGGGCGTCGAGCATCAGGCCGAGGATCCGTCCGGTGTCGGCGAGGCTCTCGCCGGTGGCCAGCTGGAGGTCGGCCGGACCGTAGGCGATGGGCGTGCCGCCGAGCCGCAGCGCGGCGACGGTGAACGCGGTCCTGGTGCGCGTCGAGGTGGCGGTGAAGAGGATGCCCACCGCCCTGCCCGCCAGCGGGCGCGCCGCGGGGCGCTGGTCGCGGTCGAACTCGACGGACCGCCGCACCAGTTCGGACAGCGTCTTCTCGTCCACGTCGCTCAGGCTGAGCAGCCCGGCCTCGGAGGGCGGGGCGGCCCCGGCGTCCGGCGTGCGGGGGGCCCGCGTCATTCGCCCTCCTCCGCCGCGCCGAGCAGGTCGATGCGGGTGCCGATGCCGTCCGCCTCCGCCGTTCGCCCGATCGCGTCGACCATCCCCACGTCGAGGATCGACATGCCGAAGGGGTTGCTGACCACGACCCCACAGGTGGGACGGGACGCGGGAACCTCACCGGTCAGCACCTCGCCGAGCGACCCGGTGATCCCGCCGTCCGCCGCCACGACGACGCGCTCCTGGAGCAGCCGCCCCAGGATCCTGCGCGGGTTCTCCTCGATCAGCCCCAGGTCGTCCACCCAGAGCCGCTCGGCCTTGACGAAGACGTCCTCGCGCAGGTCGTCGAGCGAGACGTGCGCGACGAAGGTGCCCGGCCGGAACCAGTCGTGGGAGGCGTACGGCCGGTCCGACACCGTCAGTGTGATCACGACCTGGCTCGCCGCCGCGCAGGAGCGTGCCGACGGCTCCGTCCGGACGGTCACCGACGGCACGTGCGCGGCGGCCCACTCGGTGAACGCCGCGGCACGTTCCGGAACGATGTCGTGCACGTGCGCCCGGCCGACATCCGGGAAATACCGGGCGATGAGGGCGAGATGGCTGCGGGCGAGCGCCCCGCAGCCGATGATCGACACCGCGTCGAAGGTCTCCGGCCCCAGATGCCGCAGGCTCGCCACCGTATAGGAGGACGTGCGCAGCGCGCTCACATACCCTGCCTCCGCGAGGAGGTAGGGGCGCGCCGTCTCCGGGTCGAACAGGATGGACATTCCACCGGCCCGTTCCATTCCCTTCGACGGGTTGCTCACGGCCGCGTTGATGAGCTTTATCCCGTAGGCCGGCTCGGGGCCGGTGAGCGCCCCGAGCATGGCTATGGATCTGCTGTAGGCACCCTCCGAGTTGTTCCACGCCATATAGCCTTCGGCGGGCAGCATCACCTGGCCACGGGCATGACGGCGGAGAATGTCCTCCGTCACTTCCACCGGATCCAGCCGCGCCGCGCAGCGCCGCACCTGAGCCCGGTCGAGGACACGTACTTTCTCCGGCATCCACCCTCAACTCCCTCATTCACAGGGGGTAAGTCTGACATGGGTGCCGCCCTCGCGCGCCGGGTCGCCCGCGTCAGGGGGTCAGTGACCGGCAGTGCACGGGGAAGTCGAAGTAGGTGTCCGGGTAGGTTTCCGGCACGTAGGTGTAGTGCCACCATTCATGTTCGTAATTGACGAAGCCCACCTCCTCCAGGGTCTCCCTCAGCAGGAGCCTGTTGGCCCGCTGCTCTCCCTCGACGCGGGGATCCAGCGTGTGGCTCAACGTGTCGAAGCAGTCGTACCCCGTACCCATGTCGATGGAGTTGTCCGGGAAGCGCTCGCCCAGCGGGGCGGCGCAGTCCGTCAGCGGTTCGCCGGGCACGTACGGCCGCTGCTCGGCGGCGGGGAGGCTCACCAGGGTGAGGTCGACAGTGCTGCCGCGGCTGTGCCCCGAGCGAGCGGCGATGTAACCGTCGTCGAAGAGCCGGGACTTGTCGACCCGCGGGTAGAACTCCTCCCTCATGCGCAGGTCGTCGAGGTCCTCGGCCCAGTCGACGAACTGGTCGACGGAGCGCTGCGGGCGGTAGCAGTCGTACACCTTCAGGCTGTACCCCTGCTCGCGGAGGGACTCCTGCGCCTGCTGCAACGCGGCGGCGGCGTCCTCGGTGAGGAGGCACAGGGGCATCCGGTAGCCCTCGATCGGTTCGCCTATGAAGTTGTGCGCGGTGTGATAGCGGATGTCGTGCAGGATCGTCGGATCCACGTGGGAGAGCGCGACGAAGTCCTCGGGGGCCTTGGGCTCGGGCTCCGCCCGAGCCGAGGTGGTGGTGCTCGCGGCGAGCAAGGTGACGGCTGCCAGGACGGTGAGGTGCCGTAAGGCGGATGATCGCATCATGATCTCTTCTTTTATCAGGGTGCGCGGCTCGCCGGTGGTGAATCGCGCACCCGATCCGGGTCCGTCGCGCGGCGGGGACGGCGCGTTCACGGACGGTGTCCGGGAGCTCCCGCTCCCGGCGCGCCGTGGTCGGCGTCGTTCCCGTGGCCGGTGAGCAGCGGTCCCGGGACGCGGGCGAAGGTGATCCGCTGGTGCGCCGGCGGGTTGGGCTGCTCCGCGGAGGGCACGCCGTTCTCGTAGAGCACGCCGACCGCGCCGCGTTCCAGTCCGACCAGGTCGGAGTAGCCGGCCGGAGCGCTGTTGACCAGCAGGGCCGACTCCCAGGAGGTGGCATCCTCGCTGGTCCACAGCGTCAGGTCGCGCCGGGCGTCGGGGCGTCCGGGGCCCGCGTAGAGGAGGCGCTCGCCGCCGTCCAGCGCGAGCACCGACCCCTGGACCACCGGGCCCACCAGGTCGTCGACCGGCTGGTAGGGGCCGTCGAACGAGGCGCCGCCGTCGCTGCTGGTGGTGGCCAGCCGGGTGGCGGGGCTGGTGCCCTGCTGGTCGCGGGCGTTGAAGTACACGGTGCCGTCGGCGCGTTCGGCGACGGTGCTCTCGTTGGGGTTGTCGACGCCGGTCAGCGGGGTGTCCACGCCGCCCAGGTGCCAGGTGGCACCGCCGTCGTCGCTGTAGAGGGAGTGGGCGCCGAACAGCCTGTCGTCCAGGCAGTCGATGCCGGAGCCCTCGGGCGGGGCGACCGAGTGGTTGCCGGGGATGACCAGGCGGCCCTCGTGCTCACCGTGTTCGAGCTGGATGGCGTGGCCCGGACCGCCGACGAAGTGCCGCCAGTTGCCCGGCCGGACGTCCTGGGTGATCTCCTCCGGCGGCGACCAGGTGAGGCCGTCGTCGTCGCTGTGCTGCACGAAGGAACGCCGGGTCTGCTGCGCGTCGGCGCGTCCGCAGCGTACGTCGGCCGTGCTGACGTCGCCGCCGGTGCGGGTCGTGTTCAGGATGAGCCGGCCGGTGTTCCGGTCGAGCACGGGGACCGGGTTGCCGGCCTTGTTCGCCCCGGCGTCCCACACCACGATCAGCGGTCCCCAACGGGCGCCGCCGTCCGTCGACCGCTTGGCGACCAGGTCGATGTCGCCGTCGTCGCCCGAGCCGCTCGTCCGCGCCTCGGCGAAGGCCACCAGCGTGCCGTCGGCGGCGCGGACCACCGCCGGGATGCGGAAGGTGTGGTACCCGTCCTCGCCCTGCTCGAAGACGGTGGACTGGCGGATGGCCCGGTGGGCCTCCTCGGACGCGGCGGCGCCCGTGGGGGCGAGCAGCGAGGCCGCCAGCGCGGCCGTGATCAGCGGCGCCAGGCGGGTCGCGGTGCGCTGATCGCCACCGGTCGCGGTACGGGGGGTCATGGGCGTCCCTTCTGTTGGTGGTGGGGGTGGTGCGGCTCCTGCGCGCGCTCCCGGCCGGCCGTCGGGGCGTTGGGGTGGTCGGGCGCGGGCGACCGGGCCGCCTCGCGCACCGCGGCGGCGAAGTGGGCCGCGTGCTCGGCGCGGCGGGCCGGGTCCCGCGGCGGCACGTTCGGCGCCTCGATCACCGCGGCGTCCTCGTCCAGGTACGGGGGCGGCGGGGTGTCGAACGCCACCCAGCGCAGGAGCCGTTCGCGCAGATCCGCGGCGACCGCGCCGCTGTCCGGGGCACCGAGCCGGTTCCGCCGCTCCAGCGGGTCCTCGCGCAGGTCGAACAGCGCGTCGTCCGCGGGGTCCGCGCCGACCAGGAGCTTGTGGGTGCGCGTCCTGGCCATGGCCACCGCGCCGCCCCTGCGGTTCTCCGCGAAGACGCAGTCCCGCCCGGCGCCCGGGTCGGTCAGGTCATGACCCGGCAGATCCGGGGGCGGCGGCACGCCGCAGGCGGACAGCACGGTGGGCGCGAGGTCGACGAGCGAGACCAGCGCGTCGTTGCGCTCACCGCGCCGCGGCCGGGTGCCGGGCGCCGCCGGGTACTTCACCACCAGCGGCACCCGGACCAGCGGGTCGTACAGCGGCCCGTTCTTCAGCAGCAGGTGGTGGAAGCCCAGGTACTCGCCGTGGTCGGAGGTGAAGACGATCATGGTCTCGTCGTACAGGCCGCGCCGCCGCAACGCGTCGACGAGACGGCCGATGTGGTGGTCGAGGTGGGTGATGGAGCCGTAGTAGTGCGCCATCACCCGGCGCAGCACCGGCTCGGTGAGCCCCTCGTAGTCGAAGTAGGCGTCGCGGTGCCGCAGGTCGGGCGGCGGGATCCGTTCCGTCCAGCCCGGTGGCAGCGTCAGCGCGTCCGGGTCGTACAGCTCGTCCCAGGGGGCCGGCGGGTCGAACGGGTGGTGGGGCTTGATGAACGACACGTGCAGCAACTGACCGCCGCCGGGCTCCCAGCCGGCGACCTCGCGCAGCGCGCGGTCCCCGATCCAGGTCGTCGAGTGCCACTCCTCCGGCAGGTCGGAACGCGCGGTGCCGTAGCTCTCCCAGTAGGAGTCCGGCGCGGCGGGGCGCAGGTGCTCCTCCTGGTCGAGCAGGTCCAGGACGGGGGTGATCCCGGCGGCGCGCAGGTCCCGGTGGTAGTCGTCGTCGTACCGGCCGGGACCGTGCTGCTCGGCCAGCAGCATGCGGTCGTATCCCACGTCCAGGTAGGTGGGCGTGAAGTGCATCTTGCCGACGGCGGCCGTCCGGTAGCCCGCCGCGCGCAGCGCGCCGGGGAAGGTGGGCACCGCGGGCGGCAGGGTGCTGTGGTTGGTCCAGCCCGCGTGCTGGTGCGGGTAGAGCCCGGTGAGCAGCGAGTACCGCGACGGGGTGCAGATCGGCAAGGGGCAGAAGGCGTCGCCGTGGAGCACCCCGTCCGCGGCGAGCCGGTCCAGGTGCGGGGTCGCGACATCGGGGTGTCCCGCCGCACCGAGGCAGTCCCAGCGGAACTGGTCGGCCTGGATCAGGAGCACATGGGGGCGCGCGGGCGGGCCCGGCGCCGTCATGCCGTCTCCCGGGGCAGGAAGCCGATGCCGGTGAGCCGGGTCCGCAGGTCCGCCAGCTCCGCCTCGTCCAGGGCGGTCAGCGGGGGCCGGCAGGGTCCGCAGTCGAGCCCGGTGAGCTTGGTCGCCGCCTTGAAACCGGCGAGTTCACCCCGGTAGCCGGACGCGGTGTCGATGGCGCGCTGGGCGAGGAACTGGCAGTCGCGGGCCGCCGCCGTCTCGCCGCGTTCGACGTGGGCGAGCATCCGCAGATACAGGGGGGCGGCGAAGTTGTAGGCGGAGCCGATGGCCGCCCGCGCGCCGAGACCGACCGCGGCCAGCAGAAGCCTGGCGTTGCCGAAGTACAGCTCGCAGCCGTCCCAGGCCAGTTCGAGGCAGCGCTGGAAGTCGGCCAGGTCGCCGTCGGCGAACTTGACGCCGGCCAGCGTGGGCACCGTGCCCCGCGCCGCCTTGAGGAAGGCGCTGGCGGGGATGGCGACCCGGGTGACGGAGGGGATGTGGTAGTAGATGAACGGCACGTCGGGGGCGGCGGCGGTGAGCGCGGCGCAGTAGTCCGCCAGCGCCTCGGCGTTCGCGGGCCGGTGGAAGTAGGGCGCGACGGCCGATATCGCCCGCACCCCCGCCAGCCTGGCGTGCGCGGCGAGCGTCCGGGCCTCGGCCAGGCTGGCGTGGCCCACGTGCGCGATGACGTCGAAGCGCCCGGCTGCGACCTCGCACCACCGTTCGAGCAGGGCCATCCGTTCCGCGGAGGTGAGCGAGGCCCCCTCGCCGGCGGTGCCGCCCACGTACACCGCGGGGCAGCCCCAGCCGGCCAGGGCATCGGCCTGCTCGCGCACGGTGTCCAGGGCCAGGCCGCCGTCCTCGTCGAACGGGGTGAACACCGCGGTGAGCAGGCTGGTCACCGGGCTGGTCGGGGGGGAGTCCAACGCGTCCATGCAGGACCTTTCCATGTCGGTTTCTCGGGCGTCCGCGGGTCAGGTCCGGCGCAGGCCGGTCAGCACCAGGAAGTCCCGCGGGTCGACGGCGAGTCCGGCCACGCCCCGGTCGAGCGCGGCCAGCGACGGCCTGGTGGCGATGCCCACGGCCCACGCCTCGTCCAGCAGCACGTCGTTGAGCCGCGCGAACGCCGCCCGCTTGGCGTCGTCGGCGGTGGCGGTCCTGGCGGCGCCGACCGCCCGGACGTAGCGGTCGGGCACCCCGTCGCCCAGCAGCACGTTGGCCTCGCCCGGCAGCATCTGCCGGCCCCTGGCGACCAGCGACGGGCTCCGCAGGTTGTTCGGCTGGGCGGCCACGCAGGACTGGAGCCGGCTGCCGAACAGCTCCTCCAGGAAGGTCGCCTGCTCCATCGGCTCGATGGCGAGGTCGAATCCGATGCGGGCCAGGTCGGCCTGGATGATCTGGAGGATCTCCACCGCGCCCGGCTCGTCCCCGACGCCGGCGGTCGCCTCGCGGGCACCGCCGGACGCGTCGACGGCCGCCTCGGCGGCGGCGAGGTCGAATCCGTGCGTGGTGAGCCGCGCCGGGTCGAAGGCCGGGGACTCCGGCATGAACGCCGTGTAGATCGGCTCGCCCATGCCGAAACCCACCTGGTCGATGATGCGTTCGCGGTCGATCGCGCGGGCGACCGCCTGCCGGAGCGCCTTGTTGTCGAAGGGCGGCATGGTGGCGTTCATGAAGAACAGGTTCATCCGGCCCTCGCCCTCGACCGGGCGGTAGTGGCCGCGCAGCCGCTCCGCGTGCCGCAGCGCCAGGTACACGGCGCCGTCGAGGTCCCCGGACTCCAGGGCGCTGACCATCGCCTCCTCGTCGCGGAAGAAGCGGAACTCGACCTCGTCCGCGGCGGGCCGGGCCCCGTCCCGGTAGTCGGGATTCCGGGTGAGGACGAGACGCTGGTCGCGAGCGAAGGACGCCAGGCGGAACGGGCCGGAACCGGCCGGCTCGTTGGCCAGCGACGCCGAGTCGTTGCGTTCGGCGGGGATCACGGGGAAGGCGAACATCCAGTCCACGACGAGTTCCCTGGGGGTCGGCTCGACGAAGTCCACCCGCACGGTGCGCGGGTCCAGCGCGGTGGCCGCGTCGATGAACGTGGACGGTTCCGCCAGCGTGAACGCCGCCGCCGGGTCCTTGGCACGGGCGACGCCGGCGACGACGTCCTCGGCCGTGACGGGGCGGCCCGCGCCGAAGCGGCTGTCGCGCAGCGTGAGGGTCACCGAGCGGTCGTCGTCCGCGAACTCCCATGCCTCGGCCGCGGCCGGGCGCGGCCGGTAGTCGTCGGCGTAGTCGACCAGGTAGCTGTAGAAGGCGTGGATGTGGATCGCCGAGTTGGTCTGGTACGGGTCGAACTGCATGATCTGCGTGGTGCCGATCCGCAGCCGGCCGGACGACCGGCCCGGGGGCGCTCCGCAGGCGGTGAGCAGCGGCGCGCCCAGGGCGCCGGCCCCGGCGAGGCCCAGGGCGGCGAGGAGGGAACGCCGGTGCGGCCACGGCGGGTGGGGGACCATGACGGGCTCCTTCACTGGGATCGGGCGAGCCGGACCCTGGGGTCGAGCCATGCGTAGAGGAGGTCGACCAGCAGGCTGAGGGTGAGGAAGGCGGCGATGACGAAGAGCACGCCGCCCTGGACGACGGCGTAGTCCCGTTCGCCGATGGCGGTGTAGAGCAGCCGGCCGAGGCCGGGGTAGTTGAAGACGGCCTCGATCACCACGGTGCCGCCGAGGAATCCGCCGAGCTGGATCCCGACGACGGTGACGGTGGGCAACGCGGCGTTGCGCAGCGCGTGCCGCCGGATCACCTCCGGCTCCGGCACGCCCTTGGCCCGCGCGGTGCGGACGAAGTCCCGGCCCAGCACCTCGCTCAGGGACGCCGCCAGGAAGCGGGCGGTGACGCTGGAGGTGTGCACCGCGATGGCGGCGGCCGGCAGGATCAGGTTCCGCCAGGTCGCGGCCGGGTCGTCCCAGACCAGCACGTGGTCGCTGGCGGCGGGCAGCGCCCGGAGCCGGACCGCGAAGACGATGATCAGCAGGAGCCCGAGCCAGAACGCCGGCACCGCGAGGCCCGCGGTGAGGTACGCCTTCAGGGCGCGACCCGCCGCGGAGCGCGGCGACAGGGCGACGGTGAGGCCGACCGGGACCGCGATCAGCACGGTGAGGAGCATGGCGAGCGCGGCCAGTTGGACGGTGGCGGGCACCGCGTCCAGCAGGGTGCTCGTCACCGGTTCGGCGGAGAAGTAGGAGGTGCCGAGGTCGCCGGTCAGCGCGTTGCCCAGCCAGCTCGCGTACTGCTGGACCACGGTCCGGTCCAGGCCGAGCCGGGTGCGGGCCGCGGCCAGTTCCTCGGGACCGGCGTCCGCGCCGGCCAGCACGGTGGCGGGGTCTCCGGGCAGCGCGAAGATCAGCGCCCAGACGGCGACCGAGCCGAGGAAGAGGACGATGCCGAACTGGAGGAGGCGGCGGACGAGGTAGGCGTACATCACAGGGTCCCTTCGCCGGCGCCGCTCGCGGACCCGGTGCCGAGGGCACGGCGCAGCCCGCTGCCGACCCGGTCGAGGCAGAAGACCGTGAAGACCAGGCAGAGACCGGGGAACACGCCGTACCAGGGGCTCTGGTAGAGGTAGGCGCGCGCCGCCTGGAGCATGCCGCCCCACGAGGCCGCGGGCGGCGGGTTGCCGAGGCCGAGGAGGCTCAGCCCGGCCTCGGTGACCACCGCGAGGGAGGCGGTGACCACCAGCTGGATGAGCACCGGATTGAGCACGTTGGGCAGCACGGTCCTGACCATCACGTCGGGGGCCGGCGCGCCCATGCCCCGGGCGGCGACGACGAAGTCGCGCTCCCTGATCTCCAGGGTGGCCGCGCGCGTCAGCCGGGCGAACTCCGGTACGGCGCCGATGCCGATGGCCAGGATCAGGTTGGTCCGGCCGGGGCCGAGCAGCGCGACGACCACCAGGGCCAGCAGCACGCCGGGCACGGCGAGCAGCAGGTCGACCAGCCGCATGGCCACCGCGTCCACCCATCGGCCCAGGTAGCCGGCGAGCAGGCCGAGCGGCACGCCGATCAACGCCCCCAGCGCCGCCGCCCCGACGCCGACCAGCAGCGAGCCGCGGGCGCCGTACAGCACCCGGGAGGCGATGTCCCGGCCGAGCTCGTCGGTGCCGAGCGGGTGGGACAGGGACGGGCCGAGCAGGTTGTCCGCACCCTGCGCGTCGGGGTGGAAGGGCGCCACCCAGGGCGCCAGGGCCGCGACCACCACGAGCAGCAGCAGACCGGCGGCGCCGATCACGGCCGACCGGGAGCCCGCGTACCTGCGGAGCGCCGCGAACCGCGGCCGGGCGGGAGGGCGGCGAGGGGTCATGGCCGCCGCCCGTTGTCCAGGGACCGGGCCGGATCGAGCCGGTCGGCGAGATGGCAGGCGGTCGAGCCGCCGTCGATCACCCGCAGCACGGGCTCCGACTCGGCGCAACGGGCCTCGGCCAGCGGGCAGCGGGTGCGGAACCGGCAGCCGGACGGCGGGTCGGCCGGGCTCGGCACCTCGCCGCCCAGCGGGACCCGCTGGCGTTCGGCGCGGCCGGCCGGGTCGGGGACCGGCACCGAGGCGAGCAGCGCCGCCGTGTAGGGGTGGCGCGGCGACCGGTAGACGCGTTCGACTCCGCCGCTCTCGACGATCCTGCCGAGGTACATGACGGCGACCTCGTCGGCCACCTGACGGACCACCGACAGATCGTGACTGACGAACAGGTAGGCCATGCCGGACTCGGCCTGGAGGTCGGCCAGCAGGTTCAGCACCTGGGCCTGGACCGAGACGTCGAGCGCCGAGACCGGCTCGTCCAGGATCAGCAGCCGGGGTTCGAGGGCCAGGGCCCTCGCGATGGCGACCCGCTGGCGCTGCCCGCCGGAGAACTCGGCCGGGAACCGGTCCGCGTGCTCCGGGCGCAGCCCGACCCGTTCGAACAGGCTCAGCACGCGTGCCCGCCGCTCGGCGCGGCTGAACCCGCCGGCCAGCCGGAGCGGTTCGGCGACGGTGTTCCCCACGTTCTGCCGCGGGTTCAGCGAGGCGAAGGGGTCCTGGTACACCATCTGCACCCGCTGGCGGATGCGCCGGAGTTCACCGCGCCCGGCGGCTACCAGGTCGCGTCCCTCGACGGTGATGTCGCCCTCGGTCGGGTCGACCAGCCGCAGCAGCATCCGGGCCAGGGTCGACTTGCCGCAGCCCGACTCCCCGACCAGGCCGAGGGTCCGGCCGGCGCCGATCTCCAGCGACACCCCGTCCACCGCGCGCACCCAGCTCCGCGCGCGGGAGAACACGCCGGCGCGCACCGGGTACCGCTTGTGCAGGTCCCGCACGTGGAGAACCGGGCCGCCCTCCGCGGTGGCCCCGCGGGACGCGGCGGCGGGGGAGGGCCGGGGTGGCTCGCGCGTCAGCACCGCGGCGGCCTCGTCGGGGAAGTGGCAGGCGCTGCGCGCGGCACCGGTGCCGCGCGGCTCGGGACGCAGCTCGGTGCACCGCGGGCGGTCCTTGCCCACCGGGCAGCGCGGAGCGAACGCGCAGCCCGGCGGCGGGTCGACGAGGTCGGGCGGCAGTCCCGGGATCGGGACCAGCCGGCCGACCCGCGCGTCCAGCCTGGGCAACGAGGCCAGCAGCGCGGCGGTGTACGGGTGCCGGGGCCCGGCGAAGAGGGCGGCCACCGGCCCGGTCTCCACCACCCGGCCGGCGTACATCACGCACAGGCGGTCCGCCGTCTCTGCCACCACACCGAGGTCGTGGCTGATCAGCACGGTGGCCGCGCCGGTCTCCTCGGCCGCCACCCGGAGCAGTTGGAGCACCTGCGCCTGCACGCTGACGTCGAGCGCGGTGGTGGGCTCGTCGGCGATCAGCACCTTCGGCTGGTTGGCGATGGCCATGGCGATCACCGCCCGCTGGCACATGCCGCCGGAGAACTGGTGCGGGTAACCGTGGTAGCGCTGCTCCGGATCCGGCACCCCGACCCGCGCCAGCAGCTCCACCGCGCGGGCCCGGGCCGTCGCCGTGGACAGCGCGCGGTCGTGCACCAGCAGCGCCTCGGCTATCTGGTCGCCGACCCGCTGCACCGGGTTGAGCGCCGAC
>NZ_LAVK01000159.1 GCF_001083795.1 Streptomyces sp. SBT349
CCGCCGAGGCCGCCCGCGCCCCCGCCGCCCGTGTGGCGCGCGGGCCGGGCGCGTCACGCGCTGGCCGCGGTGGCCGGAGCGGTGGCGCTGGCGGTGGCCTCCTGGCTCGTCGTGGCCAACGCGGGGGGCGGCGAGGAGAGCCCGCGGGCGGCCGACCCCGGCGGCGGCCCGTCCCCGCGGTTGGACACGGGCACCGGCGCCGACGAGGGCCCGCTGGCCGACCTCGTGCCGCAGGACGTGCGCGAGGCGGGCGGGATCGTCGTGCACGCCGGAAGCGCGCACGACCCGGTCATCTTCACGGAGGACGGGGAGGACGAGCTGACCGGTTTCGAGGTGGACCTCCTCGGGGCGATCGGGGAGCGGCTGGGCGTGGCCGTCACGTTCGCCCCGGTCGACGACAGGAGAGCCGCCGCCGAGGCGGCCGTCCAGGAGGGCCGCGCCGCCGCCGCGCACATCGCGGTGGGCAACTTCGTGGACGACGAGGAGGAACGCGCCGCGCTGGGCGTGGACTTCGTCAATCACTTCGTGGACGGCTGGGCCGTGGTGAGCGAGGACCCGGAGCGCTCCGCGGACCTGGACGACCTGTGCGGCCTGCGGGTCACCCTCTACGAGGGGAGCCCCACGGAGGACTCGGTGCGCGAGAGCACCCGGGACTGCTCCAGGCCCGCCGAGATCGTGCCGGCCGCCACCAAGGACGACATGGCGGAGGCGATCGGCGCGGGCGAGGCCGACGTGGCGGTGCTGCTCTACACGCAGGCGGCCTACTACGTCGCGGAGAACCCGGAGACCGGGCTGAGCGTCAGCTTCTCCGACGAGCAGCGGGGTTCCCGGGGCATCGCGGTCCCGAGCGGGCAGGGCGAGTTGCGCGGTGCCGTCCACGAGGCGCTCGGCGCGCTGATGCGGGACGGCACCTACGGGGAACTGCTGCGGCGGTGGCACATCGAGGACGCCGCCCTCGACCGGCCGGCCGTCAACCGCGGCAGCTGAACGCCGTGGCCGCGACGGTCATTCGCCGAGCAGGTCCAGGTCCGACTTGAGAAGCGTGGTGCTGATGAGCAGTTCCGTGATCAGGTTGTGGTTCAGCGTGTTCCCGACCGGCGGCGGTACCTCCTCCTCCAGGAGGCCGCTCACCGAGTGGGAGAGCCGCTTGCGCACGTTCGTCACGATGTGCGCGGCCCGGCGCTCGCCCCACCGCTCCTCCGGCCGCAACTCGCTGAGCTCGGCGGCCACCTGTGCCCACGTCAGCGGCTGCGGATAGGGCTCGTTGCGCAGGTACCGCTGGCCGAGGCAGACGAGCACCAGCTTCTCGACCGGACTCAGCGGCCAGACCTTGGGCCCCTGCGTCTTCGCCTCGTACGCGATCCCCGGGACCGCCGCCGGCGAGAGCCCGGCGACCCGCACCTCAAGGAGGTGTTCCTGCCTCGGGCCGAGGATGAACAACGGCGTGTAGCCGGTGTGCAGTTCGGCCCGGTCGCCGCTGAGCACCAGCCGCGAGGGGGAGAGGCGGATGGGCAGCCGGCCGACGTTGTGCAGCACCCAGCCCGCGTGCTCGCGGGTGATGTGCCCGTGCTGCCGGCTGACGTGCGGATCCTCCGCGCCGACGCAGACGTGGACATCCGGCTCGCTGCGCCCGAAGATCAGCGGGAACCCGGCGTCGGGCGCGACGCTCATGCCGCCGTTCATCCCCAGGGCGAAGAGCGTGCCCTGCCGGACGGACGGCGGGAGCGCGCGCGTCAGACTGCCGAAGTCCCTTGGCAGGATGTTGACCTTGCTCGACGAGCTGGGTACTGGCAACGTCACGGTCCATCCCCTCTCCGCGCGCCGGGCCAAGATTACCTCCGCCCGCCCGCGCCCGGGAGTGCCCGCCTCCCGAGCTCCTGGATGTGGCCGTCGAGGGTCCGGTCCGGCGCGGTGGAACGCCTGTCGGGAAGGCGGACGAGCCGAGTTGCCCTCCCCGTGGTTTCCATGAACGATCCGGGGGTGACCACGTTGTTTCTGACAGTCGGCCTGCCGGGGGCCGGGAAGACCACGCGGGCCCGGCGGTTGGCCGCGGAGCACCGCGTGCTGCGGCTGACACCCGACGAGTGGATGATCCCGCTGTTCGGCGCGTCGGACGCGGACGGGAAGCGGGATGTCCTGGAGGGACGGCTCCTCTCGCTCGCCCTGGAGGCGCTGAGGCTCGGCACCGGCGTGGTCCTCGACTTCGGGTGCTGGTCCCGTGACGAGAGGTCCGCGATCCGCTGGCTGGTGGAGTCCGTGGGCGCGTCCTGTCGCCTCGTGTACGTGCCGGTGGACGCCGAGACCCAACGCGACCGGATCGCCCGTCGCCAGTCGGCTGCCCCCGACGAGACCTTCCCGATGAGCGAGGCGGACCTCGCGCACTGGAGGACGCTGTTCGAGGAGCCCGACGCCGCGGAGCTCGATGGGCAGGACATCGGCGGTCCGCCCCCTGGCTGGCCGGGCTGGCCCGAGTGGGCCGCCGATCGGTGGCCGTCCTTCGCGTGACGGCCCTGCACCACCACGGCTCGCCGCGAAGGGGTCAGGGGCCGGCGGGTTCGCCGGTGGCGGCGTCGATCCACTCGGTGCCGCCGATCATGTAACCCCACTCCGTCTGGCCGCCGACGGCGCTGGTGCGGAACGGCCGCCCCTCGTCGTCGACGCGGAGGACGCCGGAGCGGTCGCCGCTGGACCAGTCGAGTTCGAGGTACCAGCTGACGTCCCGGGTGTCGGTGCGCGCGTCGACGAAGAGGACCAGAGGCGCGTTCGCGTCGACCGACAGGGGGAGGTCGGCCTGCCCGGCCACCGGCGCCGGCCGGGGTGCGGCGGTGTCCAGATCGACGTCGAACGCCGTCGTCCGTACGGGGCCGCCGCCGCACCCGGCGTAGCCGCCGTAGAGGTGCCAGGGCAGCGGCTCGCCCTCCGCCGCGATGCTCACGCGCAGGTCGCGCAGGACGACGGTCGCCTCCTCGGTGCCCTGGACGGTGAGTTCCACGAGCTGCTGCCCGGCGGGGACGGCTCCCAGGGCGCCCACCCAGCCGGCGGCCTCCGTCCCGGACGGTGGCGGCGGCACCTCGGACGGCGGGAGGTCGACGAGGTAACGGCTCTCGCACTCCTCGAACGCGTACGGGCGGGTGGCCACGGCCAGCGGCGCCGCCTCGGCGGGCTGTTCCGGGGCGCCGTCGCCGTTCCCGTCCTCGCCGTCGCCGCCGGTGAGGAGGCCGGCGAGCAGCGCGATCGCCAGGCCGGCGGCGAGGGCGCCCCCCGCGGCCCAGGCGAACCGTGGCCAGGACCGGCGGGGGGAGGGCGCCCCGGCCCGCTCGGCGCCGGGCGCCGCCGGTTCGAACGCGTCCAGGGCCCCGGCCGGTTCGGGCTTCGGGCCCCTCCGGTCGCGGTGCCGCGCCGTGTCGGCGGCGATCCACCGCCGGTGCGCCTCGGCGTGCTCCTCGGGCGTGGCCCGGCACAGCCGCGCGAACCGTTCCACCGTCGCGAACTCCGGTGGCAGCGCCTCTCCCCGGCAGTAGCGGTGCAGCGTGGAGGCGCTCATGTGCAGTCTCTTCGCCAGGACGCCGTAGCTCAGCCCGGAACGCCGCTTCCACTCGATGAGCAACGCGGCCAGCTCCGCCGTCTCCGCGTTCGACACCACGTTCCCCCGTCCCTCGCGTCCCGTCCCGGCATTCGAAGCGGGGTCCATCCTGGCAGGTCACCCCGGGTGGAACCGTCCCGGCCCCTCATACCGGCGGCGCACGGTGGCAGGCGGGACGGCGCCCGGCACATGCTGCGGTCGTCCGGGCCACAGGGCCCGGCGGGTTCACGGATCCGACGAGGACAACGCGAACCACGAGAACCACGCGAACCACGAGAGAGCGGGACCACGATGACCACCACCGCACAGCGCCGCCGTACCCGTGTCCGGGCCGCCGCCGCCGCGCTCGGCGCGACGCTCGCGCTGACCCTCACGGCCTGCCAGGAGGAGGACGCGGCCGGCGGGACGGGCGGCTCCGGCGGGTCACCGGCCCCGTCGGCCGGCGCGGAGTCCTCCCCGGAGCCGGGCGGCGACGACACGGCGGGGGAGACCGAGGACGGCGGAACGGCCGGGGGCGGCGGCAGAACGGAGCCCGAGGAGAACGCCATCCCCTGCACGGTCGACACGATCGAGCTGGCCGCCACCCAGGTCGAGCGGCCGCTCAACCACATGCTGCTCACGGCGACCAACACCGGCGACGGAACCTGCTACGCCTTCCACGGCCCCTTCCTGCGCCTGGGCGACGACGCCCAGGCCGCCGTCCCCCGCTTCGAGGGCAGCAAGCCGCAGGCCGTGGTCGCGCTGGCCCCCGGCGAGAGCGCCTACGCCGGGGTCCTCACCTCCTCGGCGGCCCTGGAGGCGGAGGGCGGCTACACCGCGACCAGCCTCGGCGTGCAGTTCGCCGACGCCGAGGACGCGGGCATCGAGGGGATGGCGGACGTTCCGCTGCCCGGCGGCGAGGTCTACGTCGACGACTCGGCAGGGGTCTCGTACTGGCAGACGTCCCTGGACGCGGCGTTGTCCTGGTGACGTCCCGCGCGGGAAGGTGAGGTGCCGCCCGGTCCGTTCCCCGGGTGGCACCTCACGGCCACACCGAGCAGCGCCGACGAAGCCAGCAGGACGCGGCCGGTCACTTCTTGTTGGCGTCCCAGGGCTGGCCCACCCAGCTGTCGAAGGCGTCCAGCAGGACCACCAGCGCGGCCCCCAGGCGCCAGTCCGTCTCCGGCGCGTGCAGGAACAGCCGGTCACCGCGGGACCTGAACTCCAGCCTGGCGCGCCCGCCCGCGCGCCAGATGATGCGCCGGGGGCCGCGCGCGACGTCACCACCGCCCGCGAACAGGCTGGCCAGAACGATCAGCGCCTGGAACGGCCACAACGGCCACCACACGCACCACCAGAAGATCCGTCCCTTGAAGCCCACTGCCTCGGGACCGCCGACCGGCGTCACGGTCCAGCGGGTGCGCAGGCCCCTGCCGCGCAGCGCCTTCTCCCGCACGAACGTGCCGATCAACTCGCCCCGCGGGCCCAGCACCTGGAAGGTCGCCACGCCGCGCGCGGCCGAGAGGGTCACCAGGGTCGCCACCCGCTCCCGGCGGTGCTCGTCGGCCCACAGGACGAAGGAACGGGCCCCGCTGCCACGGGCTTTCAGGTACGCGGGTATGCCGCCCGGCGGCAGCTCGCGCTGCGGATAGGCGACCACCCGGGACGGCCCCGAGCCGTCGGAGAACTCGACCTTGTACCCGAGGGGCTCGGGAGAGCCGCCCAGGTCGGCGGGACGGAGGGCCCCCCGAAGGGCCTTCATGGTCAGTACGCTGCTCACCCGACGTGCTCCTCGTTCGTGCCAGGAGCGGATCCTACGTGTGGCCCCGGGCGGCACGACAGCCCCTCCCGCCCCACGCCGCCCCTCCGGGGAGGCCCGCCTACCTGCTCAGCAGCTTCCCCAGCGGGCTGGGGTGCTCCTCCAGTTCGGTGGCCGTCGCCCGCCAGCCGGTGTCCCCGGGGGTGAGGGCGCTGCGCAGGAAGGCCGAGGTGAGCCGCTGGACCAGCGCCACGCGCGCGGGGCTCTCGTCCGTCGTCTCGGCGGCCCCGTACCCGGAAACGCCTCCGAGCGAGTGCTCCGCCTCGAACAGCGTGAGCAGGCTCTTGCTTCCCGGGCTGTGGGTGTAGGCGTCGGTGAACCAGTCCGGTCCGCGCGTGGAGAGCATGGACTGGTCGTTGTCCCCGGCGACGATGAGGGCCGGCGTGGTCATGGTGGCGAAGGACGGCCTCATGAAGGGGAAGTTCTCGGCGGCGAAGGGGGACAGGTCGTCGCCCAGGCCGGTCGGGGCGAGCAGCACGCCCGCCGTGACCCGGGGGTCGGACAGGTCCTCGCCGGGAACGCCGTCGGGGCCGAGGACGCGCGCGCCCAGCAGCGCCCCGGCCGTCTGGGCTCCCCAGGAGTGGCCGGCCGCGGCGACCCGGCCGCGGTCGACGCGCCCGCCGAGGCCCGGCACCGCGGCCTCCAGGGTGTCGAGGCCGTCCAGCGCGCGCGTGAGGTCCTCGATGCGGTAGAGCCAGATCCGCGGCGTCCGGGGGTCTTCGGGGGGAAGGCCGAGCGTCCTGGAGTCGAGGTGGGTGGGCTGGAGGACCACGAAGCCCTGGGCGGCCCAGAAGTCGGCCAGCGGCGCATAGCCGTTCATCGACTCGCCGTAGCCGTGCGAGAAGACGATGACGGGCAGATCGCCGCCGGTCATGGGGGCGGACACGCGGACGTGGAGGTCCTCGCCGCGGCCGGGGGCGGGCAGGACGACCGGCCTCACGGATATCACCGGGGGAGGTGCGCCGGCGCTCTGCTGCGCGTTCGCGGTGGTCGAGTCGGGCATGGACGTGCCTTCCGTTCGGTTTCGGTCGCTGGAGGGACGGCGAAGGACGGCGGAGGACGGCCCGGTCCCCGGGTCTGCCATCATGGGGAAACGGAACACCGCTCCGCCTCACCCACGATACGGAGCAGCGTTCCGCTTTACAACCTCACGGAGGGAGCGTCGTGGTGGAGGACAGTGGCCGGGGCACGGGAGGCGCGGCCGGATCCCGGCGGAAGGACGCCCGGCGCAACGAGCGAGCCCTGCTTGACGCCGCCGCCGCCGTCTTCGTCGCCTCGGGCGTGGACGCGCCGGTGCGCGACATCGCGGCCAGGGCCGGGGTCGGGATGGGCACGATCTACCGCCACTTCCCCACCCGGGCGGACCTCGTCATCGCCGTCTACCGCCACCAGATCGACGCCTGCGCCGAGGCCGGGCCGGCCCTGCTGGCGACCAGCCCGACACCGCACGCCGCCCTCGAACGGTGGGTCGATCTCTTCGTCGACTTCCTGGTGACCAAGCGCGGCCTCGCCGCCGCGCTGCGGACCGACAGCGCCCAGTTCGAGACGTTGCACGCCTCCTTCCTCGACCGCCTCCTGCCGGTGTGCGCCCGGCTCCTGGACGCCGCCACCGCCTCCGGCGAGATCCGCTCCGGCCTCGACGCCCTCCACCTCATGCGCGGCATCGGGAACCTGTGTATCGGCGCCGACAGCGACCCGGACTACGACGCGCGGCGACTGGTCACGCTCCTCGTCGCGGGACTGCGCCGGCCGGTCTGACCGCGGCGCCGCTCAGCCGGCGGGCACGACGCGCCACCGGTTGTCGGCGGTGCCGTTGTCCGGGTCCTGGACCGCGAACGCGCCGACGGCCGTCGAGTCGCCCTGGATGCCGAGCAGCTTGCCGCTGTTCTCGTTGCGGATGGTGTGCGTTCCGTCGCCCTGGTCGAGCAGCGTCCACCTGTGGTCGGGCGTGCCGTTGTCCGACCACTGGAGGACGCTCGCGTTGTCCGCCGTGGACATGTCCTGGACGCCGAGCACCTTGCCGCTGTGGGCGTTGCGGAGCCGGACCGCGCCCGCGTCGGCGATCAACTCCCAGCGGTGGTCGGCGGTTCCGGAGTCGTGCCACTGGAGGGCGCGCCCGCCGTCGGCCGTGGACATGTCCTGGATGCCCAGGACGAATCCGCTGGCGACGTTGACGAGCCGGACGGTCGCGGGGCCGCCAGGACCGCCCACGTTCCAGTAGACGGTGTAGTTGTGGCCGTGGGCGTCGTGGAACGGGCCCAGGTCGACGGTGGAGCCGTCGGCGGTGGCGGTGAAGGCGAGCGCGCTGTCGCTGGTGCGGGTGATCGAGGAGGTGTCCAGCGAGGGCAGGGAGGTGAGCGGGGTGTCGCCGTAGTCGCCGGACAGCACCACCGGGCCGTAGGTGATGGCGGCGACGCTCGCGTCGTCGTTGGCCGGCCGGGTGGTGAGCCGCATGGGGAGGCGGACGGTGACGGTGTCGCCGGAGGTCCAGGAGCGGGTGAGGGTGGCGTAGCCGCCGGGCGGGGTGGGGATGTCCTGCACCGCGCCGTTGACGCTGACGGTGGCCCCGTCCGTCCAGCCCGGGACGCGGACGCGCATCGACCAGGTGCCGCCGACGTCGCCCGTGACCCGCAGGGCCGTGGTGTCGCCGACGGGGAACGTGGTGGTCTGCGTGACCGTGATTCCGCGCTCCGACCAGGTGAGGACCGAGGGGACGAACAGGTTCACGGTCAGCGTGGTGCCGCTGTGGAAGTAGACGGAGTCCATCAGCCTGGTGTGCGTCTCCAGGCCCGTGCCCTGGCAGCACCAGAAGCTGTCGTAGTCGGTGCTCCAGGTGCCGCCGCCCCACGCCGGCCCGACGCCGCGCCGCCCGCCCGGGTTGAGCGGGGTGAAGTAGGTGACGTGGCCGTGGTCGTCGGCGGGGTTCTGCTGGCCGATCATGTGGTTGAGCCACGCCCGCTCGTAGTAGTCGAACAGCTCGGCGCGGTCCGGGTCCAGGGTGTACAGCTCCCGGGTCAGGGTGAGCATGTTGTACGTGTTGCAGCTCTCGCACGTGTCCCGGGCCAGGTGGGCGGCGATGGCGTCCGGGGGGCGGAAGTGCTCGGCCTGGCTGTTGCCGCCGATGGCATAGGTGTGCGTGCCGACGCAGATGTCCCAGGCGTGGGTGGCGATGTCGCGGTAGCGGGCGGTGCCGGTGGCCTTGTACTCCCGGACGGCGCCGATCCACTTGGGCACCTGGGTGTTGGCGTGCAGCCCGTCGAGCCGGTCCTGGCCCGCCGCCAGCGGGTCGAACACCGCGGCGTGGTCGAACCGTTGGGCGACGGTCAGCCACCGCGGGTCGCCGGTCTCCAGGTGGAGGTCGGCCAGCACGGCGTTCATGCCGCCGAACTCGGTGCCCAGCATGGCCTGCATCCGCTGCCCGGTCAGGCGGCCGGTGCGCCGGTCCACCCATCCCGCCAGGCCCAGCAGCACGTCGCGCGCCTCGGTGCTGCCCAGGTGGCGCCAGACGTCCAGCAGCCCGGCCAGGGTCTTGTGGATGACGTAGTACGGCACGTTGCCGTTGGTCAGGGTCCGGTCCTCCAGCGCGTCGAAGTCGGACTCGGGGAAGCCGCACAGGTAGCCCTCGGCGAATCCGGCGGCGCCGTTGTTCGCCTGGCACCTCGCCAGTTCGGCCACCATGTGCGTGGCCCTGTCCCGGCAGGCGGCGTCCCCGGTCACGGTGTACGCCTGCGCCCAGGCGGTGAGGAAGTGGCCCTGCATGTGGGTGCGGAAGGGGAACGTCGGCGCGTCCCAGCCGCCGTTGGCCGGGGCGCCCTCGGTGGAGAGCCGGTGGTTGGCCCGGAAGTTGTACAGCAGCCGGTCGACGTCGACGAACCGCAGGTAGCGCAGCGTCCGGTCCTGGTTGTCCAGCCACCGGCCGGCGGTCAGCCGCACCTGGCCGAACGCGAAGGGCCGGGCGAGTTCGGCCTGAGCCGGGGCGCTCGCCGCTCGCGCGGGGGCGCTCGCCAGGGATGATCCGGCGGCGGAGGCGACGGCCGCGCCCCCGGCCGCCCGGAGGAGGTGCCGTCGGCTGACGGAGTGGGACATGGTGCACCCTTTCCCTTGGGTCCGGCGGCTCTGTGACGTTCGTGATGTCGAATGGCGTTCTTGAAGTCGAACAGAAAGTAGAAGGGTGTCGGGGTCCTGTCAACAGCCCCCGTATCGGGGGCATTCGGCTCCGCGTCGGCGTGCGATCGGCCGAAAATCGACGCGGTGACGGGTGTTGACGCCCCGGCTGGGCCTTCTAGGATCCCTGATGTCCGATGAATCGGTCGGCGTTCGATATTTCGGGCAAGTGGTCGGTGGGGGTGGGCAGTCCGCCCCCTGGGCCGCCGTCACCGAGCCGGAATCCGCGGGCACCGGCGCTGTCCCCCCACCGGACCCGGCCCCTGCCCATCGGCCCGCCGGGCGTCCCGTCGCGTCCTCGCGGCAGCAGCAGAAGGAGAACAGTGATGTCCTCGTTCCACCGTCCGCAGACTCGTCGAGGGGTGCTCGCCGCCGCGGCGGGTCTGGCGCTCGCGGGGGCCCCCACCGCCGCGTACGCCTCGCCCGTCCGGGGCGGAGCCCCCGTTCGCCCGGCGGCGCCCACCGCCACGCCCGCTGCCGCCCAGTCCTCGTTCGGCAACCCGGTCATCTGGCAGGACTTCGCGGACATCGACATCATCCGGGTCGGCGACGCCTTCTACTACTCGGCGTCGACGATGCACTACTCGCCCGGGGCGCCGGTCCTGCGCTCCTACGACCTGGTGAACTGGGAGTTCGCCGGGCACTCGGTGCCGGTGCTGGACTTCGGGCCGAAGTACGACCTGAACGGGGGGCGCGGCTACGTCCGCGGGATCTGGGCCTCCTCCCTGGGGCACCGGCGCAGCAGCGGCACGTTCTACTGGATCGGCCAGATCGACTTCGCCCGCACCTACCTCTACACCGCCAGGTCGGTGGAGGGCCCCTGGAGCCGGCACGCCGAGCTGGGCCAGGTGTACTACGACGCGGGGCTGCTGTTCGACGACGACGACACGCCCTATGTCGCCTACGGCAACACGCAGATCAGCGTGGCCCAGCTCTCCCCGGACGCGCGCACGCAGGTCCGCGCCCAGCAGGTGTTCTCCACGCCCTCCAGCGTGGGGACGCTGGAGGGCGCCCGGTTCTACAAGATCAACGGGCGCTACTACATCTTCCTGACCCGCCCGGCCAACGGGCAGTACATCCTGAGGTCCACCTCGGGCCCGTTCGGCCCGTACGAGATGCGGCAGCTCCTGCTGGACCTGCCGGGCCCGATCCCCGGGGGCGGGGTACCGCACCAGGGCGGCCTCGTGGACACCCCGAACGGGGACTGGTACTACCTGTCGTTCATCGACGCCTATCCCGGCGGGCGGGTGCCCGCCCTGGCGCCGGTCACCTGGACGCCGGACGGCTGGCCGGTCCTCCAGCTGGTCAACGGGGCCTGGGGCGCCTCGTATCCGTCCCCGCTGCCGCCGCGCCCGGTCGCGCCGATGACCGGCGTGGACACCTTCCCCGGGCCGGCCCTGGCCCCGAAGTGGGAGTGGAACCACAACCCGGACACCGGCAGGTTCTCCGTCGGCGACGGGCTGACCCTGCGGACCGCCACGGTGACCTACGACCTCTACTCCGCCCGCAACACCCTGACCCACCGGATCCAGGGCCCCACCTCCACCGCGACGATCGAGCTGGAGCACGGCGGGATGGCGGACGGGGACCGGGCCGGGCTGGCGATGCTGCGCGACTCCTCCGCCTGGATCGGCCTCAAGCGCGACGGCGGCGCCACCCGGGTGGTGAGGGTCGACGGCATCACCATGGACGGCGACTGGAACACCGCCGACACCGGTGCGGAGGTCGCCGGGGCCGCGGTCTCCGGCGGGCGGATATGGCTGCGGGTCGCCGCGGACATCCGTCCCGGCTCCGGCCGCCAGGCGCGTTTCTCCTACAGCACCGACGGCACCACCTTCACCGGCCTGGGCCCCGCGTTCACGCTGAAGAACGCGTGGCAGTTCTTCATGGGCTACCGCTACGGCATCTTCAACTACGCCACCCGCGCGCTGGGCGGCGCCGTCACCGTCCGGCGGTTCGAGCTGGCGACGCCCTGAACCGGCCGGGCACGCCGGCCGGTTCGGGGGCGGAGGCGGCCCTCCGTCAGACGCCGGTCCCCTTCCTCGTGGGGAGCGCCTCACCCGCGGCGGAGGCGGTCTCGGTCTCGGTCTCGGGGCCAGTCTCGGGGCCGGGGCCGGGGTCGGGGTCGGGCGCGGGTCCGCCCTCGCTGAGGCCGAACCGCCGGTGGAGCGCGCGCAGCGGGCGGGGCGCGTACCAGGCCCAGTGGCCGAGCAGGCGCATCGCGGCGGGGACGAGGACGCCGCGCACGGCGATGGCGTCGATGAGGATGGCGAGCCCGGCGGCCACGCCGAACATCTGCATGAAGCTGATCCCGGCCGTTCCGAACGCGAAGAAGCTGACCGCGAGCAGGCCCGCCGCCGCGCTGACGATGCGGCCCGTGTGCCCGAGGCCGTCGGCCACGGCGGACTCGTTGTCCGCGCCCAGGTCGTGGAGCTCCTTGATGCGGCTGGTGACGAAGACCTCGTAGTCCATCGACAGGCCGAAGGCGATGCAGAACACCAGCACGACCATCGCCGTGTCCATCGGCTGCGCGGTGAAGCCGAGCACGGACGAGAGGTTGCCGTCCTGGTACATCCAGGTCACGACGCCGAGGGCGGCCCCCATGGTGATCAGGTTCAGGACCAGCGCGCGCAGCGGCTGCACGACGCTGCCGGTGAACAGGAAGAGCAGGACGAAGGTGGAGAGGAGGACGAGCGCCGCGGCGAGCGGGAGCCAGGCGGCGACGGCGTCGTTCGAGTCGACCAGCGCGGCGTCGACCCCGCCCACCAGGGGCTCCGTTCCCTCGGGCGGGGTCGCCGCCCTGACCTCCGCGACCAGGCGCTGGGCCTCGTCCGACTTCGGCGCGAACTCGCCGACCACCGTGATCCGCTGCGCGTCGGGGCGGCCGAGGGCGGCGTTGCCGGGGCCGGGTGGCGTGGCCCCGCCGTCGACATACGTCCCCGTGCCGGCCTCGACGCGGGCGACGCCCGTCAGCGCGGACAGCCCGGCCGCGTAGGAGTCGAGCGCGCTCTCGTTCACCGGGCCGTCGATGACGACGCGGAGGGCGGTGTCGTCGCTGCCGTCGAAGTCCTCCCGCAGCACCTCGGAGACCTGGCGGCTCTCGGCGTCCTCGGGCAGCACCCGCTCGTCCGCCGTGCCGAAGGTGATGCCCAGCAGCGGGCTCGCCGCCAGGAGCAGCACCCCGAGCACGGGCAGCGCGGTGAGCGCGGGCCGCCGCATGACGACGCGGGCCAGCCGCCCCCACATGGGCGCGCGGCTGTCGTCGCGCCCCGGCTTCGCCCACGGCATCCGTCCGCTGTTGATCCGGTGGCCCAGGACGACGAGCAGGGCCGGCATCACGAGCAGGGTGCCGAGGGCCGCGACGGCGACGACACCGACCCCGGCGTAGCCGAACGAGCGGAGGAAGTACTGCGGGAACACCAGGAGCGCCCCGAGCGCGGCGGCGACCGTCGCGGCGGAGAATGCCACGGTGCGGCCCGCGGTGCGCACCGTGTGCCGGACCGCGTCGTCCACGGCGGCGCCGGTGGCGAGTTGCTCGCGGAACCGGCTGATCATCAGCAGGGCGTAGTCGATGCCGAGGCCGAGACCGAGGGCGGTGGTCAGGTTGGTCGAGGAGGTCGAGATGTCGGTGAGGCCGCCGAGCAGGGCGAGTTGGGCGAACGAACCGGCGATGGCGACGAGGGCGATGAGCAGCGGCAGCAGGGCCGCGACGACGCTGCCGAAGACGAGCAGGAGCAGGACGAGTGTCAGGGGGACGGCGATCGCCTCGGCCAGCAGGAGGTCCTCGGTCAGCTGCTCCGATATGTCGTTGCCGACGGCGCTGCCGCCCCCGGCCCGGACCGTGAGCCCGTTCCCGGCCGGGCCGGTGTACGCGTCGATGATGTCCCGGACGTTCTCCTCCTGCTCCAGGCCGGTGCCCGACACGTGGGCGAGGACCAGGGCCTCGTCGCCGTCCTCGGAGCGGAGGTCGGGGCTGCCCGTGTCCCAGTACGAGATCACGTTCTCCAGGGTCGGCTCCGCCGTGAGGCGGGCCACCAGGGCCCGCCCGCTCTCCTCGGCGGCGGGGGCGTCGACGCGGCCTTCGGCGGCGCCGACCAGCAGGACGAGGTTCGTCTCCCCGCCGAACTTCTCCTCGATGAGCTCTCCGGCCCTGCTGGACTCGGAGGACGGGTCGTCGAGGCCGCCGCCCACCAGCGCGCCGAACGCCCCGGCGCCCACGACGCCCATGAGGGCCACGGCCACGGTGGCGACGATCAGTACCAGCCGGGTCCGGCGAATCGCCAGTTCGGCTATGCGGTCGAACACGCTCAGTCTCCTTAGCGTTTACGGTGAAAGCGGCATCAAGCAGGTGAAATCGGCGTCGAGAAGCCGTCGCGATCCCCGCCGGGGCCTCGGCCCCGTCACCAGTGGGTGGGGGATCGCGCTCTGCGTCGCTGCTCGGCAACGGTAGTGAGCCGACAGAAAATTTGGCAGTGTGAGAATTTTCTGACGCCCTGACGCCCTCTCCGAGGGAAGGGGTTCGCGGAAGTGCGCGCGCGGGGACGGCGGTGGAGCCGAAGCCGGTGGTCTCCAGCAGGACGCGCGCCCGTTCGACCCTGACGGCGGGGTAGGTCTCGGTCGGCCGGCCCGCCGCGAGCCAGTGCGCGGGTCGCGACCGTGGCGCGGACTCCGCCAGGGGAGTGACCTGTCTCACATGCTGTCACGGCGGGCGATCGCGCGGTGTCCTGTGGCCGAACCCCCGAGACGGAGGAGACACCATGACCGGGAACACCGAGGTGGTCGTGATCGGCGGCGGGTACGCCGGCGTCATGGCCGCCAACCGCCTGACGCGGCGCGACGACGTGACCGTGACGCTCATCAACCCCCGCCCGACCTTCGTCCACCGGATCCGGCTGCACCAGCTGGTGGGCGGGACCCAGGGCGCGGTCGTCGACTACCGGGAGGTCCTGGCCGAGAGCGTCCGGCTGGTCGTCGACACCGTGACCCACATCGACGTGGCCGGGCGCGGCGTGACGCTGGCGGCCGGGGGCACGGCGGGCTACGACTACCTGGTGTACGCGGTGGGCAGTGGCAGCGCCGACCCGCGGGTGCCGGGCGCGGCGGCGTTCGCCCACCCGATCGCGACCCTGGAGGAGGCGCAACGGCTGCGGCCCGTCCTGGACGCCGCGCCGACGGCCGCGGTGACGGTGGTCGGAGCCGGGATGCTCGGCATCGAGGCCGCCGCCGAGCTGGCGGAGGCGGGCCGCGGCGTGACCCTGGTGTGCGGCGAGGCACTCGGCCCGTATCTGCATCCCCGGGTCCGGCGCTCGGTCGCCAGGCGGCTGACCGGGCTCGGCGTGACCGTGCTCCAGGGCGCCGGGGCGCGGGTGACGGCGGTGACCCCCGACGCCGTGCGGCTGCGCGGCGGCGACGAGCTGCCCAGCGGGGTGACCGTGTGGACCGCCGGGTTCGGCGTGCCGGACCTGGCCGCGCGCAGCGGGCTGCGCACCGACGCCCTGGGCCGCCTGCTGACGGACGAGACGCTGACGAGCGTGGACGACGTGCGGGTCGTCGCGGCCGGGGATTCGGCGGCGCCGTCGGACCTGCCGCTGCGGATGAGCTGCCAGGCCGCCGGGCCGCTGGGCGCGCACGCCGCCGACACGGTGCTCAGCCGGATCGCGGATGAGCAACCCTCGTTCATCGACGTGGGGTTCTTCGGCCTCTGCGTCAGCCTGGGGCGCCGCGCCGCCACCGTTCAGCTCGCCTCGAAGGACGACACGGCGAAGAGGTTCTCCCTCGGTGGCCGCCTCGCCGTGAAGATCAAGGAGGACAGCTACAAGGGCCTGATCAAGCATCTGGCGGACGAGGCGCGCGAACCCGGTTCGTACACCTGGAAGTTCAAGGACGGCAAGCGCCGGCAACGGGTGCGCGCCGAGCGCGCCGAGCGCGGCGAGGGTTCCGCCACCACCCGGCGAACGGCCTGAAGTGCGTCGTCCACCGGCGGCCCCCGTCCGCGCGGGTGCACGCTTGACGGTGGCGGCAACCGGGCCGGCCGCGGGGAAGAGGGGCCGAGACATGGGCGACCACGCCACCGACCACGCCACCGACCGGGCGACCGAGACGTTCGTCGCCCACCGCGACCTGCTCTTCACCGTCGCCTACGAGATGCTCGGATCGGCGGCCGACGCCGAGGACGTCCTCCAGGAGACCTGGCTGCGGTGGATCAGGGTCGACGGGGAGCGGGTGAGCGACCAGCGCGCCTACCTGGTCCGGATCACGACCCGCCAGTCGCTCAACCGGATGCGCGCCGTGCGACGCCGCAGGGAGGCGTATGTCGGCCAGTGGCTGCCCGAGCCGGTGCTCACCGCCCCGGACGTGGCCGAGGACGTCGAGCTCGCCGAGAGCGTGTCGATGGCGATGATGCTCGTCCTGGAGAGGCTCTCGCCGACCGAGCGGGCGGTGTTCGTGCTGCGCGAGGTGTTCGACGTCGGCTACGGCGAGATCGCCGAGGCCGTCGGCAAGAGCCCCGCGGCCGTCCGCCAGATCGCGCACCGCGCCCGCCGGCACGTCGAGGCCCGCCGCCCCCGCAGGGCGGCCTCCCTGAGCGAGACGCGGGCGGCCCTGGAGTCGTTCCGGCGCTCCATCGAGACGGGGAACCCGCAGGACCTCCTCGACGTGCTGGCCCCGGATGTCGTCTTCGTGGGCGACGGCGGCGGCTTCAAGCGGGCCGCGCTCCGGCCGGTCGTCGGCGCCGGGAAGGTGGTCCGCTTCTTCCGCGGCGGCTACGGCAGGACCGAGTCCACGATCACCTGCGACCCCACCGTGGTCAACGGCAACCCGGCGCTCGTCATCCGCCTGGACGGCGAGCTCGACGGCGTCCTGACGATCCGTGTCGAGGACGCCCGCGTCACCGGCCTCTACTACGTCCGCAACCCGGAGAAGCTGTCGCGCGTCGCGTCCGAGACCCGGCTCGTGTCGTGACGGCGACCGCCGGGTGCGGCGG
>NZ_LAVK01000015.1 GCF_001083795.1 Streptomyces sp. SBT349
CGGGCACACAGCCCGGCTATCCCCTCGAACCACGACTCGACCCGCTCAACCACCAGTCCATCAGCACACAGTCACACCAACGAGACCCAACGCCATCCGTCACGCCAGCTGCGGTTGCAGTACTAGCCGGCCGCGTGCACGGCGGCTTTCCCGCCGTGCCGGGGTGCACCGCGCGCGGTACCGTGACGACTGGGAAGCCCCGGAGTCCCGGAGAACACCATGGTCGAGGCCGTCGTCACCATCCGTCGCCCCCCGAGCGACGTGTTCGCGTTCTATCGGGACTTCAGCAACCTCCCGCGTTTCCTGGGAGACGTGATGGCCGTCGAGCTGAAGGACCCCGTGACCTCGCGGTGGACGGTGCAAGGGCCGATGGGCCTCCGGGTCCGCTGGACGGTGGAAGTGACCGCGGAACGCGCCGACGAGCTGATTCGCTACCGGACGACGGGTCCGCCCGGCACGCGGGGGCGGTGGGCGATCCACTTCACCCCCGGGGACGACCCGGGCAGCACGGCGGTCCGCGCGGTGATGACGACCCCCTTCGGGGGACTGGGACGCACCACGCTGCGCCTGATCGGAAAGCCCCCGCAGGCCGAGGCGGCGGCGAACCTGCGGAGGCTGAAACAGCTCATGGAGACCGGAGAGGTCACCGACACCAGCCACTCCGTTCCGGGAAAGTTCGGCGCGCGCCGCGGCTGACCACCGCACCCACCGCACGCACCTCGGCCGGCGGCAGGCCGCGGGCGGTTCACTCCGGCATGGCGGCCCCGATCGAGGTCAGCGCGGCCCGCAGGTCGGGCAGCGGCCCGATGTGCCGGTCGGCCGTGACCGGCCCCTGCGGCCGGCCGGTCTCCACCAGGACGTCGCGGATCCGTTCCGCCGTCCACGGCTCCTGCCCGGTGGACGTGACGTAGGACTGGATCGCCGCCACCGCCACCGTGACGATCGGGCCCGCGCCCGACGTGCCGCCGAACGAGTCCGTGTAGCCGGCGTCGGGGTCGTCGCCGCCGCAGTACAGCGTGCAGTACCCCGTGGTGACGATCCCGTGGCCCCAGCCCTGGAGGTCGAACCGCGCGCCGTGGTTGGAGAAGTCGAGGCGCTCGCGGGTGCCGCTGTCACCGGCGCCGACGAGTATCGAGCCGGAGCTGTTCCCGGAGCGGAACCACGGCTGCCCGTCCCTGGTGTAGGCGGGATGGTCGGTGCTGTTGTGGCCGTTGCCGCCGGTCGCCACGACCGTGACGCCCAGGCCGGTCAGCACCCGGATCGCCTCGTGCACGGGGACGTTCCACTCCAGCGGCGCGTAGCACGTGCCGGGGTCCGCGGGGCAGTCCGCGTCCGGGATCACCTGGCCGCCCTGCTGCTCCAGCAGCACCACGTCACCGGGCCGGAGGAACGGTTCGCCGCCCTCGTCCCCCAGCGCGGCGAGGAAGGCCAGCGCAGGCCCCGGACGCCACGCGGTGTCGCCGTTCGGGGACGCCTCGACCGGTGAGATGCCGTGGATCTCGGCTTCGGGGACTCCGCCGGTCACGCCGTAGCCGTTGTCCACGGCGGAGAGCTCGCCGAAGACCGCCGTACCGTGGTCGTCACCGAACGTGTCGACGCGGACGAACCGGTCCCGGCCCAGGTCGGTCGACCAGTCGAGCTGGAGATCCTCGTGGAACGGGTTCCAGTTGTATTCGAGATCGACGATCCTGATCCCCTCGCCTCGCGCCCCCGGGATCCCGCGCGAGAAGTCCGCGTCGATCCCGTTGACGGCGGCCGGGCCGAAGTGGCGCTGCGACGGGGTGAAGTCCGGGGTCTCGGCCGGCTGCCCGCCGGCCGCGGGCGGTGGGGCGGGCTCCGGAGCCGGCTCGGCGAACGCGACCTCCGGCAGCGCGCGGAGCTCGGCCAGGACCTCGTCGGCGTCGGTCCCGGCCGGCAGGGCCAGCGTGTACCAGGAGGCGAGGTCCGGCACCGGCTCGCCGCGAAGGCGCGCCTCCCGGGAGGCGTCGCGCAGCCCGCGCGCCGCGTCGTCGTCCAGGAACGGCGTGAGAGCGCGGGCGTCATGGCGGTCCAGCAGGTCCCGCATCCGCGGCAGGTCCCGCCCGTCGGCGCCGTGCACGGCCCGGCCGGAGCCGCGGACGTTCAGCGCCTCGTCGAACTTGACCTCGACGAGGACGTCCGCGCTGGTCGGTTCGGGGCCGAGGGCCTCGGCGCGGTCACCGGCCGGCCCGGGGCCCGCGGCGCCGGTCAGGCCGAACACCGCGACCGTGGCGAGCGCGACTCCCAGGAGGAGCTGTCGGGTCATGGCGTGCTCTCCTCTCACAGGTCGGCGCAGTCGCCCGAGGCGCGGCCGGTGATGTCGTTGGCGGCTTCGAAGTCGGCGGCCGGTGCGCTGTTCCCGGTGCAGCTCAGCCGGCCGGTGAAGCTGTTGCCGGCCAGTACCGGACCGTAGGCGTGGCCGAACTCGCTGAAGCGCTCGGCCCACTGGTTCGGCGGCACCTGCGCGTTGCCCGTGAGAGCGACGGCACCGGTGAACGTGGTG
The DNA here is from genome assembly GCF_001083795.1 of Streptomyces sp. SBT349. Taxonomy (GTDB): domain Bacteria; phylum Actinomycetota; class Actinomycetes; order Streptomycetales; family Streptomycetaceae; genus Streptomyces. The sequence continues at coordinate 2,522 of NZ_LAVK01000015.1, forward strand.
CCGGCCGCCGTGATCCCGCTCGTCGTCCCGGACAGGTCGACGCGGCCGTGGACCGTGGAGCCGAAGAGCTGGACCACGTCGGCGCCCTCGGCGACGAGACGTCCCGCGAGCGAGCTGTCCCGCACCACGAGCGACGCCCCCGGACGGACCGTCACGTCGCCGCTCACCCGCGCGTTCTCCAGGCACACGACGCCTTCGGTGACCACGAGGTCTCCGCTCCGGGCTCCGGTGACGGTGTCGGCGCACTCCGGGGACTCGCCGGGCAGGACGGTGGCCCGGTACTCCTCGGCCCGGCCGATGTTGCCGGACGGGTCGATGGCCCGGTGCTCCACCGTGTGCGTCCCGTACCCGGGGACGAACGGCCCGTTCGGGTCGTCCGGGCCGTAGTTCCGCTCGAACGCCGCCTTGGACAGCCCGCCCGTGCCGAGGTTGCCGTAGATGAGCGCCTTGGCCTCGGTGCCCGCCTGGCGGAACCGGAACGGCGAGTCGGGCATCGGCTCCTCCGGGAAGCCGAAGTAGTTGTACCAGCCGTCCTCGTTCAGCCGGAGCTCTCCGACGACGAAGGGCTCGCCGTCGTAGCCGGTCCGGTCGTCCCGCGGTTCCAGCCGCATGTCCCAGCCCTCGAAGTAGACGGGATGCTCGACGTTGCCGTCGTCCAGCGTGGTCAGCGGGTCGGACAGGGTCCTGGGAGCCGTCGGAAGGACGTTGTCGACCGTCCAGGCGACCGTGTCCGGCGCGCCGTCCGTGACGGCGGGGTCGGTCACCGTGGCCGTGAGCTCGTGCGTCCCCTCGTCCAGGTCGAGCGCCCCGAGGTCCAGGTTCCGGGCCGTGCCCGGCGTCTGGACCTCCTCGCCGTCCAGCCGCCACGCGATGTCCAGCACGCGGTCGCGCGGGTGCGCGGTCACGGCGAAGACGACCTCGTCGTGGGCGACGGGCTGGTCGTCGGGCGTCCAGGAGGTGAACTCGACGGGTGTCGAGGCGTCGGGACCGGTGGTGTGCGAGCCGACCGTCCACTGCCTGGTCTGCACGTAACGGGGCCCGTTGTAGCCGGAGTCGGTGGCGCCGCTGCCCGTGGAGGGGTTGCGGACCCAGTCGATGCCGTCCGGTCCGACCGGGTCGCGCACCTCGGCGTGGACGGCCGTTCCTGGTGCGAGGTCCAGCTCCGCCAGGTCGAGGTAGCGGTTGTCCGCCGTCTCCAGCACGTCGCCGTCCGGGCCCCCGATCCGCCACTCCACGTCGACCTCGTGGAACGCCGGCTGCATGGTCTCGACCCACAGGACCCCGTCCCGCGGCACCTCGCCCTCGGGCGTGTTCCGGAGGTTCATCTCGCCCTCCAGCCGCTGGCCCGCGAGCCGGCCGGTCATGTGCTCCCTGCCGACCTGGTCGAAGGGGAACCCGATCCACCGCATCATCGAGTGCTCGCTGGGCCGCCAGACGTTGGAGCCGCTGTAGACGCCGCTCTCGTGGCCGTCGGCGTCGGCGGCCCCGATGGTGCCGCCCGACTCGCTCTCCTCGCCCAGCCAGCGCCACCACTTGGCCTCGTTCGCGGTCATCTCCTCCGAGGACATCCGCGTGTGGTGGAACGAGTCCGGCTCACCGTCCTCGTGCGGCGGTCCGGGCTCGGGGCGGCTGGAGTACGGGTACTCGTCCTGGAGGGTGCCGAGGGAGTGCCCGAGTTCGTGCATCGAGATGAGCGGGCCCTGCGGGCTCCCGCCCGACGTCGTGGCGTGGAAGCCGCCGATCCCGCCGTAGGTGAAGGTGTTGAAGATCGCCAGCGTCTGGAGGTTGTCGGCGTCGGCGGGGATGCCGATCCGCGGGGCGACGTAGTCCTCCAGGTACATCGTCCGCTGCTCGTCGCCGGTGGGCGTGCCCTCCGGCAGCGCGGTTCCGGGGCCGCCCGGTCCGTCGTCGCCGCCGACGGTGTCGTTGTACACCGTGCCGCGGGAGAGCGGGTCGACGCATCCGTCGTCGTAGACCAGCCGCAGCGGCGTGAGCTTGTCCGGATCGGGGCCGCCCTCCTCGTCGGGGTCGCACCGCACGCCCGACTCGCCGGAGACGATCTCCAGCAGGTAGACGTTGACGTAGTGCCGGTAGGTCCGGAACGGCTCGACCGACCACTGGACGGCCTGGTTCCGGTCGACGTCCTCCCGGCACTTCCCCAACTCGTCCTGCTGGTAGCCGTCACACATGATGATCAGGTTGAGCCGTTCCTCGGCGGGACCGGTCTCCTGGAGCGGGACCAGACGCGCCGACCCCACCTCCGGCCACTGGGGCTGCCCTTCCCGTGCCTGTCCGGTCGCCGGCGTCGCGATCAGCGATCCGGCGGCGACGACCAGCGAAAACAGAGCCGCGACTACGCGCCTCACCCGCGCTCACCTCCGAGGTGTGTCCGAATCCAGTGCCCCGGTCGGTGCGGCGCATACCCACCGACCGGGAGTGATGACGGGGACCCGCCCGCCTCCTAGGGGCGGAGTTCGCGCTCCGCCCGTGCGGCGTGGCCGGTCAGGGTGGTGCGTTCGGCGGGGGAGAGGAGGCCGGCGGCGACCCAGTCGTCCGCGACCTCCGTCACCCGGCGCACGAAGGCGTCGTGGGTGGCGAACGGTGCGCCGTCCCAGAGCACGTCGAGGAAGGTCAGGCCGTCGTCGCCGGGCGAGGCGACGCCGTCGACGGGCACGTCGTAGTGCGGCAGGTCGTCGTCGCGCTTGCGGTTCGGCACGCCGGTGGCGAGGGTGCCGAAGACCACCTCGGGCTCGACCCGCCTGAAGTACGGGGACTGGCGCCGGGTGTCCCCCACGTAGTGCGGGCGCAGCGTGAGGCCGTCCGCGGTGAAGGTCTGGCCGTCGCTGGGGGTGATCGCCGCCCGGGAGTAGTCGCCGTCGCGCTTCAGATGGCGGTAGAGGGTGAGTTCCCGGAAGCCGCCCTCGCCCGGGTCGCCGAGGATCGGCATCAGCAGCGGACCGAAGAAGACCGACTGGGTGTCAGGGCGGTCGATGGCCCGCTCGATGCGGATGCCGAACGGCATGGCGATCTCGATGGTGTCGCCGGGGCTCCAGGTGCGGCTGAGCGTGAGGTAGCTGCCGGGCCGCGCGGGCGGACCGGCCGCGCGGCGGCCGTTGACCGACACCGCGAAGCCGTGCGGGGTGCCGGCCACCCAGCCGGGGACGCGCAGCGCGATGTCGAGCGGGCCGCTGCCGTCGACGGTCAGCGTGGTGCCCTGTTCACGCGGGAAGTCGGTCCGCTGGGTGATCGTGAACCCCCGGTCGGCCCAGGTCAGGGTCGAGGCGGTGTAGAGGTTGACCCAGAGGGTGGATCCGTCGGCCGAGTGGAAGTAGACCGCTTCCTGGTACTTGGTGTGGTTCTCCAGGCCGGTGCCGCCGCAGCAGGTCCCGGTGTTGCCGTACTCGCGCCGGGAACCGGGCGTCAGCGGCTGGAAGTACACGAGCTGCGGGTCGTCGACGTCGTCGGTGTCGGCGCGCTGCCCGGCGATCATGTTGACCAGGCCGCGCTCGTAGTAGTCCATGTACGCGGGATCGGGGTCGAAGAGGAACAGGTTGCGCGCCAGCTTGAGCAGGTTGTAGGTGGTGCACGTCTCGGCGCCGTCGGAGCCGATGGCGTGGGCGACGTTGCCCCGGTTCTGGAACAGCTCCGGGTTGTCGTCGGACCCGGGGTAGGTCCCGCTGGTGCCGCCGTGGGCGAACATGCGATGGGGGACCACCATGCCGAAGAAGTTCCTCGCGGCGAGCCGGTAGTCCTCCTCCCCGGTCTGCTCGTGGATCCGCAGGTAGCCCACGAAGTTGGGGACGTGCGTGTTGGCGTGCAGGCGGTTGGGCCGGCGCCGGCCGGGGCGGGTCGCGTCGGTGGTGACGAGGATGTCGCGGTCCTCCACGCAGGCGTCGAACAGCGACTCCCGGCTGTCGAAGCACCTGGCCGTCTGAAGGTGCCGCTCGTCCCCGGTCAGCGCGTGGATCTCGGCGAGGACCTCGTTGGCGCCGCCGTACTCTCCCGCGATGTAGGTGTCCCACATCAGGTTCAGGTCGTCCCTGGTGACCGGCCCGGCGTAGTCGGGATGGCCGATGTCGCCGAGGGTCAGCGCCAGATGCGCCCAGTCCGCCATCCCGAGGACGATGTCGAACGCCCGCCTGCTGCCGGTGAGCGTGTAGGCGTCGAGGAGGCCGCGCATGATCTTGTGCTGGGTGTACCACGGCGCCCAGGTGTGGGTGTCCGGGTCGCCGCCGTAGAGGGCGAACCGCGGCGGGCCTACGCGCAGCACGACGTCCTCGGGCAGGGCGCCCAGATAGCCGGGGTGGACGGTCCGGCCACGCAACGCGCTCTGGCACTCGCCGAGTTCGCCCACCATCCAGTCGAGCTTGTCCTGGAAGACCCGCTCACCCCGGTCGGCGGAGGACTGCGCCAGCGCGGTCAGGTAGTGGCCCGCCCAGTGGCCGCTGAGCAGGCCGCCGTCCTCCCAGCCGCCGGGAACGGTGACGCCGGGCGGGTTGGGCCGCCCCGCGGTGTCGTTGAACAGCACGAGGAAGCGCCGTTCGTCGTACCGCTCGACGAAGCGCTTGATCCGGTCGCGTTTCTCCTGGAAGAGGCCGGGCCCCAGGGCCACCTGGGGCAGGGTGAAGGGCCGGATGGGCGCCGTGCTGCCCGCCCCGACGTACGGCGGAAGATCCCGCACCGGCACGCGAGCCGCCGCGGTCGCCGCGGTCGCCGGTGGTGCCGCGTGGGCGGTCGCCAGCGATCCGGCCGTGGCCGCGGAGGCGACTCCGACGGCGGAGGCACGCATGAAGTCGCGCCGCCTCCATGCCCGATCGGGGTTCGGCATGTCACGCCCCTTCCCCGTGTTCGGGATGTCGAACGGTATGTGATGTTCCGAACACACTCTCCGTCTAGTCGTCGATCGACCACCCGTCAACACCCGCGGCACCGCGCCGCCCGGCGGGCGCGTCAGCCGGGCGCGAGGGCGGTGAGCGTGCGGCGGCCGTCCGGGTCGCCCAGGGTGGCCGGGACGAGGGCGATCTCGTCGAGACCGGCCTCGGCGTAGGTCTCCATCCGGGCGCGAACGGTGGCCTCGTCGCCGACCAGGCCGAGCACGCTCGCCGCCTCGCGCGGCAACGCGGCCACCCGCCGCTCGAACGGCACGCCGGCGCGGGCGAGTTCCACGGCCTCGGCGAAGCCGGCGCCCGCGAGGACGTCGGCGTAGCCGCGCACCGTGAGGTAGCCGGCGATGCCGCTCAGGATGTGCGCGTAGGAGTCGGCCGAGGGGTCCACGGCCACCGGCAGCCAGGCGGCCAGCCGGGGCGGGTCCTGACGGCCCAGGCGCCGCGTCGCCGCGTCGAGCGAGGCCCGCAGCCGCCGCACCTGCTCGGGCGAGACCATGTCGAGCACCATCCGGTCGGCGTGCTCCGCCGCCACGGCGATGGCGCGCTCGCCGAACGCGGCGACCGTCAACGGCCCGCCGGGCGGCCCCAGACGGCGCCGGAAGCCGCCGCCCCACTCGGCCACCCCCTCACCCATCAGCGCACGCACCGCCGCCGCGCTGTCCGCGAGCGCGCGGGCGACCCCGGCGCGCGAGCGGCCGTGCACCTCCTCGACGACACGGACGCTCGATGCCCCGAGCGCCACCCCCACCGGGCGCCCGACCAGCGCGGCGGCACCGGCCGCGCCCCGCGTGATGCTCGCCGGGTCCCGCACCGAGACGGGCATGGGCCCGGCGGTCAGCGCGACCCGTTCGGTGCGCGTGCCGATCGCGGTGGCGAGCACGAACGCGTCCCAGGTCGGCCCCTCGCCCAGCCACACCTCCCGGTAGCCGAGCCGGTCGGCGAGCACGCCGACCCGCATGGCTTCGAGCGGCGGCCGGTCGTCTTCTCGGGAGGCTGCTACCACGCTGAGGTCCATGCCCAGCACCCTAGGAGAACCCCCGGGGCATCGCGGCCCGGCGCGGAGCGAGCCGCCGCGCGCGGCTCACTCGTCGCGGGGGCACGGGTGGGCGTCCCCCGGGCCCCACCGGGTGACCTGCCCGGTGTGCTCGGCGAACGCGCCGCAGTGGAGCACCGCCTCGGCGCCCACGTCCGTGTGGTGGAGGATCACCAGCGGCTTGTCCCGCGACGCCGGGCTGCCCACGCCGAAGTCCAGGTGCCCGCTGGCCCCTTCCCGCGTCACGCCGCGGTGCAGCACCAGCTGCACGGTCGAGCGGCTGATGTCCTGGGCGCCCGTCGCCGCCGACGCCTCGTTGATGCCCGCGGCCAGCACCTGCAACGCGTCGTACGCCAGCGCCTGGTGCCCGTCGTGCCGCCACAGGTCGTCCTCGCCGAACTCCCGGGCGTAGTCCCGCTGGAACATCACCGAGGTGTCGCTGTTCCCCGGGTGCCCGGCCGGGAGCGTCCGCGACGAGAAGTAGAACCTCAGCCATGGCGGGTTGTCGAACTGCCCGGAGAACGCGGCGTTGGTCAGCTCGTTGCCGCCGACCACCGTGAGCTGCTCGCCCTCGCAGCCGGACGCGGGGCCGAAGTCGTTGAGGAATCCCTGGAACTCGCGCGAGCGCGCCGTCCAGTACACCACCGTGTCCGGCTCCCGCCGCACCTGCTCGCACACCGTGTCGGCCAGCCGCTGGAGGCTGCGCACCTCCGTCACCCTCGGGCCGGCCGGCGGCACCTCGGCATCGCCCGCGGCCTCCGGGTCGCGCGCGTACCAGAGCTTGCGCCAGCTCCCGCCCCGCTCGCCGAACTCGGTCGCGAACGCGTCCCCGAGCCCCCGGCTGTACAGGTCCGTCGGGTCCTGCACGATCAGCGCGGCGCCGGCCGGCGCGCAGACCCCGGCGCCGCGCTCCACGACGTTCCCCTGCCGCACGAACTCGACGGCGATGGCCGCCTCGCGGCTGTTCCGCGGAGCCAGCGCGTGGTAGTACTCGCTGGTCGCCAGCTCGTCGGCGGTCGCCGTCGTCGCCACCGTGGGGATCCCCGCCTCGCCCAGCACCCGGATCGCCTCCAGCGTCACGTACCGGCTCTGCCGGAACCCGACCACGCCGACGATCCCGGAGCCCGCCGCCGCCTCGGCCGCGATCTCCCGCGCCACCTGGGGCGCGTTCTCGTACCGCGGCCCCGCGTCACGGACCTCGACCCGCAGCCACACCTTCTGGTCGTCGCTGCCCGCCTCGTCGTTCAGCTGCCGCTGCGCCAGCGCGATGCCGCGCAGCTCGGGCACCGCGCCGTCGGACCGCTGCGCGGCCTGGCTCTCCTCCTCGGTCACCCGCGACGCCACGTGGACCAGCGTCCGCACCGTCTCGCCGCGCCGCGCCGCCTCGTCGGCCCGGTCGTTCTCGCGCGCGATCAGCTCGCGCGCCTGCTCGTACAGCGCCGGCAGGTCCACCGCGCGCGTCGGCGGCGGCTGGGCCGCGTTCGCCGGGTGCGTGCCACCCAGGCACCCGGTGTCGTCGGGCCACACCAGCGCGGAGAGCGAGCCGGCCACCAGCGCCAGGCTCAGCGCGTACGCCGCGCACAGCACGCCGGGCGCCACCTCGGGCCGGCCGCCCGGCTGCACCGCCAGCTGATCCGCCGCGGGCGGCACCGTTTCCGCGTCGGCCCGGACGATCAGGGGCCGCCGCCCGTCCGACTTCCGCTCCCCGCGGAGCAGCCCGGCCGCCTCGTCCGGCGAGGACTCCTCGCCCTTGAGCGAGGCCCCCACCGGGCTCACCACCACCCACAGCGCCACCCCGCAGCCCGTCTCGCGCCCGGCCGAGGCGAACGCGTCCAGGAAACGCTGCCACGCCGCCACGTCGTCGTCCGCCCCGAGCCGCGACAGGAACACGAACCTGGTCACCCGCCGGTACCGCCACGGCGAGAGCCGCCCGGGGCGCGCCCACCGGTTCAGGTCGGCCATCAGCGCGTGCAGCAGCATCCGTTCCAGCTCGGGCACCCGGTGCACCGGCGGCGCGCCGTCCCCGCCCCGCAGCAGTTCCTCGACGCGCCGCTGCACGTGGTGGAAGAAGCGCTCGCCCGTGATCCGGCCCTCGCCGCCCACCAGGCGGGCGTACCAGCGCTGCCGCCGTGTCCCGCGCAGCAGCCGCCGGTCCAGGCGCCGCCCCCACGCCCACCGGGCCAGCCGGCGGAACGCGGGGCTGCCGAGCCACAGCAGCCACGAGGACAATCCGCCGGGCGCGGGCGGCGGCGGCGCGCCCTCCGGGTCGGCCAGCGCGTCGAGCACCGCGGGGGATCCCCGGTGCTGGTGGCAGAAGTCCCTCAGGGGCGCGTCGGATCCCTCCCTGGCCCAGACGAGGACGTTCCGCATCAGGGTGTAGTTCGTCAGCCGCAGCCGCCCGGTGGCGCGCGCGACGCCCTGCCGCAGGTCCTCCGGGTCGATGGCCATGGCCAACGGCCAGGCGGAGCCCGGCGGCTCGCCGCCGGGGCGGAGCGGCGCGACCTCGACGTGCGCCACGGCGTTGCCGGTGGACCGGCGCAGCGACGAGCGCAGTGCCGCGTCGACCGCGTCGGCGTGGTGCGGCACCGCCAGCACGAGCGGCGGCAGCACCTGCCCGGCCTTCACCCGCCGGTTCGGCCGCCCTTTCGCGCTCCGGGGCGCGGCGGCACGGCGGAACGCCACGAGGAAGTCGTCCCAGTCGAGGGTGCCGGACATCGTTGTCCCCCTTCATCGATGCTGCCGCGCCGTTGCGTCAGCATGCCGCCGCCGACCGGGACCCCTCCCCGAGCCCGCCCGCGGCGGTCGTATCGTCATGGCGCCCGGCGCGGCACCACAAGGGCGCACGCCGGGGCGCACGGGGAGTACGAGGCACGGGGCACACCGTCGCCCGGCCCCCGTACCGGGGCCGATGGCTAGCCTGGAGCTCCGCGCCGGCGTGGTGTCCGAGGGCGCCGAGCGGGGCCGACATGGACGACCTGGACGACCTGGACGACCTGGACGACATGGAAGAGGACCTGGACGATGTCCCCCGCGAACACGGCGCACCTCCTGGCAGACCTGACAGCGCGTATCGCCGAGGCCGACCCGGAGCGGCGTGGCGCGTTGTGGAGCCTTACCGAGCCGGCTCGGCAACTCGACGCCAACCTGATCCGCCTGCCCGCCGGGGCCTTCGTGGACGAGCACCGGGAGGAGGACCTGGACGTGCTCCTGCTCATCCTCGCCGGCACGGGGGTTCTCCTCGACGACGCGCGGTCGGTGCCGCTCACGGCCGGTGCCCTGGTCTGGCTGCCGCGCACCGCCCGCCGCGGCCTGCGCGCCGGGCCCGGCGGGCTGGCCTACCTCACCGCCCACCGGCGCCGGGCGGGCCTGGCCGTTCGCGGCACCGAGCGAGCCGTTCCCGCGGAGGCCGAGGGGGGCGAGAGCGCCTGCTGGCTCCACGAGCTCTGCCCCGCGTGCGGCTCGGTGCCCGACGGGGTCGCCCCGGCGTTCTGCAGCCGCTGCGGCGAGCGGCTGCCGGGGAACTGACGCCGGACCGCCCTTCTGTCCCGGTCCGTCGGCGCTACGCTGCTGTGTCGTGCAGGAGACGCGCCTCGACACCGCCCGGATCCTGGCGGCTCGCCGGGTGATCGACCCGATCTTTCTCGACACTCCGCTGTACCGCTGCGAGGCGCTGGAGCCCGGCCTCGGGTGCACGGTGAGCATCAAGCTGGAAACGGCGAACCCGGTCCGCAGCTTCAAGGCCCGGGGCACCGAGGTGGTCGCGAGCCTGCTCGCCGACCAGGGTCCGCGGGCCGCGGTGTGCGCCAGCGCGGGCAACCTCGGCCAGGCCCTCGCCTGGTCCGGTCGCGGCCGGGGGCTCGACATCACCGTCGTGGCATCCCGTTTCGCGCCCGCGGCCAAGCTGAGTCGCATCCGCGCACTGGGCGCCGGGCTGGAGCTGGTGGACGGCGACTTCGACATGGCCCGCGAGCGGGCGGCGGCCATCGCGCGGCACGACGGCGTCCGGCTGGTCGAGGACAGCCTGGACATCGAGACGTGCGAGGGCGCGGCGACCATCGGCCTGGAACTGGTGGACGCCGCGCCCTCGTTCGACACCGTCCTGATCGCTCTCGGCGGCGGGGCGCTGGCCACCGGAGTGGGGCATGTGCTGAAGGAACGGGCGCCCGGCGTCGAGGTGATCTGCGTCCAGCCGCTGGGCGCACCGGCGATGACGCGCTCGTGGCACCAACGGCGCGTCGTCACCACCGACTCGACCGACACCATCGCCGACGGCGTCGCCGGCCGCCGTCCCCTCCCGGCCGTCCTGGACGACCTCCTGCTGGTCGCCGACGACGCCGTCCTGGTCCGGGAGGCGTCGATCGTCGCCGGCATGCGGATGCTCCTCGACCACGCCGGCCTCGTCGTCGAACCGTCGGCCGCGCTCGGCGTCGCGGCCGTCCTGGAGGACCGTGAGCGCTTCGCCGGCCGACGCGTGGTCACCATCGTGTGCGGCAGCAACGTGGACGTCGACGCCTACCGCCGCTGGGTCGGCGCGGCCCCGTCCTGAGGCCGTTCCCCGGCCGTGACCCGTGCCCGCCCCGCGGGGGCGCCAGCTGGCCGACCGGTGAGTCGGTGAGTCCGTAGGCCAACGTCTGCGGGCGGGTGGACTGGATGGCCGCGTACCCGTCCTGTTCGCGCGACCACTGCTCGTTGCGCCTCCAGGAGGCGAGCGTGCGCTCACGCTCCGAGGCGCTCAGCCCGGCCAGCTCCTCTCCGTCCGGCTCCCGGGGCGCCGACACCCCGGGCAGGAGGTTCGCATGGACGCCGATGACCAGCCCGGGCCGCGTCCGGCCGAGTTCGCGTGCGATGATCCCTCCCCGGTCGCCGCCCTGGACGCCGTAACGCTCGTAGCCCAGCCGGCTCATCAGTTCGGCGAAGGCGGCGGTCATCCGTACGCCCAGCCCACCCCCGGCAGCTCGTCGGGCCATCGCGTGCGGTCCAGGCGCTCGTGGAGATCGTCCAGGTCGGCCTGCGGGAAGTCGATCCGGAACGGGCGGGGATCGGGGCTGGAGCCGGTCATGGGACCGATGCCAGGACCGCCGGGGCGTGGCGGCGCGTGGCCTCGCCGGGCGGCGGGTCCCCGTCTCCCACGGCGCCCGGCGGGCGTGGCGTCACGCCCAGGGGCCGACGGCCGTGAAGGAACTGTCGGCGCGGAAGGTGGACGTGTCCTGGTGGAGGTCGACGCGGAGCTCGTAGTCGTAGTGGCGCAGGTAGCGGCCGGGGACGTTGTACGACTCCAGGCGGACCGAGCCCGTCGTCGAGCCGGGGCGGGCGCAGTAGGTGGCGTCCCCGTCGAAGACCGCCGTGCCGTCGTCGGCGTCGAAACGGACCCGGTGGTCCCGGTGGCGGAGGTAGCGGCCGGCGGAGTCCCGGAAGGAGTAGCAGTGGGGGTCGGCCAGGCCCGGGACGATGGCGAAGGTCGCGCTGCGCTTCTCCGCGGCGGTGCTCGACGAGGTCACCGGGTCGACGTAGCCGAGACCGTCGGCGCGGACGACGGCGTAACGGTCGGGGTAGTTGGCCGACCGCAGCGAGCGGTCGGTGTCCGTCGGCAGGGTGACACCGCCCGGGACCCGCTCCTTGAGCACGGTCAGGTGGCGCACGGTTCCGGTGACGCCGGGCAGTTCGGTGGGGGTGGACCAGGTGGCGAAGCCGTCGTGGCTGTCGCTGTACCAGTACCTCCCGGCGGAGTAGCCGTCGTAGTAGATCCGCCAGCCGCCGTTGTCCAGCTGGACGAGCGCCGGGCCCTCGGCGCCCGCGCCGAAGCCGGCCCAGTCGCCGGTCCTTTGGAGGGTGTAGGGGCCGGTGAGGCTGGAGGCGGTGGCGTACTCGATGTACTTCGTCGTCTCGTTCTTGGTGAAGGCGTGGTAGGTGGAGCCGATCCTGACGAGGAAGGTGTCGATGTAGTTGGGGGTGATGCCGCTCAGCGCGGTGGGGGCGCTCCAGGCGGTCAGCGCCGGGGTGGTGGCGGTGAGCTTGTACGGCCGGAAGGTGTACTCGCCGCCCGCGGCCGTGGACGCGGACAGGATGATGTGGACGCTGCCGTCGGTGTCGACGAACCACTCGGGTGCCCAGGTGCGGGCCAGTCCGCTGATCGGGACCGTGTGGTCGTACAGGAAGGTCCAGGTGAGGCGGTCGGCCGACCGGGCGAACCCGATGGTCGTGCTCGGCGCCGACCAGGTGCGGGTGGTGTAGGTCAGGTAGTAGAAGCCGTCGGTGTGCCGGAAGATGCTCGGGTCGCGGATCATCCCGGAGGGCGGGGTGTACGCCGGTCCTCGCCGGAGGGTGAAGTCGGTGGCGTCGGGCGAGTCGTAGACGTACATGTTCGACTCGCTGGTGTTGGTGAACGCGGTCATCGTGTACCGCGTCGCCGAGCCGGGCGCCGGGTGGGCGGCCTGCGCGGGGGTGGGCAAACCCGCCACGGCCGTGAGCAGGGCGAGAACGGCGAGCAGGGCTGATAACGGCCGCCTCATCGCAACCTCCGGGGGACCGGGCCCGGTTCGTCGGCGCACCGGACCTGGGCGTCCGCTAGTTGTCCGATATTTCGATCAGCATCCGTGACTTCGACCAGAAGGTAAGGGCGGACCGGGCCCGTGTCAACGGCCCCGGCACCGGCCGCCGCCAGGACGCCGTCAGCGGCGCGGCTCCCAGCGGAAGAGCCGGGAGGCCAGCGCGACGGCGACGACGACCCAGCCCAGGGTGGGCCCCAGGAGCAGCAGCGATTCCGCGACGGGAACGCCACCGTCCCAGGCGTTGAGGATCAGCTCGGTGGCCGAGCCGCCGGGGAGCAGCCGCTTGAGCGGGGCGAGTTCCCCGGTGCCGCTGAGCCCGACCCAGCTGGCGACGGCGATGGTGCCGAGGCTGACCGGCAGGGTGGTGACCTGGGCGTGCTCGGGGGAGTTGGTCAGGCCCGCCGTGGCCAGCCCCAGGCCGAGCATCATGGCCAGCGTCGCGAGGACGGCCACGGCCAGCAGGACGGCACTGTCCGGCTCCTTCGCCACCACGCCCAGCACGGTCGTGATCACGGCCACCTGGACCAGCGCGATGACGGTGGCCGGGAGCAGCAGCCCGGAGAGGATGCCGGTGTCGTCCGCCGCGGTGGAGCGCAGCCGTTTGAGGAAGAGGTTCTGCCGGCGGGAGGCGAGCGTGGTCACCGTGGTGGTGTAGAGCCCGAACGCCCCCACGGTGAACACCACCACCGCCGCGATGTACCCGAGGCCGGCCCGGTCCGCGAAGGTCTCGTGCTGCCGGACGAAGAACGCGCAGACCACCGTGGGCATGATGAAACTGGTGACCAGCACCAGCCGGTTCCGGAAGATCTGGAGCAGCTCACTGAGAGCGATGGAGAGCATGGCGAGGACCTGTTCCTGGGAGATGCGGCGAGTGGTCGGTGCGCTGCCGCGCCTCCGGGCGTTCGACGTCGATGACCGCCGGAGAGGGCATGTGTCGATCTCAGCGCTCGCCGCGTTCATCCGGCAGTGGCGCCGTGTCATGACCTCGCCGTGAGTTTCCGCGCGGGGAACGGATGACGTGGTGTCACTGGCATCCCGGGCGCCGCTGGTCCGAAGGGCTCAGCCAGGGAGCAGGACCAGCTTGCCGGGGACGTGCCCGCCCTGGCTCTCCCGGTGCGCCTGCGCCGCCTCGGCCAGCGCGTACGTCCCGGCCACGCGCAACGTCAACGCGCCGCTCGCGGCCGGCGCCGCCGCACCGGCCAGCCGCTCGGGAAGCTCCTCGGTACCGGCGGACACGAACCGCACCCCGAGTTCCGCGGCGTCGGGGGCGGCGATGGTCACGACCCGCGCGGTCCCGCCGTGACGGCCTTCGGCAGCCCGGCCGCGACCTCCCAGGGAACGCCCTCGGGCTTGCGCGCGAGCTGTCCCACCGGCACCAGCGCCAGCTCGGCGTAGCCACCGGAGGTGACCGCCCCGAACACCTCGTCGCCGACGGCCAGGTCACCCACCCCGTCGCCGATCTCCTCCACCACGCCGGCCACGTCGCCGCCCGGCACCACGGGGAACTCCACGGGCATCGTCGCCGCGAAGGCACCGGCGCGCACCTTCCAGTCGATCGGGTTCACGCCCGCGGCGCGCACCCTGACCAGCACCTCGGGGTCGCCGTACTCCGAGAACTGCACCGCGCGATACGTCAACGCCATCTCCTCCCCTTCCAGGATCAACCGGTTCCCGCGCCCTCGGCCGGGGAGCCCCGGCGTGGGTCGGCGCGGCGGGCGGGGTCGTCTTCCAGTGCCTGTCGGTCCCAGTCGCCGAGGTTTGCGGCGGCCTCGTAGGTGGTCTGGAGGAAGTCCAGCAGTGCCGCTTCCGGGTCGGGGGCGGTGCGGACCGCCTCGTAGGGCAGGACGAACTCCCCGAGGCCGGGATCGTAGGCGGCGGCGGCAGGCCGTACCGGGTGCTGCGCGAAGCCGGTGGGCTCGGGGTAGGCGTAGGAGTAGAAGGCGCCTTCTTCTCCGCCGCCCGGCCAGAAGCCGCAGCTGCTGACCTCGTGGGAGTACGCCTCGACCATGACCCAGTCGCCGCAGTGGGGCAGGCGGCAGGGGTGCGCGGGGGCTGGGCGCCCGGAGTAGCGGGTGACCGCGAGGTCCATGCTGCCCCAGAAGAAGTGCACGGGACTCGCCTTGCCGATGAACCGCGTGCGGAAGTCCGTGAACACCCGGTGGGCCTGGAGCAGTTGATGCCGGAAGCGGGTGACGGGCGCGGGGTCGTAGGCGGCGTGTGTCCGGTCGTCCTCGAACGGGATCGCGGGCTCCACCTCGGTGGGCGTCGTGCTGATCGACACGGGCAGGTCGAGCTCCCGCAGCGCGGCCATGATCTCGGCGTGGAAGAGGGACACCGGCTTCGCCTCCAGCGCCACCCGCCGTTCGCCGCCGTCGCTGGACCGGACGAGCACCTGGTGGGAGCAGAAGTCGAACTCGATGTCGAAGAACCGCCGGCCGTACGGAACGGCCGAGGTCGTCAGCCCGCGCGGCGTGACATAGAGCGTGGCGCCCCACCAGTGGTTCACCATCGGGGACCGCGCCAGGCGGATCTTGCCCACGATCTGCAACCACATGTGCAACGTGTCCCGCGTATCCCGCCAGTCGGCCACCCGGGGACCCTCCCAGCCGTCGCCCGCTCGGCCTGTGTCGTGCCGCGCGTCGGTCATGCGGGCTCACCTCCTCGGGCGCCCCGGCGGCCCGGGCCGGATCGGCCGCGGGCACGGAAGCGGGGACGGGGAACGTACCGGCTGACGGTGTACCACGCCCCCGCGACGGTGCTCGCGTGCCACCCCGTCCCCGCTCCGGGCCACGCCCCACTGGCCGACGACGGGGGCCGACGCCTCCGGCGGCTCGCCGCCGCCCCGCCGGGTGCTCAGAACGGCTTCGCCGGCCAGTCCAGCAGCCGGGCCCCGATCACCGCCGTCTGGAGCGTGTAGCGGTGCACCGGGTCGGCGGGATCCGCGCCGGTGAGCTTGTGGATGCGTTCCAGCCGGTAGGTGAGAGCGCGGACACTCAGCGACAGCCGCCGGGCCGCCTCGGTGGCCACGCAGCCGGCGTCGAAGTACACGGTCAGGGTGTCCAGGAGCGGCTGGGCGCCGCCGCGGGCCTCGCGCAGCGGGCCGAGGGCGCTCTCCACCAGGTCGGCCATGGCCTGCCGGTCGCGGGTGAGGACGGGGTAGACGAGGAGGTCCGCGGCGCGCAGCACGGGTTCGTCGAGCCCGAGGCGTTCGGCCAGGTCGAGGGTGTTCAGGGCCTCCTCGTAGGACTGGACCACACCGGCCGCGCCGGGCTGCGGGCGGCCTATCGCCACCCGTCCGCCGTGGGTGGCGGCGAACGCCTGCTTGGCGAAGTACGTCAGGACGTCGTCCTGGTCGCCGGGGGCGACGCAGACGAGGCGGCCGTCCTTGGTGGTGAGCAGGATGTTGCGGTCGCCGAACCGGCCGATCAGCGCACGCTCCACCTCGCGCGGCACCGGGTCCGCCTCGTCGTAGGCGACCGCGCCGTGTGCCACGGCGACCGCGTGCGCGAACGACAGCCGCAGCCCGTAGCGTTCCGCGCGCTGGGCCAGCAGGCCGAGGTCGCTGCGGCCGTAGAGCAGGTCGTCGATGAACTCCCGCCGGGTGGCCTCCTCCTGGCGCACGGCCTGGCGCTGGGCCCGTTCGTAGCCCTCGGCGAACGCGTCGAGGGACTGGGCGGCGGCGCCCAGGACGCTGTCCACGGACACGCCGTTGCCGGTCGGCCAGTGGACCCGCGTGGCGGCCAGGTGGGCTCCGACCAGGGCGCGCAGCCCGAGGCCGGCCTCCGCGGCCTGTTCCCCCAGGGAACGGCGCGAGTCGAGCTCCTCCCGGGTCAGGCGCCGGCCGGTCGCGGCGGCGTCGGCGAGGATGCGCGCATACCCCTCGATGTACTCCTCGGACACGTTCCGCCCCGCCATGTGCGCCCCCGGATTCCCCGCGTCGTTGACGCCTTTGTAGCGCATGCGCGGGGGATCCGGCCCCGGCGGGACGCATGGAAGGCCGTCGCGGGGATTCACGCGGGCGCTACGGGCGGGCCGGATGGCGGGCGTTCGGCCTGACGAGCAGGTTGCGCGGGTCGGCGGCGCGGTTGATCGCCGACTCGACGGCGGCGACCCGGTCGGCGAGGAGCCCCAGGGCGGCGATCCCGCGGGCGAGGGGGTCGTCCTGCGGGCCGCCGAGGGACCGGGTGCGGAGGTAGGCGGCCTTCACCTCGGCCCAGCGCGCCGCCTGCCCGGTGCTCAGCGTGCCGCGCAGTTCGGCCAGCTTGAGGAGGTTGGCCTCGGCGCCGGTGGTGAGGGTCTGGGCCTCGGCCGTGTAGTGGTCCTCGATCAGGGCGGCCAGTTCGGCGTCGTTCATGACCGGCTGGACGCGCTGGGCGATCTTGTTCATGGTGCGGTACGAGCCCTGGAGCCGGAAGGGCGGTTCCGTGCGGGTGGCGTCGGTCCTGGCGGCGGAGGCGAGGTACGCGGCGTTCACGGCGAGGACCGTGGAGCGGGCGGTCAGCAGATGGCGCAGCACGGCGCGGATCCGCTCCAGCTCGGCGGGCGCGTACGGGTGGGCGAGCCGGTCGGGGTGGGCCGCGGGGTCGTTTTCGGCGAGGCGGATCAGGGTCTCCAGGTCCGCGCGCTCGCGGCCGGCCAGCGGGGCGAGGACCGGGTTCGAGGTGAGGGCGTTCTCGATGAAGCTCAGCGCGAAGGCGTCCTCCTTGCCGGTGAGGACGTCGCCGAGGTTCCACACGTCGGCGCGGTTGGAGAGCATGTCGGGAACGTGGAAGCGGCTGCCGGACTCGGTGTAGGGGTTGGCGGCCATGCAGACCGCGAAGCGCTTGCCGCGCAGGTCGTAGGCGCGCGGCTCGCCGTCCCTTACGCCCTCGACGCGGCGGGTCGTGTCGCAGAGGGGGATGAACTTCTCCAGCAGCTCGGGTGAGGTGTGCTGGATGTCGTCCAGATACAGGAGGGTGTTGTCGCCCGCCTCCAGCGCGAAGTTGATCTTCTCGACCTCCTGGCGCGCGGTGGCGTTCGGCGCCTCGGCGGGGTCGAGCGAGGTCACGGCGTGGCCGAGGGCGGGGCCGCTGACCTTGACCAGCATCGTGCCGAGCCGGTCGGCGACGTACTCCACCAGGGTCGTCTTGCCGTAGCCGGGCGGGGAGAGGAGCAGCAGCAGGCCCCCGGTGTCGGTGCGCTTCGCCTCGCCCGTGGTGCCGAGCTGCTTGGCGAGGCTGTCGCCGATGAGCGGGAGGTACACCTCGTCGATCAGCCGGTTGCGCACGAACGCGGACATGACCCGCGGGCGGTACTCCTCCAGGCGCAGCCGTCTGCGCTCGGCGGCCACCAGGGCGGTGCGGCGGCGCTGGTAGGCGCGGTGGGCGGGCACCTCGTGGGTACGGAAGGCGCGGGTGCGGGCGAGGAGTTCGTCGACGCGGATCGTGAGCGCGCGGCCGGTGACGCGGGGGTGGCTGCCGAGCAGCCCCGTCACGGTCCCGGTCAACGGCGCGTCGGACTCGTGGCGGACCAGGTCCGGGCAGAGCTCCGCGGCCACCGCCTCGGCGAGGTCGCCGGGGGTGAGGGGCGTGCCGGTGGACGCGGCGTACGCGGTAAGCCACGCCTCGGCCAGCTGGCGCCGGGCGCCCAGGTCGGCGAGGGCGGCGAGATCCTCGTCGTACGGCATGCCCACCGCACGGCGGAACGCGTCGAGCAGCGCGCGGGCGCCGGAGCTGATGACGAAGCCGTCGGGGCCGCCGGTCAGTTCGTCGAAGAGGTAGGCGGCGGAGCCGGCCCGCGTGCCGGCCGTCCCGTGCCAGGCGGCGATCGCCGCCGCCCACTCGCCCCGCAGCTCGGCGATCGCGGGCGTGAGCCCGAAGGTGTCCCGGGCCCTGGCGAGGGACTGCGCGCGCCGGGTCCAGGTCCGCCGGTCCCCGGCCGTCGTGCCGTGCGCCCAGAACAGCTGGGCGGCGGCGCGGTCGGCGGGCTCGTGGCACAACGGCCCCGCGCCCTCGCGAAGGCGCAGCAGCGCGGTCAGGATCGCGGTCGCGTCGTGATCGTGCACCCCCCGCTCGTATCCCTCGTCGTACGCCTCCTCGGCGGCCTCCCTGACCAGGGCGGGCAGGTCGGCCGCCGCGAGGGCGGCGGGACCGTGTTCGTCCAGCAGGCGCGCGGCGAGGTGTTCGGCGCGGTAGACCTCGGGCGACTCCGAGGGCAGCAGCCGGCCCCAGTACGGGCGGGTGGCCGCGAGGTCCGGGTCGCTGACCGGGGCTCGGTAGCCGGTGCCGGTCAGGGCGAAGGCCAGGCCCTCGCCGTCCGGGACCAGGGTGAGGTCGAGGGGCTGGGTGTTGACGGCGAAACGGTGGCTGCCGAGGCGGAGGGTGCGGCCGTCGTCGGCGTACAGCTCGGCGCGGTCGCGCAGGGCGCGGGCGGCCTCCTGGCGGGCGGCCTTGAGGCGGCCGTCGAGCTCCTCCGCCCGGACCCGGTCGCCGAGTTCGCGCAGCTCGTCGGCGACGCGCCGGACCTTGGCCGGCATCGGGTCGGAGGTGAAGTACGTGGCGACGGCGTCCGCGTCGCCGAGCGTGGCGGCCCGGCGGGTGACCGTGCGAAGGATGCGGGCGGCCGAGTCGGCGAGGCGTTCGGCACGGCGGGCGCGGGCGTCGGCGAGCGTCTGCCCGCGGGCGGAGAACGTGTCGTGGATCTCGTCGCGCTTGTCCGCGAGCGTGCCGAGGAAGTCGTCGAACTCGGAGAACCGGGACTCCAGGTTCTCCACGTGCACCAGCATGCGGGCGAGTTGCTCCTCGCACGCCTCGGGGCTGTCGGCGGACGCGAGCGCGCCGGCGACGGCCTGGCCGAGCAGGGTGAACTCGGCGGCGAAGGCGGCCCGCCCCTCGCGGTCGAGGAGGTCCCGGCGGCGGCCGTCGAGGGTGGCGCGGGCGCGGTTGACGCCGCCGAGCACCTCGGCGATCCGCTCCAGGATGGACGTGCGGACCGTCGCGTCGCCGAGGTCGAGTCCGGCGACGACCTCGGTCACCGCGCTCAACCGGTCGGCGACCGCGTCGAGCCGGGCGGCGACGGGCGTGCCCTCCGCGACGGTGGCGATCGCCCCGGCGTCGGCGAGGAGCCGCTCGACGTCCGCGTGCTGGTCGGCGAAGGCGCCCTCGCGGGCCAGGTGGGAGACGGCGCGCTGCCCGAAGGACGCGAGGTCCCGCTCGGCGTCGCCGGCCACCTCGTCGACGCGGACGGTGTCCGCGTAGGGCATGTCCCTGAGCGTGAGCAGGTGTCCCCGCGCCTGCCGGAGTTCGGTCAGGCCCGCCAACCAGGCGGAGGCGCCGCGCGGCGCCTCGCCGCGCAGCCGGCGCACGACCGCGGCGACCCGGTCGGTGGCCCCGTCGAGCGCGTCGGCGGCCGCCCGGGTCAGCGCCCGGACGGTTTCGAACTCGGCCAGCACCTGCTCGGCCGTGGTCTGCACCTGCTCCAACGGGTCCAGCAGCGCGCCGAGTCCGTCCTCGCCCAGCCAGTGGTAGGAGTCCTTGGCGCGCGCGCAGGCGGCGGCCAGCGCCTCGTACACCTCGCTCGTCGGAGTGGTCCCGGCGACCGCGCGGGTGATGGACAGGCAGTCGGAGATGCCGCGGACCAGATCGGCGTTGCCGACGCGGGCCAGCGGCCCGGTGCCGACGGGCCGGGCGGCGGCGTGCGTGTCGGAGGCGTACGGGGAGCTCCACCGCTGGACGGGGTGCACGCGCCGCGGCTCGTCGCGCTCGGCGCGCAGGACCATGAGCGTGCCGTCGTCGAACAGCGCCCATCCGTGGCAGGGCAGCGGGTTCGCGACCTCCTTGCGGATCACGTTGTACGGCAGCAGCAGGACCCGGCCCTCCGCCCGCGCGTGGAACGCGAACAGCACGTCCTCGCCGTTGGGCGAACGCACCACGCGCTCGAACTCCAGATCGGCGGCGTCGATGCCGTCGAACGTCTTGTGCGTCCCCGTCGCGAGGCAGTAGCCGCCGGGGAAGACGATGCCCTGGTCCTCGGGCAGCCGCCGGCACGCCTGCCCGATGCCGTCGAGACGGACGACCGACCTGGTGAGGGTGTTGAACACCAGGTAGCGGTGGGCGTCCTCCTTGTAGGGACGGATCCGCAGCAGGATCAGGGCGCCCACCCGCGCGTGCGCGATGTCCGCGTCGGCGAGCGACTGGAGCGGCTCGTCGACCGGTTCGGCGTGGATCCCCTCGCCCGTTTCGGTGTCGTCCTCGACCTTGACGGTGAGGGCGCCCCCGGCCGTGGCGACGAAGACCTCGCCCTGGACGGACACGTGCGGGTGGCGGCCGAGGACGTGGTCCGCCCGGGTCGTCACGGTCCACTCGACGTCGTGAGAGGGCGGGACGACATGGTCCCGTTCGCCGCGGGCGTCCAGGAACGCGGCGGAGCCGTCGTCGGCCGGCGCCCAGCGCAGCACGCGGATGTCGCCGGCCTTCTCGCCGGTCTGGAAGACGGCCAGCAGCCTGCCGTCCACGTGCTGCAGGCGCAGCAGGCGGGCCTGGCGGTAGTAGCGGTACAGGGCCGCGAACTCGCGGACGAACGCGGGGTCGTCCAGCAGGCCGGGCACGGCGTCGTCGGGCAGCCGGTTCAGGTCGCGGTCGTACAGCGCGAAGACGTCCCCCACGGCCGCCTGGCGCCCGGGTCCGGGGAGGGCGTCGACGCCCAGCAGCAGGGCGTCGCCGACGGAGACGAGGTCGCGGGGCAGGCAGGCGTGCTCCGTGCGCAGCCGCAGGGTGCCGCCGAGTTCGAGCCGCGTCGAACCGAACTGCTCGACGCGGCGGACGTTGAGCGCCTCGGCGCGGCGGGCGAGTTCGGCGGCCCGCGCGGCGAGCCGGTCGCGCAGCACCTCGTACGGGCCGGTGTCCAGGCCGGTGTCCAGGCCGGTGGTCATGGGATCCCTCTCAGGAGTCGGGAAGGAGCGCTGTCCCGGGCTGCCGCGCCCGGGCGGCGGCCCGGGACCGTGGGCCGGTCAGCCCTTGGTGCCGCCGTTCAGGGCGGTGGGGGAGGCGCCGGCGGCGCCCGGCTCGCCCGCCGTGTCGAGCAGCCGCCGCGGGGCGGCGGGATCGGCCTCGTCCTTCCCCATCAGCTTCATCAGCAGCGCCGACACGGTCAGGTTCTGCACGTCGGCCGTGGAGACCTGGCCGAGGAGGCGGCCGAGGTCGTCGGTGAAGCCGGAGGTGCCGTCCAGCCAGGGCTTCGCGAGCGCCTGGACCGTCTCGGAGTTCTGGACGAACCCGTCGACCCCCTTGCCGAGCGCGATCGAGGACATCAGCCGGTCGAAGAAGACCGACTCGCCGCCGACGATGCTGATGTCGGCGCTCTCCAGACCGGTCGCCAGCACCGCGGCCTGCGCCTCGGCGACCTGTCGCTGCACGTCCAGCCCGGCCAGCCGGACCTCCTTCTCCGCCTCCAGCCGCAGCCGGTACTCCTCGTGCGTGCGGGACGCCTCGTCGAGCGCGGCCATCGCCGCCGCCTTCTCGGTGAGGCCGGCCGCCTCCGCCTTGAGCTTCCCCTCGGTGGCCTCCGCCTCGGCCAGCGCCTGGGCACGGGCGCCCTCCGCCTCGGCGCGCATCCGCGCCTCGGTGGCCTCGGCCTCCGCGCGACCGGACTTCTCGATGACCTCGGCCTCCTTGTCGCGCACCTGCACGGCGGCCAGCCCCTCGGCGGCGGCCTCCGCCTGCACGCCCTCGGCCAGCCGCAGCTTGGCCCGCGCGTCGAGGTCGGCGGTCTTCAGCCGCGCCTCGGCCAGGGTCAGTTCCTCGGCGGCCCGGTGGACGGCGGACTGCTCGGCGGCCTCGGCCGCCTTGATGTCCTTGACCAGCCTCTCCTGCGCCTCCGCCTCGGCGACGATGACCACCGTCTGCCGCTGCCTCTCCGCCTCCTCCACGGCACGCAGCTTCTTGATGGACTCCTCCTGCTCGGCGACCGTGCGGTCCACCGCGACCCGCTCGCGGATCACCTCGGCGATCTCCCGCTTCTCCGCCTCGACCTCCTTCGACGCGGCGATCCGCGTCAGTTCCGTCTCCCGCTCCCGCGCGATGACCTCCAGCAGCCGGTCCTTCTCGATGCGCTCGTTCTCGATGGCGATGACCCGCTCGCGGTTCTTCGCGGCGACGGCGACCTCCCGGGCCTGGTTCTCCCGCTGCACGCCGAGTTGCTCCTCGGTGCGCAGGAACGCGCCCTGCGCCCGCAGCCGTTCCTCCTCCACCACCCGCGTCGTCTCGGCGTCCTCCCGGGCCCGGACGGTCTCGATCTCCCGCCGCTGCTTGATCTCGGCGTCGGCCTGGCGGCGCTCCAGCTCCAGGATGGCCTCCCGGGCGTCCACGTTCTGCCGGGTGATCTCCTTCTCCTCGTGGCGCCGGAACTCGTTGGTGCGCACGTGCTCCACGGCCGTCAGCTCGGTGATCTTGCGGATGCCCTGCGCGTCCAGGACGTTGGCCGGGTCCAGCTGGGTCAGCGGCGTCTGCTCCAGGTAGTCGATCGCCGCGTCCTCCAGGTGGTAGCCGTTGAGGTCCACGCCGATGACCTCGATGATCCGGTACCGCAGCTCCTCGCGCTTGGTGTAGAGGTCGGTGAAGTCCAGCTGCTTGCCGACGGTCTTCAGTGCCTCGGAGAACTTCGCGTGGAACAGCTCCTGGAGGGTGTTCCGGTCGCTGGCGCGCGCCGTGCCGACGGCCTGGGCGACCTTGATGACGTCCTCCACGGTCTTGTTGACCTTGACGAAGAACGAGATGCGGATGTCCGCGCGGATGTTGTCCCGGCAGATCAGCCCCTCCTTGCCGACCCGGGTGATCTCGATCACCTTCACCGAGATGTCCATCGCCTCGGCCTTGTGCAGCACCGGCAGCACGACCTGCCCGGTGAAGGTCACGTCGACCTTCCGCATCTTGGAGACGATCAGTGCCTTGCCCTGCTCCACCTTGCGGAACAGCCGCGAGACGACGAAAAGCACGAGCAGCGTGAGGAGCAGGCAGGCACCGATGCCCACGGTGACGGCATTCATGGAAAACCCCCTTGGCAGGTGAGGTACCCGAAGCCGGAAACGCTCCGGAGGTCTTCGGGAGTCGGAGAGACGGGGAAGGGGCGCGTGCGCTTCGGCGCGTGCCGGAGGCCGGAGTGGGTGGGCGGTTCAGGCGGCCCGGCAGCGCGGGCCGCGCGCCGTGTCGCGTCGGCCGCCCCGGCGGCCCCCGCCGCCCCGGGCGGTCCCGAAGAACGTCCGCATGCCCGACCCCCCGATCACACCCGTCCCTCGACGGCCTCGGCACAGGCGCGGAGCCCGGACACCGGGCACCTGCCGGTGCTCGGCATCACGACCCCCTCATGTGCTCTCGTCGCCTCCATCCTGCCCGGGGCGATGCCCCGCTGCATTGCCGACCCTCGGCAGTCTTGGCGGGCTCATCCATGCCGGTTCCGCGCTAAGGAAGCGTCAAGACGCGTCCGGCCCGCGCCCCGGGAGGGGCCGGGCGGGGCCGGCGCGACCCTTGCCCGTCCGGTGATGACGTGGTGGTAATGGTGGATTGATTCCGGAATGTGAGTCGGTCCGCTCGACGGGGTGCCGTCCCCGTGGTAGGAAACCGGGATTGTCCTTTTCCGTGCGTTTGATCTTCCGCGCGGTCCGACCCGTCCCCTTTTCAGAGGTTTTCGCACCGTGGCAAATGAGTCCTGGACCGACACCGTCGACGAGGCCGTCAACGACACCTTCGAGCCGGTCACCGAGTTTCTGAGCGATATCGTCTTCTACGACGTCCGCGTATTCGACGCGGATTTCCCCATCATCGTGGGCTGGCTGGTGCTCGCCGGTCTGATCTTCACGGCGTATTTCGGATTTGTGCAGTTCCGGTATTTGCGGACGGCGGTGCGGTTCGTCAGCGGAAAGTACGAGCAGGAGAACGCGCCGGGCGAGATCAGCCATTTCCAGGCGCTCACCTCGGCCGTCTCCGGGACGGTGGGCCTGGGCAACATCGCGGGCGTGGCGATCGCGGTCTCCATCGGCGGGCCGGGGGCCACGTTCTGGATGATCCTGTGCGGCCTCCTGGCCATGGCGACCAAGTTCGTCGAGTGCACCCTGGGCGTGAAGTACCGGGAGATCGACGCGGAGGGCCGGGTCTCCGGCGGCCCGATGTACTACCTGCGCAAGGGCCTCGCCGAGCGCGGACTGGCCCGGCTGGGCACGGTGCTGTCGTTCGCGTCCGCCGTGATGATCCTCTTCTTCGGCTTCGTCGGCGGCAACCTCTTCCAGGTCAACCAGAGCCTGGAGCAGCTCACCACCGTCACCGACGACCACACCGACTTCTTCACCGGCTCCGGCGGGGCCCTGCTGTTCGGCGTGGTCGTCGCCGTTCTCGCCGGCCTGGTCATCATCGGCGGCATCCGGTCCATAGGCCAGGTCACCAGCCGCCTGGTCCCCGCCATGGCCCTCGTCTACGTCACCGCGTGCCTGATCGTCATCGGGTTCAACGTGGACGCGGTCCCCGACGCCATCGGGACCATCGTGAGCGGCGCGTTCAGCCCCGAGGGCGTCACGGGCGGCGTGATCGGCGCCCTGATCCAGGGCTTCCGCCGGGCCGCGTTCTCCAACGAGGCGGGCATCGGCTCCGCGCCCATCGCCCACTCCGCGGTGAAGACCAAGCGCCCGGCCAGCGAGGGCCTGGTCGCGCTGCTGGAGCCGTTCGTCGACACCGTCGTCATCTGCACCATGACGGCGCTCACGATCATCATCGCCGGCGGCCCCCTCTACAACGCGGCCCGCGACACCGCCGCGGGGGGTGGCGACCCGGCCGCCGCCGAGCGCATAGCCGAGGCGGGCGGCGACCCGGGCATCGCCATCACGTCCGACGCCTTCGACACCGCCCTGCCGTGGTTCCCCTGGGTGCTGACCCTGGCCGTCATCCTGTTCGCGTTCTCCACGATCATCACCTGGGGCTACTACGGCCTCAAGGCGTGGACCCACCTGTTCGGCACGTCGCGGGCCAGCGAGTACCTCTACAAGGGCGTCTTCTGCCTCATCACCATCGCCGGCGCGCTGCTCTCGCTCGGGACGCTGGTGGACCTGTCGGACTGCTTCCTCTTCCTGGGCGCGGTCTTCAACATCATCGGCCTGTACCTGCTGGCCCCGGTGGTGAAGAAGGAGCTCAAGCGCGTCCTGGAGTACGTGCGGCGCCGTGACGAGGGCTGGTCCGAGGAGCGGATCGAGGCGGCCGAGGCCGCCGAGGCCGCGGCGGAGGCCGCGGTGCCGGGGCCGAAGAGCGGCTCCCCCTCCTGACCCTGGGCGAGGCGCCCGGCGAGACGGCCCCCGAGCTGCGACAGCGCGGCCGGGGGCCGTTCCCGTTCGCCCCGGCGCCCTCAACGAGTCCGGATTCACCGGGTTGTGACGTCTCGTCCGGGGCACCCGTGATGTCCAGGGACGGAAGTCAAGGAGAGTAAGGATGGACACCAAGACCAGGACCGCAGAACGTGTCTTCGACGAGGTGCACATCGGCAAGGGAGCGCGGCCCATCGCCCAGCACGGCTTCGTGGCCGTGCGGAACGGGATGCTGGACCTGCTGGGATCGGACCGCCACCTGATCGACAGTGCCCCCGCGAGCCGGGTCAGGGCGTCGAAGGTCCGGTTCAGCGGCGGCAAGACGCTGGCCCTCAAGGTGAACGGAACCCGGTACAACGTCTCGCCCGGATGGGGCGACCGCGACGGCCGGCTCATGCGTCCGGGCCCCGGCCACCCCGAGCGGGTGGAACGCGCGGCCGACGAACTGCTGCGCCTGATCCGGGCGGAGAACGGCGAGCGCGCCTGAGACGCCTGAGGCACCTGAGACACCTGCCGCGCCCACGCCCCGGCCGCAGGCCGCCCTCGGAAGACCCTCCCCCCGCACGCGTTCACAAATAGTTCACCTTCGTCGGCCGCATGGGCGACGTCTCGGGGTACGAGACAGGCACGACGACGCGGTGACGGGGGTCGGCGGCGGGCCGTCGGCCCCCGAGGGAGAGGAGAAGGGATGCGGCGGGCGGGAGTTCTCGATGTCGGGTGCCACAGCGCCCTGTTGACGGTGGCGCGGCGGCGACGCGGGTCCGGCCTGGAGCAGGTGTACAGCCGCAAGGTGCGGCTGCGGCTGCACCAGGCGCTGGACCACGAGGGGCGCCTGGACGAGTCCGGCGTGGAGAGCGTGCGGCGGGCGGTCGCCCGGGTGGCCGCCGAGGAGCCGCCGGTGGAGCCGCACGAGGTGTTCGCGTTCGCGACCTCGGTCATCCGGGACGCGCCCAACCGGGAGGAGGTCATCGCGGACGTGAACCGCGCGACCGGCACCCGGCTGCGCGTGCTCCCCGGCACCGAGGAGGCCCGGCTGGCGTATGTGGCCGCCCGCCAGTGGGCGGGCACCCCCGAACACCGGCTGCTCGTCCTCGACATCGGCGGGGGCACCGTGGAGGTCGCCTCCGGCACCGGCGACCAGCCCCGCGCGGCGCGCTCGCTTCCGCTGGGCGCCCGCCGGATCACCCGTGACCGGATGCCCGGCGGCGCGGTCCCGGACGAACGGGGACTGGCCGAGACGCGGGACTTCCTGCGGCGGTCCCTCGACGAGGCCGCCCTGCCGACGGCCGCGCCCGGCGACCGGGTCCTGGCGTGCTCCAAGACGTTCGCGCAACTCGCCCGGCTCACGGCCCACCTGGCCGAGCCCCTGGGCGACGGGCGATGGCTGACCCTCTCCCGGCTCAGGACCGCGATCCCGCTCCTCGCGGGCATGGACCCCGACCGCCGCGCCGGACTGCCCGGCATCTCCCGGCACCGCGCGGAACAGTCCCTCGCCGGGGCCCTGGTCGCCGAGGCGCTCCTGGAGACCTGCGGGGTCCACCGGGCGGAGATCTGCGCCTGGTCCACCCGGGAGGGGCTCCTGCTGGAACGCCTCGCGGCCACCCGGCACGGCGGGAAGCCGCCCCGGGGGCGCCGCGGCTGACGGGGCGTCACCCGCCCGGGGCCGCGCCGGTGTGGCCGGGCGGAACCCGGGTATCCGCAGCCCAGACCCCCCGGTCACAGAAGGAGACGCGCCATGCTGATGGCCCATCCCGCCGTACTGCGGCACCTCATCGACCAGTACGAGGCCCTGACGGCCCTGCACGCCGAGAAGGGCACCGCCGAGGCCCGGCAGCGGTTGGACGACGTCTCCTACACCCTCTGCGTATCCACCGGCACCCGCGACGTCGAATCCGCGCTGAGCCACGCCCGCGACCGCCTGCGCCGCGCCGGCGGCGTGCCACGCCCCTCCTGAACGCCGGGGCGTTCAGAGGCTGGTGAGAATCCGCGGGGACGGGGTCTTGATCACGGTGTTGGCCGGCCAGGCGTGGACCTACTGGCACCTCGGCCCGGGCCCCGGCCCCGACTTCCTGGACGACGAACGCGGCCACGGGTGGTCGGCGTCCACGGGCCGCGGCCCGTTCCCGGATCAGCAGCCACCGGTGCCGCAGCAGCCGCCGTCCGTGTCCTCGCCCCGGGTCTCCGGGCCGTCGAAGAGGCCCGCCCCGCCGCACACCCCGGTCTCGGGGAGGGTGAGTTCGACGCGTTCGGCGGCCTCGTGGTCGCCCGCGAGGGCGGCGGCGATCGAACGCACCTGCTCGTAGCCGGTCATGGCGAGGAAGGTGGGGGCGCGGCCGTAGGACTTCATCCCGGCGAGGTAGGCGCCCTCCTCGGGGTGGGACAGTTCCCTGACGCCGTGGGGGTAGACGGTGCCGCAGGAGTGGACGTTGGGGTCGATCAGCGGCGCCAGCGCGACCGGGGCGGAGAGCCGTTCGTCCAGGCCGAGCCGGATCTCGGAGAGGAAGGACAGGTCGGGGCGGAAGCCGGTGAGGACGATGACCTGGTCGACGGGCTCGCCGCGGCGGCCGTCCTCGGCGACCAGCACGAGCCGGTCCCCGTGCCGTTCGACGGCGGTGGTGCGGAAGCCGGTGAGGGCGGAGGCGTGCCCGGCGTCGACGGCCGCAGTCCGGGATCTTCCCCGAGAACGCCGCCGGCCTCGCACTGCACCAGCGGCTGGGCTTCCGTGTCATCGGCACCAGGGAACGCGTCGCCCGCCACCACGGCAGGTGGCGCGACGTGGTCCTGATCGAACGCCGCAGCCCGGCCGTCGGCTGAGGCGGGTCCGAGGGCCGCGCGGCCTGCCCGGCGGTGGTCCCCGGCAGGCCCGCCCTGAGGCCATGAGGGAAGTCCACATCGACATCGCGGCGCGACGGCCGGGGTGCTCACCGTCGGGGCCGTTCAGGCGTCGGCTACGTGCGGCGACGCCTGCGCGGTCCGCCCCGGCATGAAGTACCTCGGCGGGATCGGCGGGATCGGCGGGAGGGCGGCCGCGAGCGATGAGTTCTTCCGCGGCCCGCGGTCATCCAACCGAGAGCCGGCACACGAGACCCCCAGGAGATCTTCGATGCGCACCCTGATCAGCACCGCCTTCGTCTCGCTCGACGGCGTCATGGAGGCCCCGGGCGGCGAGCCGGGTTACCGCAACTCGGGCTGGACCTTCAGGGACATGGAGTTCCTCCCGGAGGCGTACGACATCAAGGGCCGGGAGCAGCGGGAGGCCACCGCGATAGTGCTGGGCCGGGCCAGCTACCAGGCGTTCAGCCCGGTCTGGCCGGACATGGAGGACTTCTCCGCCTACAAGGTGATGCCGAAGTACGTCGTCTCCACCACCCTCACCGACGAGGACCTGGTGGCGAACTGGGGCGAGACCACGATCCTGCGGTCGCTCGACGAGGTCGCCGCGCTGAAGGAGACCGAGGGCGGCCCGATCATCGTCCACGGCAGCGCCACCCTCAACCGGGACCTCTCGGACGCCGGCCTGATCGACCGTTACCACCTCCTCGTCTTCCCGCTCCTGCTCGGCGCGGGCAAGCGTCTGTTCAGCGACACGGACAAGGACACCCAGAAGCTGACGCTCGTCGAGCACAAGGCGTACGCCAACGGCCTCCAGATGAACGTCTTCGACGTCGTCCGCTGACCGGCTTCCGCGCGCCCCGCCTCCTTCCGGCGCGCGGGCGTACGACCGGGGCCCCTCAGTCCGGGAGGGCCAGCGGGTCGCGGGGGATGGCCGTGCCGAGGTGGTGGAGGCGGGTGCGGCGGGTTCTCAGGTCGCGGAGGAAGCGGTTCCTGGCCTCGCCCCTGACCGCGGGGTTGG
Source organism: Streptomyces sp. SBT349 (assembly GCF_001083795.1). Taxonomy (GTDB): domain Bacteria; phylum Actinomycetota; class Actinomycetes; order Streptomycetales; family Streptomycetaceae; genus Streptomyces. The sequence continues at coordinate 32,160 of NZ_LAVK01000015.1, forward strand.
GGAAGCGGGCGTTGGTCATCGCGATGTCGGCCAGCAGGTGCTCCAGGGCGCGGGCCCTGCCGGGGCCGGTGCCGGGGTCCAGGTAGGTGAGGCCGGCGATCAGGCCGATGGAGGCGGCGACGACCTGGCGTTCCCCGTGGGCCTCCACGAGCGCGGCGGCGCACTCGATCCACTCCTCGGCCCCGATCTGGTACATCAGCAGGACGCCCATGAACGCCTGCCCGGGAATGGCGAGGAACTCCCGGTCGCGCAGGGCCTCCTGGGTGAGGTTGACGAGCTTGTTGCTGGCCAGCGCCTGGGACATGACGTGGAAGGAGGCCATGACCGGGCCGAAGAGCAGCATGCGGGAGACGGCCGTCTCCCGTTCCTCCCCGGTCATCTCCGCGTCGCCGAGGATGGCCTCGATGGACTTCCTGGCCTCCCCCTGGAGGCTCTGCTCCCCGGCCAGGAGCGCCGCCATGATGCCGTAGCCGTTGAGGACGGCGCGCAGGACGTCCCGTTTCAGCGTGAGGTCGCGGACCAGCTCGCTGTTGCGCAGCACCGCCGAGACGAGGGACAGGGCGTCCTGGAAGTCCTCAAGACCGGTGCGGTGCCGCTCCCTTTCGAGGTCCCGGGCCTCCTCCACCGAGCGGATGGCGTCGAGCTGGTCCATGACGTCGTCGAGCATGAGGTCGTAGTCCTCGTCAAAGGGCCCGTCGCCGTCCTCCGCGTCCACCACCTCCTCGACCACCTCCTCGGCCAGCCGCTCCGCCTCGGGGACGAATCCGTCGATGAACGTCTGGTAGTCCTCCTCGCCGCCCCAGCCCTCCTTGTCCGTCATCAGGGAGAACGGGTCGTCGCCCTCCGTTCCGAGGCGCGAGCGCATCTCCTGGAAGATGTCGGCCACGCCCCGCAGCAGCCCCTCGTCGTTGCGCCGCAGGGCCGCGGCGTGCCGGATCAGCTCCGCGTTCGCCAGGGGGCTCGCGAGGGCGAACGCGCGGAGCTGGGGCGAGTCGACCATGCGCTGCGCCGCGAGGAAGCTCCGGAGCATGCGGTGGCGGAAGCTCACCCTCCGGTCGTTCTCGCTCAGAATGCGCCGGGAGACAAAGGAGTCGATCACGGAGCCGGGCGGCTCGGACCAGCCCAGCCGTTCGAAATAGCCGAGGAGGAAACGCTCCGCCTCGACGCGGGAGAGGGCGTGCCGCCCGCCGAGGATCATCTCCTCGGCGAGCGAGGCGAGAATGTCCTGCCGCTCGCGGAAGTCCAGCTCGAAACGGCGGTCCTCCGTCGTGTCGTTACGCCCCAGGAGCATTCCCACATAGGTCTCCAGAACGGTCGTGTCGCTGACCCCCGCCGACCAGGAGCCGCGTCCGTAGATGGAGACCAGGGCGGCCATCATGGAGGGGGTGCGCGGCAGGTTCTCCCGTTCGAGGAACGTGAGGACGGAATTCACCACGCTCTCCGCGTCGTCGGTGCGCAGCAGTTCGACCAGATTGCGCAGTTCGCGCCGTCCGAAGATTCCGAGGTAACGGCGGCAGACGGTGCCATGCTCCGTTTCGAGGGCGCGGAACGTGTCCGCGTCGCCCGAGGGGCGGCAGCCGAGGACGTAGGTGTTCCCCGGCCTCTCGGCGATGAACCGGAGAACGCGCTGGAGCTTCTTCTCCGCGGCGGGGTCGACATTGTCGATGGCCAGGGCCATGCGGGGCAACTCGTCCCGGGGGCCCGCGGGGATGCCGCCGAGGGCCAGCTTCCTGCGGATCGCGGTGGCCAGGCCCTGCCCGCCCGCGCCGATGTCGCGGAAGTCGACGAGGACCGGGGCGTACTGGGAGTCGAGCGCGTAGGACTCGAACGCCAGCCACTGGAGGGCGCTGGTCAGCCCGCTCGACTCGTCGCCCACCAGCAGGAAGTGGCGGCAGTCGGCGAACCTCTCGCGGATGTCGTCCCGCCTGACCGGGCTGCTGCCCTCCTCCGGGTCCGAGGCCGAGACGTACTGCTCCAGCGGCAGCGGCAGCAGCGCCGGCGGGACGAGCAGGTCGGCCATGGCGCGCACGTCCACGTCGTGGCTGAGGATCAGCGCCTTCTCGCGCACCTCCTCCACCAGCGCCTCGGCCGCCAGGTCCGCGTACGTCCGGGCGTGCGCCGCGCCCCCGCGCCCGCCGGAGCCGGAGGGCGGCGCGCCGGTGCCGGTGGGGCCGAGGTCGACCTCGACGATGCCGCGGTGCGCGACGTTGGCCGCCTCGTCGAAGCTGTCGCGCGCGTCGTAGTAGGTGCGCACGCGGACCGTGTAACGGCCGGGCGCGGCGGCCGGATCGGTGTCGACGAGGGAGTACCCGTTGAGGTAGGAGCGGGTCTGGTAGAGCGACCCGGCGGCGCTGTGCAGCACGGTGCCGAGGGGGCCGATGATCCCGCGCGGGTCGCTCACGTGGACATGGCCCGTGCACAGGGCGTGGAAGTGCTTGTTCAACTCCCGCCGGACGTCCTCCTGGTCGAAGTCGGCCAGCCAGTCGAGCGGGTGGTGCATCACGGCGACGCGGAAGTCGGCGCCGGCCACCGCGTTCACCGCGTCGGTCATCTGCCGGTCGCCCACGAGGAGATGGGCCCGGTCGGCGTCCTCGGCCGCCCCCGTCGCCCGCCAGGCCGAGGTGAGCGAGGCGACCGCGACCGTGACCGGGCCGACGGCGAACGTGTGGACCGCCGTCAGCGGGGAGACGCGGCGCACCTCCGGGTCCTTGCCGTAGTACTCGGCGTGGAACGCGAGCCAGGGGCTCAGCCGGTCGATATGGCGCTGGAGCGAGGAGGCGTCGTCCAGCAGGGAGTTGACCTCCTCCCGGGAGGTGAGCGCCTGGAGCAGGCCCACCTCGGAGAAGCGGTCGATGCGCGATATGTCGATGTCGTGATTCCCGGGCGCGAGAACGACGCGCGAACGCGGCAGCCCCAACGCCCGCTGCAAAGGGTCGAGAAGGTGTGTGACCGCGAATGCGAACTGGTCGGCTCCCGCGCTGAATGCGAGATCACCGCTGAAGATGACGGTGTCGATGGGGGTGTGCTGGTGCTGGGCCACCACGTCTTCGAGGAATGCCGCGATGAGTTTGCTCTGATCGGGCTCCCACGTGGGCCGCACATGCAGGTCGCTCACATGAAGAATGCGCACGGTGACCTCCCGAAGGACAGGAAACGGCTCGGCTCGCACGGTGGGGGAGAATGTCGATCTTACGCGCGCGCCATGGCGTTCGCGGCGGCACGGCGGATTCGGAAGCAGAGTCGTTACAGGGCGGTTCCGCGACCGGTTCCCGGCCGACGAGTCCGGCCCGTGCCGCCCGGGTATGACCGCGAGAGCGTTCATCCGCCGCGCGAGGGCGGCCATGAAAGTCCGAGGGGGAGCACCATGCGGAATTCCAGACGCCGGGGCCCGGATCTCACCGTCGAGCTGCTCGGCGAGAACGAGACGGCGCACGCCGGCACGCGGGCGGCGCTCGCGCTGTTCCGCCAGGCGGAGGAGGAGGCCGTGGCCGCCATCACCTGGTATCTGCGGCGGCGGAAGGGGCCCTCGCGGTGGTCGCGCGTGCTGCGGGCGACGGCGACCGCGCTGGGGGTGGCCGGGGGCGTGGCGCCTCTGGTGCACGGCGTCTCGCCGGGGACCATCGAGGCCGAGTGGGGCTTCGTCTTCCTCGCGCTGGGCGCCGGGTGCGTGCTGTTCGACCGGATCTTCGGGTTCTCCTCGTCGTGGACGCGGTTCGTCCGGACGGAGCTGGCGCTTCAGCGCGCGCTCAAGGAGGCGCAGGGGCGCTGGACTTCGGCGTTCGGCGCGCTGCCCGAGGTCCCCACCCAGGCGGACGCGGCCATGTTGACCCGGATCGCCATCGAACTCCGCTCCGAGGTACAGGAGTTGATCGAGGACGAGACCCTGGCGTGGACGGGCTATCTGGCCGAGGGCCTGGAGGAGCTGACGCGGTCCACCGGCCACGACGCGCCCCCCGGCGCCGCGCCGAGAGGCACGGCGGCCCGCCGCGACGCGGCCCGGGAGGCCACCTGACCGCCCGGGAGGGCACGTGACGGCGCGGTCAGCCGGACCGCTCCGGCGCCTTGGCCGCCGCCTCCGGCTTGGTGCTCTCGGACAGCACCTGGCGAATCCCCGCGAAGTGGTGCCGCATCGCCTCCGCCGCCCGCGGGCCGTCCGTGGCTTCGAGGGCGGCGAGGACGTCCTGGTGTCTGTCGCAGGTGACGCGGGGGTCCTGCCGGTCCTCCTTCAGCTCCTCGCGGACCCGGTGGAACGCGGCCCAGAAGGCGTCCAGCACCTCGCTCAGCAGGTGGTTCCCCAGGGAGCGGTAGAGGGCCAGGTGGAACGCGCGGTCCGTGGCCGCCGTGACGCGGCCGATCGCGGCCTCGCGCTCCATCGTGCTCACCAGCCCGCGCAGCGTCTCCAGGTCGCCCTGCGGGAGCTGACCCGCCACGCTGCCGATGAGGCCCGCCTCCAACGCCTCGCGCACCTCCAGCAGTTCGTACAGGCTGGCCTCGCCCCTGCGGTGGCGGACCGCCGCGCGGAAGACCATGCCGTCCACGAACGAGTCGAGGCTGAGCGAGCCGACATACGTGCCGAAGCCGTGCCTGATGTCCACGATGCTGACGGCCTGGAGCGCCTTGAGCGCCTCGCGCACCGAGTTCCGGCTGACGCCGAACAGGCTCATCATCTCGCTCTCCGTGGGCAGCGGGTCCCCGGGAGCCAGCCGTCGGCGCAGGATGAGCTTCTTGATCTGCTCCTGGACCTCGTCGGACATCATGCGGCGGGCTGCCATGGCTGCCTCTTCCTTCCCCCCGGATTGATGATCACCAACTCTTGACCCTGAGTTCACATTCTGCCATCGGAGATAGGACATGGGATGTCTGGTCCGTTGACAGTCGTCGCACAGGTCTTGACCTCTCTCGCGGCATCCTCCTACGTTCGCCTAGGAGGAGGTAGAACGTAGGACCTCCCGGGAGCAGCGCTGGAGGCGTCGTGAGCCGCAGTTTCGACCGCAGGGCCTTTCTCAAGTACACCGGTGCGCTCGGCGCGGCGGGTGTCGTCACCGCCACGGTGGGCGCCTGTTCGGGTCCCGCGTCGACCAACAACAGTGGGGAGGGAGGCGAGGGCCTGGATGAGCTGACCGCGGTCATCGGATACGGGAACGACCAGAGCTGGGACCCGACGCAGACGGCCTCGGCGTTCTCGATGGCCGCCATCCAGCACATCTACGAGGGCCTGCTCGACACCGACCCCATCACCCGCGAGCCCTACCCCGCGCTGGCCACCGCCCTGCCCGCCGACACCAGCGCCACCACGTGGAGCTTCACGCTCCGCGAGGGCGCGACCTGGCACGACGGGGAGCCGGTGACCGCGGACGACGTGGTCTTCACGTTCCAGCGGATCCTGGACCCGGAGGCCAGGACGCTGGCCAGGTCGTTCTTCCACACCTGGCTGCGCGAGTGCACCAAGGTCGACGAGCGGACCGTCGAGCTCCAGTTCCACTACGCCTTCCCCGACGCCGCGCAGCGCCTGGGCATCGCCAAGATCATGCCGCGCCACGTCTTCGGCGAGGAGGGCGCCTGGGAGGAGGCCACCGGCGGGCTCGCCGTCGGCTCCGGCCCGTACACGCTGGCCTCGCACCAGCCCCGGTCGAACACCACCTTCGAGGCGTTCGACGGCTACAACGGCCCCCGCCCGCCCGCGTTCCAGCGCATGAACTGGCTCTCCATCGTGGACGCGGCCCCCCGCGTCGCCCGCATCTCGGGCGACAGCGCGGAGGCCCAGATCGCCGAGAACATCCCCTACGCCAACGTGGACCAGCTCACCGAGGACGGCCTGGAGGTCCAGGGCGGCGCGGGCATGAACCATGCCTTCATCATGTTCAACACGGCCAACGCCCCGTTCGACGACGTCCGCGTCCGCCAGGCGCTCCTGTACGCCATCGACATCGACCAGCTCATCGAGGTCGGCCTGCGCGGCTACGGCGCCCCCGCCACCTCGTTCCTCAACGAGGACAACCCGGCCCACCGGCCCGCGAGCACCGTGTACGCGTACGACCCCGACCGCGCCCGCCAGCTGCTCGACGAGGCGGGCGTCACCGACCTGAGCGTCAACCTGATGTCGGTCAACGTCAGCTGGCTCGTGGACTGCCTGCCCACCATCAAGGAGTCCTGGGACGCCATCGGCGTCTCCACCACCCTGGAGCCGCAGGAGACCTCGGCGCTCTTCACCAAGATGGACCAGAACCAGGACTACCAGGTCGTCGCCGCCGTCTCGAACCCCAACCAGTTCGGCCTCGACGCCGACCTGATCATGCGCTACAACTACACGGCCGACGGCCTGTGGATGCAGTACGCGCGCTGGGAGCAGAGCGCGGACGCCGAGGACCTGTTCGCGCGCATGGACGAGGCCAGCAGCGAGCCGGACCCGGACGCCAAGCTGGAGCTGACCCAGCAGTACCTCGACCTGGTCGCCGAGCACGCCGTGCTCTACCCGATCGTCCACACCGAGCTGCTCACCGCCTGGGACCCGACCCGCATCACCGGCATCCGCGCCCAGGCGTACCCGGGCATCAACGTGCTCCAGGCAAGGGCCGCCTCCTCGTGATGATCGTCCTGCGGATGCTGCTGCGGCGCGTCCTCCTGCTCGTTCCGCTGATGCTGGGCATCGTCCTCTTCGTCTTCCTCGTCATGCGGTTCTCGGACATGGACCCGGCCTCCGCCTACTTCCAGGGCGCCAACCCGACCCAGGAGCAGCTCCACCAGTTCCGCGAGGACAACGGCCTGCTCGACCCGCTGCCGGTGCGGTACGTCGACTTCGTGGGCGACCTGGTCACCGGCGACATGGGCATCAGCGTGCTCACCCGCGCGCCCGTCGTCGACCAGGTCACCACCGCGCTGCCGCTGACGATGCAGCTGACGTTCCTCGGGCTCGGCATCGCCATCGTCCTGTCCCTGGTGCTCGGCGTCACCGCCGCCATCTACCGCGACCGGCTGCCCGACCAGATCATCCGCGTCGTGTCCCTGACCGGCGTCGCGGCGCCCAGCTTCTGGCTGGCGCTGCTGATGATCCAGTACCTCGGCGTGGAGCTCGGCTGGTTCCCCACCGGCGGCTACGTCAACCCGGCCGACTCGTTCACCGGCTGGCTGGAGGCCATGACGCTGCCCGCCCTCGCCCTCTCGCTGCCCGTCGCCGCCCAGCTGATCCGCATCGTGCGGACGGCCGTGGTGGAGGAGCTGGACCGCGACTACGTCCGCACGGCGATCGGCAGCGGCCTGCCGCCGGTCGTCGTGGTCGGGCGCAACGTCCTGCGCAACGCGCTCATCAACCCGCTCACCGTGCTGGGCCTGCGCGTCGGCTACCTGCTGGGCGGCGCCGTCGTCATCGAGACGATCTTCTCGCTGCCCGGCATGGGCAAGCTGATGATCGACGCCGTGCGCAACGGGGACCCCGCCGTCGTCCAGGGCGTCGTCCTCACCACGGCGGCCGGATTCGTGGTGGTCAACCTGGTGATCGACGTCCTCTATCTGCTGGTCAACCCACGGCTGAGGAGCGCCGCATGAAGTGGTTCACCCGGCTTCCCGTGCTGTCCCGGGTGGCGCTCGGCGTCCTGGCCGTCGTCGTCCTCACCGCGCTGCTCGCGCCCGCCCTGGCCCCGCACGACCCGTACGCCCAGTCCGGCAGCTCGGACGGGCCCTCGGGCGAGCACTGGATGGGACAGGACAGCCTCGGCCGCGACATCCTCAGCCGCCTGATGCACGGCGCCCGCTGGTCGCTGGCCATCGGGCTCGGCGCCACGCTGCTGGCGCTGGCGGTGGGCGCGGTCCTCGGCGCGATCGCCGCGACCTCGCGCAAGGCGGTGGACGAGGCGCTGATGCGCGGCCTCGACATCGTGATGGCCTTCCCCGGCATCGCGCTGGCCGCCGTGCTGATCTCCGTCTTCGGCGGCGGCATCCCCGTGCTGATCTGCGCCATCGCGTTCCTCTACACGCCGCCCATCGCGCGCGTGGTCCGGGCGAACGTCATGGCGCAGTACGGCGAGGACTACGTCACCGCGGAGCGCGTCATCGGCGCCCGCACCCCGCACATCCTGATCCGCCACGTCGCCATCAACTGCGCCGCGCCCGTGCTGGTGTTCTGCACGGTGATGGTGGCCGAGGCGATCGTCTTCGAGGCGTCGCTGTCGTTCATCGGCGCGGGCGTCCGCCCGCCGGAGCCCTCGTGGGGCAGCGTCATCGCCGAGGGCAAGAACATGGTGCTGCTCGGCGGCTGGTGGGCCACCGTCTTCCCCGGCCTGCTGATGCTGATCACCGTGCTGGCGCTCAACGTCCTCTCCGAGGGGGTCTCCGACGCCTGGGCCGCGCCCCGCGCGCGCGGCCTGCGCGCGCCGGCGGCTCCCGAAACCCCGGCGGCCGTTCCCGCCGTCCCGGAGCAGGCCGAACGCGCCACCTCCCTCGCCAAGCCCACCGCCACCGGCGCCACAGGCGGCGCCGCCACCGCCGCCACCGGCGAGGTGCTCGCCCTGCCGGGCCTGGCCGAGGCGGGACAGCGGCTGCGCGAACGCGCGCGCCCCCCGGTCGAGGGCGAACCGGTCCTCTCGGTCCGGGACCTGACCATCGGCTTCGACCGCGCCCACGAGGGCAAGGACATCGTGGACGGCGTCAGCTTCGACGTCCGGCCCGGCGAAGTCCTCGGCCTGGTCGGGGAGTCGGGCTGCGGCAAGTCGCTGACCGCCCTGACCGTCATGGGCCTCCAGCCCCGCGGCGCCCGCGTCGGCGGCAGCGTGACGTTCGACGGCCGCGAGCTGACCGGGCTGTCGCCCCGCGCCCGCCGCCATCTCCTGGGCCACGAGATGGCGATGGTCTACCAGGACGCGCTCTCCTCCCTCAACCCCGCCATGACCATCCGCGCCCAGCTCAAGCAGCTGGTGCGGCGCGGCGGCAGCCGGGGCCCCGCCGAGCTTCTCGAACTGGTGGGCCTGGACCCCGAGCGCATCCTGCGCAGCTACCCGCACGAGATCTCCGGCGGCCAGCGGCAGCGCGTTCTCATCGCCATGGCGCTCTCCCGCGACCCCCGGCTCATCGTCGCCGACGAGCCCACCACCGCCCTGGACGTCACCGTGCAGGCGCAGATCATCGAGCTGCTGCTGCGGCTCCGCGCCGAGTTGGGCTTCGCCCTCGTCCTGGTCTCGCACGACCTGGCGCTGGTCGCCGACGTCACCGACCGCGTCGTCGTCATGTACGGCGGGCAGCTGGTCGAGACCGGCGTCACCGCCGACCTGGTCGAGCACCCGGCGCACCACTACACGCGGGGTCTGCTCGGCTCCGTGCTCTCCCTCGAATCGGCCGCCCAGCGGCTCACCCAGATCCGCGGCGTCGTCCCCTCGCCCGCGGACTTCCCCAGCGGCTGCCGGTTCGCGGACCGCTGCCCGGTGGCGACCGAGGTCTGCGGGACGCCCCTGCCCGACGTCCGCGCGCCGGGACGGCTCCACGCCGTCGCCTGCCACCACCCGGCGGCCGTCGCGGACGACGCGCACGAAGAAAGCGAGGCCGCGCGGTGACCCTCATGACCGTCCACGACGCGCACATGGTCTACTCCGCCCGCACCGGCGGCCTGTTCCGTTCCGACAAGGTGTACGCGCTGACCGGCGCGGACCTGACCATCGCCGCGCGCGAGACCGTCGGCGTGGTCGGCGAGTCCGGCTGCGGCAAGTCCACGCTGGCCCGCGTCCTCGTCGGCGTCGAACGCCCCACCCGGGGCACCGTCTCCTACCGGGGCCGGGACCTGTGGACCATGGGTCCCGCCGAGCGCCGCGAGACCGTCGGCACCAGGATCGGCATGATCTTCCAGGACCCGGCCACCGCCCTCAACCGCCGCCTCCCCGTGCGCCGCGTGCTGCGCGACCCGCTCGACGTGCACCGCCGCGGCACCCCGGCGCAGCGCGACGCGCGGGTCAGGGAGCTGATGGCGCTGGTCGGCCTGCCGGAGCGGGTGGCCGACGCGCTGCCGGGACAGCTCTCGGGCGGCCAGCGCCAGCGCGTGGCGATCGCCCGCGCGCTCGCCCTGGAACCGGAGCTGGTCATCGCCGACGAGCCGACCAGCGCCCTGGACGTCTCCGTCCGCGCCCAGATCCTCAACCTCCTCCTCGACCTGAAGGAACGCCTGGGCCTGGCCCTGGTGTTCGTCTCCCACGACATCCAGACCGTGCGCCGGATGAGCGACCGGGTCATCACCATGTACCTCGGCAGGATCGTGGAGGAGACCCCGGCGTCCGAGGTCACCGCGCACGCCCGTCACCCGTACACGCGCGCTCTGTTCTCCGCGACGCCGGGACTGCTCGACCCGATCGACCCGATTCCGCTGGTCGGGCCCGTGCCCTCGGCCGTGCACCCGCCCAGCGGCTGCCCGTTCCGCACCCGTTGCTGGAAGGCCGACGCCCGGTGCGCCGAGTCGATGCCCGACTTCACCGCCAACAGTGGGAAGACTGAGGACATGCACCGATTCCGCTGTCATCATCCCGTCTCCGCAGGCGAGTCCACCCGCGACCTCGTCGTCCAGGCCGGCTCCGGCGCTGGAGCCGGCGCCGACGCCCATGCCCACGCCGGTGTCACCCCCGGCAAGGACGGGTCATGAGCCTGTCCGATCGGCTCACCGGCGTCATCCCGCCCCTGTGCACCCCGCTCACCCCGGACGGCGAGGTCGACACGGCCTCGCTGATCCGGCTCGTCGACCACCTGACGGGCGCCGGCGTCGACGGGCTGTTCGTCCTCGGCTCCACCTCGGAGGCGGCGTTCCTCACCGACCGCATGCGCCGCACGGTGACCGAGACCGTCACCGCGCACGTGGGCGGGGCGGTGCCGGTCCTGGCCGGGGCGATCGACATGACCACCCCGCGCGTCCTCGACCACGCGCGCACCGCCCTGAAGGCGGGCGCGGACGGCATCGTCGCCACCGCGCCGTTCTACACCCGCACCCACCCCGCCGAGATCGACCGGCACTTCAGGCTCCTGGCGCAGGAGACCGGCGCGCCCGTCCTCGCCTACGACCTGCCGGTCGCGGTCCACACCAAACTCAGCCCCGACACCGTGCTGGCCCTCGCCGCCGACGGGGTGCTCGCGGGGATCAAGGACTCCAGCGGCGACCACGACGGGCTGCGCCAGGTGATCATGGCCCGCGTGCCGCGGTTCTCCGTGCTCACCGGGTCCGAACTGCTCGTGGACGCGGCCCTGATGATGGGCGCGGACGGAGTGGTACCCGGCTTCGGGAACGTCGACCCGGCCGGATACGTGCGCATCGTCCGGTACTGCGCGGCGGGCGACTGGGCCGCGGCCAGGGCCGAACAGGAGCGCCTGTGCTCGGCGTTCTCCATCGTCCACGAGGGCTCGCCGACCCGGATGGGCCGGGGCTCGGCGGCGATCGGAGCGTTCAAGCAGGCGCTGCGGCTGCTCGGCGTGATCGACCACGCGACCACGGCCGAGCCGCAGATCCCGCTCTCGGAGGCGGAGACCGACCGGGTCGCCACACACCTGACGGCCGCCGGGCTGCTCCGGTAGGAGGAGCGACAGGAGGGGACAGCCCGGCGGCCGTCGATCGCGCTGGTGGCGTCCGCCCGGGCTACAGCCGCCCGGACAGCCGCCGGAACTCGATGGACTCGTACGGGCCGTCCACGCCCGTCTCGTACAGCACGCCGACCCCGTGCCGTCCGAACTGCACCAGGTCGGAGTAGGCCGCGGGCTGGGTGGAGAGGGTCTCCACCCGGCTGAACGACCGTCCCGCGTCGTCGCTGCGCCACACGGCGAGCGACCTGCGGGCGGTCGGATCGGACGGACCCGCGAAGAGCAACGGGGCGTGGTGGCCGCGCAGTTGCAGCACGGTGGCCTGCACGACGGGCACGTCGTTCAGCGTGGTCTGCACGGCGAAGTCGCGGTCCAGGGTCTCGCCGCCGTCGGAGGAGTAGGAGTCCAGCCGGTTGCCCGCGCTGGTGCCGTTCTGGTCACGGGTGTTGAAGTACAGGCGCCCGTCCGGCAGTTCGGCGGCGATGGACTCGTTGGAGTTGTTGACGCCCTCGTAGCTGTCGTCGATGTACCCGATCTCCCACGTCTCCCCTCCGTCGTCGCTGAACAGGGCGTGCGCGCCGTAGTACTTGGCCTCCTGGCCGGTGTCGGCCGAGCCCTCGGGCGGCGCGGAGGAGTGGTTCGACGGAACGACCAGGCGTCCCGCGTGCTCGCCGCGGGTCAGCGCCACCGCGTGCCCGGGACCCGTGGCGTACCAGCGCCAGTGCGGCAGCTTGGCGTCCGCGGTGATCTCGCGGGGACTGGTGAACGACCGGCCGTGGTCGTCGCTCGTCTGCATGAAGACGCGGCGGCTCTGCTCGGGGGTGACCTCGCCGCGCATGATCTGCGCCTCGGTGACCTGGCCGCTGTTGAACGAGGTGAGCAGCACCACGCGGCCGGTCTCCGGGTCGACGACGGGCGCCGGGTTCCCCCGGGTGTCGCCCCCGCCGCTCGCCACGAGGCTCAGCTCGCCCCAGGTGCAGCCGCCGTCCTTCGACCGCTTGGCGACCACGTCGATGTTGCCGGTGTCACCGGCACCGCCGACCCGGCCCTCGGCGAAGGCGAGCAGCGCGCCGTCCGCGGTGGCGACCACGGCCGGGATGCGGAACGTGTCATAGCCGTCCGTGCCCGAGGCGAACGGCACCGAGGAGTCGCACGACGGCCGGTCGCGCGCCCCCTCCGGTGAGTTCTGGGCTCCGGGGTCCGCCAGGGCCACCACGGAGGTGGCGAGCACACCCAGCACGGCCGTCGTGGTCACGACGAGCACGCGCAGGCCGGGGATCGAGGACTTCATCGCTTGGGCGTCCCTTCACTGTGGGAATAGTGGGGGTGATGCTGAGGGT
>NZ_LAVK01000160.1 GCF_001083795.1 Streptomyces sp. SBT349
ATCGCCACCGCCGCCCTGGCCGCCGCGCCCGGCGGCGCGGGTGACCTTGGCGGTCGCGCTGCGCAGGCTGGCGCCGACCTCGTCGACCTCCAGCTCGAAGACCGTGCGCTTGACCCCGTCCCGGTCCTCGTACGAGCGCTGCTTGAGCCGGCCCTGCACGATGACGCGGGTGCCCTTGGTCAGCGACTCCGCGACGTTCTCCGCGGCCTGCCGCCAGACGGAACAGGTCAGGAAGAGGCTCTCGCCGTCCCGCCACTCGTTTGTCTGGCGGTCGAAGAGCCGCGGCGTGGACGCGACACGGAACTTCGCGACCGCCGCACCGGATGGGGTGAAGCGCAGCTCGGGATCGTCGACCAGGTTGCCGACGACCGTGATGACGGTCTCGCCTGCCATTGGGGGTACCTCTCGGCGCGGGTTAACTGACTGTTGCTGCGATGATGACGGATGGCACTGACAGTGACATCAGCCGTGACCTGAGCAGCGGCATCGGCCGTGCTCCTCGGTGTCCCTGGGACCCGCCGGCCGGTGGCTCAGTGGGTGGCGGGACGGAGGACCTTCGTCCGCATGACCGACTCGTTCAGGTTCATCTGCCGGTCGAGTTCCTTGACGATGCCCGGCTCGGCCTGGAGGTCGATGACGGAGTAGATGCCCTCGGGCTTCTTGTTGATCTCGTAGGCGAGACGCCTGCGGCCCCAGGTGTCGACCTTCTCGACCTTGCCGTTGCCCTCGCGGACGACGGACATGAAGGTCTCGATCAGGGGAGCGACGGCGCGCTCCTCCAGTTCGGGGTCGAGGATCACCATCACTTCATAGTGACGCATGCGAAAACCCACCTCCTCTGGACTCGGCGGCCACGGGCGTTCCGTGGCAGGAGGGTCGTGATGCGCTCCGGCCCCGTGGCGTGGGACGCCTGTGCGGGGCGCGGACTGTACACCGTACCCGCAGGGGGGCGCCCGGTAGAAATCCGGGTGGATCGGGCCCGATGAGGTAGCAATCCGGACACCTCGGGTACTCGGAGCGCTGGAGGTGTCCCATGGCTCTGCTAGCGAACCCCATGACCTATCTGAACACCGACGGGCGCCCCCACCCGAGGGAGAACACCATCGCCGCGGTGACTCTCGCGCTGGGGCTCGTCGCCTTCTTCGCTTCGTTCTTCAACAGTGCGCATGTGGTCAGCAGCTGGTTCGGCCTGGCGGGCGTGCTCACCGGCGCGTGCTCACAGATGATCTCGGCCACGACCGGTCAGCGCTTCGTCACGGTGATCGGCGCGGGCGCCGCCGCGACCGGCGGCTACCTCGGAATGGCGCACGGCGGGCTCTTCGGCGGCTGGCTGGGCTGACGGCTCGGACGAGGCGGCCTCCGAGGCGCTCGGCCGGAGGCTCGAAAGGGCTCGGCCGGGGCGCTCGGGGGGCGCTCGGCCGGGCGGGCGTCAGCGGGTGGCGGCGGCCCCGGCGCGGCACCGCGGCGTCCCGGGGAAGGGGTGGCGCCGTTAGGCTTCCGGCCATACCCCGCGACGGACGCCGGAGGACCACCCGAATGAGCCTGACCCTGAGGACCATCAGTCGCGAGCAGCATGTGGCGTACATCGGCTCGCTGCCCTCGGCCAGCCATATGCAGGTGCCCGCCTGGGGGGATGTGAAGGCCGAGTGGCGCTCGGAGTCGCTCGGGTGGTTCGACCGCACCGGGCAGCTCGTCGGCGTCGGGCTGGTGCTCTACCGGCAGTTGCCCCGGCTGAAGCGCTACCTGGCGTACCTGCCCGAGGGCCCGGTCATCAACTGGTACGCGCCCAATCTGGACGAGTGGCTGCGCCCGATGCTCGACCACCTCAAGAAGCAGGGCGCGTTCTCCGTCAAGATGGGCCCGCCCGTGGTCATCCGGCGCTGGGACGCGGCCGCCGTGAAGGCGGGCATCCAGAGCCCGGACGCCAAGCGGCTGCGCGACGTGGAGGCCACGTTCATCGAGCCGCGCGCCTTCGAGGTGGCGGACCGGCTGCGCCGCATGGGCTGGCAGCAGGGGGAGGACGGCGGCGCCGGGTTCGGCGACGTCCAGCCGCGCTACGTGTTCCAGATCCCGCTGGGCGGGAGGTCGCTGGACGAGGTACACAAGGGCTTCAACCAGCTCTGGCGGCGGAACATCAAGAAGGCGGAGAAAGCCGGCGTGGACGTGGTGCGCGGCGGTTTCGACGACCTTCGGGAGTGGCAACGGTTGTATGAGATCACGGCGGAACGTGACAAGTTCCGCCCGCGTCCGCTGATGTATTTCGAACGAATGTGGCGTGTTCTGAACGCGGAGGACCCCGACCGGATGCGCCTCTACTTCGCGACGCACGAGGGGGAGGCGGTGGCGGCCGCGACGATGCTGATCGTGGGCGGCCATGTGTGGTATTCGTACGGTGCCTCCGCCAACCACAAGCGGGAGGTGCGGCCGTCCAACGCGATGCAGTGGCGCATGCTCCAGGATGCGCACGCGCTCCAGGCGGACGTGTACGACCTGCGGGGAATCGGCGACTCGCTGGAGGACACCGACCATCTCTTCGGCCTGATCCAGTTCAAGGTGGGGACGGGCGGCGAGGCGGCCGAATATCTCGGCGAGTGGGACTTCCCGCTCAACAAGCTCCTCCACAAGGCGCTCGACATTTACATGTCCCGGCGCTGACCCCTCACAGGCTTCACCAGGGTTTACAAGAGAAAGGCACTCCTCGGCCATGGCGCTCACCCTTTACGTCGACACCGACCGCTGGCGGGCGCACCAGCGGTCGATCGTCGCCGATTTCCCCGGTCTGGTGCCGGTGTGCAAGGGCAACGGTTACGGCTTTGGCCACGACCGGCTGTCCGAGGAGGTGTCGCTGCTGGAGATGGAGATGCTGGCGGTCGGCACGACCTACGAGGCCGAGGCCATGAAGGACCGCTTCAGCGGCGACATCCTGGTCCTGACGCCGTACCGGCGGACGGAGGAGCCGGTGCCGCTGCCCGACCGGGTGGTGCGTTCCGCCTCGTCGGTCGACGGGGTGTACGGCCTGGTGGGGTCCCGGGTGGTGGTGGAGGTCATGAGCTCGATGCGGCGCCACGGGGTGGCCCCGCAGGACCTCGGGAAGCTGCACGCGGCGCTCGACGACGTGCGCCTGGAGGGATTCGCCATCCACCTGCCGCTGGACCGCACGGACGGGACGGACGCGGTGGAGGAGGTCATCGAGTGGATGGACCGCCTGCGCGCCGCTCGGCTGCCGCTGGACACGATGTACGTGAGCCATCTGACCTCGGAGCAACTGCTGCGTCTGCGGCAGCAGTTCCCGCAGACGACGTTCAGGGCGCGGATCGGGACGCGGCTGTGGCTGGGCGACCACGGGGCGACGGAGTACCGCGGCGCGGTGCTGGACGTGACGCCCGTGGGCAAGGGCGACCGGTTCGGCTACCGGCAGCAGAAGGCGCCGGGGGACGGCTGGCTCGCGGTGGTGGCGGGCGGCACGTCGCACGGCGTGGGTCTCGAGGCGCCCAAGGCCCTGCACGGCATGACGTCGCGGGCGAAGGGCATGGCGCGGGCGAGCCTGGCCACCGTCAACCGCAACCTGTCGCCGTTCGTCTGGGACGGCAAGCAGCGGTGGTTCGCAGAGCCGCCGCACATGCAGGTGTCGATCCTGTTCGTGCCGGCGGAGTCCAAGGGCCCGAAGGTGGGCGACGAGTTCAAGGCGATCCTGCGGCACACGACGACGCAGGTGGACCGGGTGGTGGACCGCCCGGTGGACCGCTGACCGCCCCGTGCGCGATCATGGAAACGGCGGCAGCCCCGGGACCGGACCGGGGCTGCCGCCGTTGTTCTGCTGTGCCGGGCGAGGCCGGCTGGTCGGGACGGGCGCCGGCTGACGCCGACGGGGGTGCGCCGTGAGGGCACCGCGCCTCAGCGCTCGACCTCTCCCTTGATGAACCTCTCGACGCTGTCGCGGGCGACGTCGTCGAAGTACTGCACGGGCGGGGACTTCATGAAGTAGGACGAGGCCGAGAGGATCGGGCCGCCGACGCCGCGGTCCATGGCGATCTTGGCGGCGCGCAGGGCGTCGATGATCACGCCGGCGGAGTTGGGCGAGTCCCAGACCTCGAGCTTGTACTCCAGGCTGAGCGGCACGTCGCCGAACGCGCGTCCCTCCAGGCGGACATAGGCCCACTTGCGGTCGTCCAGCCAGGCCACGTAGTCGGACGGGCCGATGTGGACGTTCTTCTCGCCGAGGTCGCGGTCGGGGATCTGCGAGGTGACGGCCTGGGTCTTGGAGATCTTCTTGGACTCCAGGCGGTCGCGCTCCAGCATGTTCTTGAAGTCCATGTTGCCGCCGACGTTCAGCTGCATGGTGCGGTCGAGGATGACGCCGCGGTCCTCGAACAGCTTGGCCATGACGCGGTGCGTGATGGTGGCGCCCACCTGGGACTTGATGTCGTCGCCGACGATGGGGACGCCCGCCTCGGTGAACTTGTCGGCCCACTCCTTGGTGCCCGCGATGAAGACCGGCAGGGCGTTGACGAAGCCGACCTTGGCGTCGATGGCGCACTGCGCGTAGAACTTGGCGGCGTCCTCGGACCCGACCGGCATGTAGCAGACGAGGACGTCGGCGCGGGTGTCCTTGAGGACCTGCACCACGTCGACGGGGGACTCGTCGGATTCCACGATGGTCTCGCGGTAGTACTTGCCGAGGCCGTCGTGGGTCTCGCCGCGCTGGACGGTCACGCCGGTGGGGGGCACGTCGCAGATCTTGATGGTGTTGTTCTCGCTGGCGCCGATGGCGTCCGTGAGGTCGATGCCGACCTTCTTCGCGTCGACGTCGAACGCGGCCACGAACTCGATGTCCGAGACGTGGTAATCGCCGAACTGGACGTGCATCAGACCCGGGACCCGGCTGTCCGGGGCGGCGTCCTTGTAGTACTCGACGCCTTGCACCAGCGATGCGGCGCAGTTGCCCACGCCGGCGATGGCTACACGAACCGAACCCATTCCGGTTGCTCCCTGTGTGTGTTCTCGACGTGACCCCGCATCGTCGCGGGGTGGTTATGGGGTGGTGCCGTCGGACGGATCGGGCCGGTGGCGCTCGCGCTCACCGTCCTGGCCGGGGTGGTCCCCGTGATCGCGCCCTTCCCGCTCGCTCTCGATCAGCTCGTTGAGCCAGCGGACTTCACGTTCCACGGACTCCATGCCGTGGCGCTGGAGCTCGAGGGTGTACGCGTCCAGCTTTTCGCGCGTGCGGGCCATGGAGCCGCGCATCTTGGCGAGGCGCTCCTCCAGGCGGCTGCGGCGGCCCTCGAGGACGCGCATGCGCACGTCGCGCGAGGTCTGGCCGAAGAAGGCGAAACGGACGCCGAAGTGCTCGTCCTCCCACGCGTCCGGGCCGGTCTGGCCCAGGAGTTCCTCGAAGCGTTCCTTGCCGTCGGCGGTGAGCCGGTAAACGATCTTCGCCCGGCGGTTGGACAACGGCGTCGTCCGAGGGTCGTCGGCGCCGCCGCCCGGCTCCTCCGCCAGCCAGCCCTGCTGTACCAGGGTCTTGAGGCAGGGGTAGAGGGAGCCGTAGCTGAACGCCCTGAAGACGCCCAGGGAGGAGTTGAGCCGCTTGCGCAACTCGTACCCGTGCATCGGGGACTCGCGCAGCAGGCCGAGAACGGCGAACTCCAGGACACCCGAGCGCCTGCTCATCCGGGGAGTCACCTCCGTTCTCATCCGTCGTGCCGTGCCCTTCGAGCTGTGCGGTGGTGCGTGGTGCGGTAAAGCGGTGGTGCGGTCATGCGGTGTACCGAGCCGATGTATCAGCTCGATACATCGCCACGATAGAACGGGTGGCCGGACCGGGCAAGCGGGGGTCTGGTGAAGGGGGTCACATCTCCACTTCACCGGTGATGGAATGCACCAATTGTGAGCCATGCGACGAAGGATGGCTATTGAGGGCTGCGTAGTCTTGGCCCGTGCAGACCACCGTGGCCGGGAACCTTGAGGCGCCGAGTAGCGTCCTCGTTCCAGGTGAAGTGCGCCCGGACGCGTGGACGGACCGCACATCGGGGGACTGGAAGCCACCAGAAGTACCTGCCGTCACCAGGCGATTGTGTCTGTCCGAGGAGTAGCTGTCCCATGAGCGAGCACCGTCGCAAGCCGCCCCAGTCCCGGGGCCGCCGGGCCTCGGGGTCCTCCGGCCGCCGCGCCGCGCCGCCGCCCGTGCCGCCGGCCGGGCCGGATGACGCAACGGGGGCCATGCCGGAACGGCCGTACGGCAGCCGGGCGGAGGCCCGCCGGGCGTCGCAGCGCGGCGGGAGCCGGAGGCGTGCCGCCAGCGCCTCCGAGGGCGCGGGGGGGCGCGCCACGCGCCGCCGCGGGGAGACGGCGCCGGGCAAGAAGCGCTTCATCGACTACCCCCGCTCCGGGTACCGCGGACTGCGGCGCTGGGTGCCCTCGTGGCGTCAGGTGCTGGGCTCCAGCCTCGCCTTCCTCGCGATGATGATCGGCCTCGTGGGCGTCGCCTACGCCATGACCGAGATCCCCGGCGAGAACGAGATCGCCATCCAGGAGTCGAACGTCTACTACTGGGAGAACGGCGACCGGATGGTCGTCTCCGGCGAGAGCAACGTCAACCGGCAGAACCTCGACCTGGCGGACATGCCCCTGGCGATGCAGGACTCGGTGATCTCCGCGGAGAACGCCAGCTTCTACTCCGACCCGGGCATCGACATCATGGGCATCGGCCGCGCCGTGCTGAACATGGCGCGCGGCGGCGAGACGCAGTCCGGCTCGACCATCACCCAGCAGTACGTGAAGAACATGTACCTGACCCAGGATCAGACGCTGGAGCGCAAGGCGCGCGAGCTGCTGCTCTCGGTCAAGGTCGGGGCCGAGATCGACAAGGACGACATCCTCCAGGGATACCTGAACACCTCGGACTTCGGCCGCGGTGCCCTGGGTCTCCAGGCGGCCGCCCAGGCGTACTACGGCGTGGACGCCATCGAACTCACCGACAGCCAGTGCGCCTTCCTCACCTCGCTGCTGAAGGGCCCGGCGCTGTACGACCCCTACATCGGCGGCGAGGGCGGCGCGGCGGACGACATCAACGAGGAGAACCTGGCGCGGGCCGAGGAGCGGTGGTCCTGGGTCCTCGACCGGCGCGTCGAGGTGGGCGACCTGAGCGCCGAGGACCGCCAGGCGATCGCCGACGAGCCCTTTCCGATGCCGACCGAGCCGACCCCGGCGATGGAGCAGGCCGGGCAGATCGGCTATCTGACGACCCTGGCCAACCGGTTCATCGTCTCGCAGGGGTGGGCCACCGAGGAGGAGCTGGCCCAGGGCGGCTTCCAGATCCACACCACCTTCAACAAGACGATGATGGACCAGATGGAGTCCTCCGTCGACGCGGTGGTCGAGGAGAACATCGATCCCGAGGAGCGGCCCGAGGACCGTCATGTGCAGTTCGGCGGGGCGTCGGTGGTGCCGGGGGACGGCGCGATCCGCGCG
This sequence comes from Streptomyces sp. SBT349, assembly GCF_001083795.1. Taxonomy (GTDB): domain Bacteria; phylum Actinomycetota; class Actinomycetes; order Streptomycetales; family Streptomycetaceae; genus Streptomyces. Next base: position 7,471 of record NZ_LAVK01000160.1, read on the forward strand.
ATCTACGGCGGCGAGGACTTCACCGAGCACTTCACAAACAACGCGGACAACCCCGGCGTCCAGGTGGGGTCCACCTTCAAGCCGTTCGTCCTCGCCGCGGCGATGGACGTCGGCATCCGGGATCCCGACGGCGACGCCGATCAGGGTCCCGACGAGAGAACGAGACTGTCCCCGGAGAGCGTCTACCACAGCGAGAACGGCCAGCTCATCGAGAACTACCAGGGCGATCCCGTGACCGTGGAGGACGCCGAGACCGGGGAGGAGATCGAGTGGCACCAGAACAACTTCCTGGAGAAGGACCACGGCGACATCACGTTGCGTGAGGCCATGGAGGTCTCGGCCAACGTGCCCTGGGTCCAGGTCGGCATGGACGTGGGCCCCGAGACGGTCGCCGAGGCCGCCGTCGCCGCCGGGCTCCATCCCGAGAGCCTGGTCGAGGCCAACGACACGGTGCCCACCTTCGCGCTCGGCGTCTCCACGCCGGGGCCGATCCGGATGGCGTCCGCCTACGCCACCTTCGCGGCCAGCGGCGAGCAGGCCGACCCCTACTCGGTGACCAGCATCGAGGGCGGCCCGGACAACATCTCCGAGACATTCGAGGTCGAAACCGTTCAGGCGTTCGAATCCGATGTGGCGGACAATGTCACGGACGTGCTGACCGGGGTCATCGAGGGCGACGAGGGCAGCGGCCGTGACGCCCAGGTCCTGGACCGTCCGGTGGCGGGCAAGACCGGTACCACCGACGACAACCGGAGCGCCTGGTTCGTCGGGTACTCCCCGCAGCTCTCGACCGCCATCGGCATGTGGCGCATGGCCGACTCCGAGGACGAGCTCGAAGGCGACGAGGAGATGGGCCAACTCTCCATGTACGGCACCGCGGGATCCGACCGGATCAACGGCAGTTCGCTGCCGCTGGAGATCTGGATCGCCTTCATGCGCGAGGCCCTCAAGGACGAGCCGAAGGAAGAGTTCCCCACGCCCTCGGAGATCGGCGAGATCGAGTGGGGTGGCGGCGCCGAGAGCCCCCGCGCGCCGCCGCCCGCCGAGGAGACCGACGAGCCGGAGCCGCCGGAGACGGATGATCCGACCGACGATCCGACCGACCCGACGGATCCGCCCACGGACGACCCGACCGACCCCGAGGACCCCTGCGACCCCCTCGACCCGTTCTGCGATCCGGGCGGCCAGGACGGCGGTGCCGACACCGGACAGGAGGGCGGCGCCGAGGAAGGGCAGGAGGGCGGCCAGGACGGCGGTGCCGACGCCGGGCAGGACGGCGGCGCCGAAGAGGGGCAGGACGGCGGAGAATCGACCGACAGCGGAGGGGGCTGGCCCCTCGGCGGCGGCGGGTAGCCGTGCCCTGAAGCCAAGACGGTGGCGCCGTGCGGCAGGATGGGCCCATGGCGCATCCCCCTCCGCGAGCGGCCGTACGGCCCACCGCCCAGGACGAAGTGGCCGCCGCCGGCAGCGAGCTGATCGGCGGCCCCACCGGGCGGCGGGCCGTTTCCGGTGGCGGCTGGTGGTCCCCGATGCGGGTCATCGCCCTGGTCGTGATCGGGATGTTCGCCCTCGGCATGGCCCAGAAGGCCCCCTGCTACGAGAGCGGCTGGTTCCAGGGCCCGGCCGACCAGTACACCCACGCCTGCTACTCCGACATCCCCCACCTCTATGAGGGCCGGGGCTTCGCCGACGGGCTCACCCCGTACTTCGACTCCATCCCGCCCGAGGTCTCCGGCGGGATGGAGTACCTCGAATACCCCGTCCTCACCGGCCTGTTCATGGAGGTCGCCGCCTGGCTGACGCCGGAAGGCGACGGAACCGAGCGGCCCGCGCAGATCTACTGGCTGGTGAACTCGGCCCTGCTGATGATCTGCGCCGTGATCATCGCGGTGTGCGTCTCCCGTATCCACCGCAACCGCCCCTGGGACGGGCTGCTGGTGGCCCTCGCCCCCGCCCTGGCGCTCACGGCCACCATCAACTGGGACCTGCTGGCCGGGGCCCTCACCTGCGCGGGGCTCCTGATGTGGACCCGGGGCAGGTCGCTCGGCTCCGGCATCCTGCTGGGCCTCGCCACGGCGGCCAAGCTCTACCCCGTGCTGCTGCTCGGCCCTCTGCTGGTGCTGTGCTGGCGGGCCGGGCGCTGGCGCGAGTTCGCCCTCGCCGCCGCCGGAACGATCGGCGCGTGGCTCGCGGTCAACCTCCCGGTGATGCTCCGGGCCCGCGAGGGCTGGGCGAAGTTCTACACGTTCAGCGAGGAGCGACCGGTCGACTTCGGTTCGATCTGGCTGATCATCGCCCAGCGCACCGACGCCGAGCTCGATTCGGTCAACACCTATGCCACCGGCCTGGTCGTCCTGGGGTGCGCCGGGATCGCGCTGCTCGCCCTGACCGCGCCCCGCAGGCCCCGACTGGCCCAGCTCGTCTTCCTTGTCGTCGCCCTGTTCATCCTCACCAACAAGGTCTACTCCCCCCAGTACGTGCTGTGGCTGATCCCGCTGGCCGTCCTGGCCCGGCCACGCTGGCGTGACATCCTGATCTGGCAGGGCTGCGAGGTGCTCTACTTCCTCGGGATCTGGATGTACCTGGCCTTCCTCAACAGCGAGAACCAGCACGGCCTCCCCACCGGCGGCTATCAACTCGCCATCCTGCTGCACCTGTCGGGGACGCTCTACCTCTGCGCGCTCGTCGTCCGCGACGCGCTGCGCCCCGAGTACGACCTGGTCCGCCGCGACGGGTCCGACGACCCGGGCGGAGGCGCTCTCGACGGGGCCCCCGACGTCTTCACCCTGCGCCGGCGCCGCGAGACCCCGACAACGCCCACCGCCTTCGTCGACTGGGGCATCCCCGCGCCGGAGCGCCCGAGCCCACCGGGTGATGTTTCACGTGAAACGTGAGAGAGCCGAACCCCAGGCATCGGTGACCGGGGATGTGCGCACGCTGCTGCGCTTTCCCGGATTCCGCAAGCTCCTCACGGTCCGGCTGGTGTCCCAGTTCACCGACGGCGTCTTCCAGGTGGGCCTCGCCACCTATGTGGTCTTCGCTCCCGAGCAGCAGACCACGCCCGCCGACATCGCCGCCGCAATGGCCGTGCTCCTCCTCCCCTACTCGGTGCTCGGCCCGTTCGCCGGAGTCCTGCTGGACCGGTGGCGCCGCCGCCAGGTGCTGCTTTACGGCAACATCCTGCGGAGCGTGCTCGCCGTCGGCACATGCCTCCTGGTGGTGGGCGGCGTACCCGACTGGCTCTTCTATCTCTCGGCGCTGTCGGTGACCGCGGTGAACCGCTTCATCCTGTCGGGGCTCTCCGCCGGGCTGCCGCGCGTGGTGGACCGCGAACGGCTGGTGGTGGCGAACGCGCTCTCCCCGACGGCGGGCACGCTGGCGGCCACGCTGGGCGGCGGCGCCGCGTTCGTCATCCAGCTCGTCGGAAGCTCGCAGGGGATGGAGGACGCCCTCGCGCTGGGGCTGGCGGGCGTCCTCTATCTGGTGGCGGGTCTGAGCGCGCTCCCCATGAGCCGCGATCTGCTCGGCCCCGACGAGGACGCGGTGGTGCCGCGGTTCGGCGAGGCGGTCGCCAGCACGGCCCGCGGCCTGGTCGAGGGCATCCGGCACCTGGCCGAGCGGCCGACGGCCTCCTGGACCCTGGGCGGGCTCGCCATGATGCGTTTCTGCTACGGCGCCCTCCTGGTGATGGTGCTCATGCTGTGTCGCCACGCCTGGGGCGACGGCATGGCCGGCACGGGCGCAGGCGATGACGGCACCGGCGATGAGGGGCTCGCGTGGCTCGGGGTGGCCATCGGGGTGTCGGGAGCCGGGTTCTTCGTCGCCGCCCTGATCAGCCCGTGGATGGTCGCCCGCTTGGGCGCGCTGCGCTGGTTCGCGGTCTGCGCGGCCTCGGCGGCGGCGCTCGTGCCCGCCCTCGGGCTGTCGTTCCGGCCGGCACCCGTGATGGTCGCCGCGTTCCTGCTGGGGCTGGTGACCCAGGGCTCGAAGATCGTGACCGACACCGTGGTGCAGTCCTCGGTGGCCGATGCCTTCCGCGGCCGGGTGTTCTCGGCCTACGACATGCTCTTCAACGTCGCCTTCGTCAGCGCCGCCGCCCTCGCCGCCCTGGTCCTCCCCCCGGACGGCAGGTCGGCCCCCCTGCTGCTGACGGTGGCCGCCCTCTACGCGACGACGGCCACCCTGATCCAGCGCCTGACCCCCCGGGAGACGACTCCCGAACCCCCGAGCAACCCCAAGCCGCGCGATGTTTCACGTACTGCGACCCCCCGGGGGACGACCCCCGAACCCCCGACCAAGGCCGCGCCACGCGATGTTTCACGTACTGCGACCCCCCGGGGGACGACCCCCGTACCCCCGACCAAGGCCGCGCCACGCGATGTTTCACGTACTGCGACCCCCCGGGGGACGACCCCCGTACCCCCGACCAAGGCCGCGCCACGCGATGTTTCACGTGAAACGACGGGGAGCGCCGATGGTCAGCCCTGCTGAGCCGACCACCAGTCCTGGAGGGCGGCCACGGCCGACTCGTGGTCCATGGGGCCCCGCTCCAGGCGGAGCTCCAGGAGGTGGCGGTAGGCCTTGCCGACCTCGGGGCCGGGGCCGATGCCGAGGATCTTCATGATCTCGTTGCCGTTGAGGTCGGGGCGGATGGCGTCGAGCTCCTCCTGCTCCCTCAGCCGCTCGATCCGCTCCTCCAGGCTGTCGTAGGCGCGGGAGAGGGCCTGGGCCTTCTTCTTGTTCCGCGTCGTGCAGTCGGAGCGGGTCAGCTGGTGCAGCCGTCCCAGCAGGGGTCCCGCGTCGCGGACATAGCGCCGCACGGCGGAGTCGGTCCACTCACCGGTGCCGTAGCCGTGGAAGCGCAGATGCAGCTCGACGAGGCGCGCGACCTCCTTGATGACCTCATTGGGGTACTTCAGCTTGCTCAGCCGCTGCTTCGTCATCTTGGCGCCCACCACCTCGTGGTGGTGGAAGGAGACCCGGCCGTCGTCCTCGAACCGCCGTGTCCTCGGCTTGCCGATGTCGTGCAGCAGCGCGGAGAGCCGAAGGATCAGGTCCGGGTCGCCGTCCTCCAGGGCGATCGCCTGCTCCAGCACCGTAAGGCTGTGCTCGTAGACGTCCTTGTGACGGTGGTGCTCGTCCCGCTCCAGGCGCAGCGCGGGGACCTCGGGGAGCACCCGCTCGGCCAGGCCGGTCTCCACCAGCAGCGCGATGCCCTTGCGGGGGCGATCGCTGAGGATCAGCTTGTTCAGCTCGTCCCGGACCCGCTCCGCGGAGACGATGTCGATCCGGTCGGCCATGTCGGTCATGGCGGCCTTGACCGGCTCGGCCACCGTGAAGTCGAGCTGGGCGGCGAAGCGGGCGGCGCGCATCATGCGCAGCGGGTCGTCGGAGAAGGACTCCTCGGGGGTGCCCGGGGTACGCAGCAGGCGCCGCGCGAGGTCGGTGAGGCCGTTGTGGGGGTCGATGAACTCCCTCCGCGGCAGGGCCACGGCCATGGCGTTGACCGTGAAGTCCCGGCGGCGCAGATCCTCCTCCAGGGAGTCGCCGTACTGGACCTCCGGCTTGCGCGAGGTCCTGTCATAGGACTCGGAGCGGTAGGTGGTGATCTCCAGCTGGTAGTCCTTCGGACCGTCCCCGCCGTCCGCCTCCTCGCCGGGCGCGGACTTGAGGCAGCCGACCGTGCCGAACGCGATGCCGACGTCCCAGACGGCGTCGGCCCATGGCCGGACGATCCGCAGCACATCCTCCGGCCGGGCGTCGGTGGTGAAGTCCAGGTCGTTGCCGAGGCGCCCCAGGAGCGCGTCGCGCACCGAGCCGCCCACCAGAGCGAGCGTGAACCCGGCCCGCTCGAAGCGCCCGGCGAGGTCCTCGGCGATGGGGGAGACCCGCAGCAGCTCTCCGACGGCCCGTTGCTGCACCCGGCTCACATCGGGGGAGGGCTGGCGATGCTGTGTGTCTTTCCTGTCGTTCGGCACAACAGCACAGGGTACGTGGAGAAGGGGTGCCCGGTGTTACCCCGGGGCTCCCCGGTCCCCGGCACGGGCAAAGGACGATCATCGTTACCATGAAGGCGGGTTGAGGACGAGGGAACGGGGCTGACGCGTGGCAGTGTCGGGGATGCGGGACGGGGGGACGTCGCACCGCCGCGGGCGGCGGGCGAGCGCCCTGCTGACCGTGGTGATGGGCTTCCCGCTGCTGACCGGGCTGGTGGCCGTACCGGCGAGCGCGGCACCCGCGGCGCCCGCCCAGGACCCGGGGACCGGTAGCCGCAGCGCGACCGTGGCGATCACCGAACTCGACCCCACGGTGCCCGGCGAGGACGACACCGTCTCGATCCGGGGCACGGTCACCAACGAGGGGAGCTCCCCCATCGTCGACAGCTCGGTGGCGGCCCGGCAGGGCGTGCTGCTGCCGGGGCGCAGCGCGATCGACGAGTCGCTGTCGCGCACAGGCTGGGACGAGGCCGCCGACGGCGCCATAGTGCGCGGCTACGGCCAGGACATCGGCACCGTCGAGCCCGGCATGTCCCGCACCTTCGCCCTCGACGTACCGGTCGCCGAGCTGGCTCTCGGCTCCGACGGGGTGTACCAGGTGGCCGTCGGCCTGACCGGCCAGCGCGAGGACGCCCGGTGGGACCAGGTCCTCGGCGTGGGCCGAACCGTCCTGCCGTGGCAGCCCGGTGGAGAGGCGGCGGAGGAGCAGACGCGGCTGACCATGCTGTGGCCGCTGATCTCCAGCACGCACCTCACCTCGCAGACGGGAGCCGACGAGGAGCAGACGCCGGCGTTCAGGGACGACTCGCTGCTCGGCGAGATCTCGCCCGGCGGCCGGCTCGACCAGCTGGTGACCCTCGGGGCCGACCTTCCCGTCACCTGGGTCATCGACCCGGACCTGCTGGCCTCCGTGGACGCCATGACCGAGCCGTACCAGGTGTACTCCGGGGACGATCTGGTCAACGGCGACGGCCAGGACGAGGCCAGGGCATGGCTGGGCAGGCTCCAGGACGCGGTCGAGGGGAACGAGGTGATCGCCCTCCCCTTCGGCGACCCCGACCTGGCGTCGCTGGCCCACCAGGGCAAGGACGTGCTCGGAGCCCTCGGGCAGCTGTCGACGGCCACGCAGACGGCGGGCGTGACGGTGGAGACCGTCCTCGACGTCCAGGCCAGCACCGACTACGCCTGGCCCGTCGAGGGCGCCATCGACCCCTCCATCGTGGAAGTGGCCACGTCGGCGGGCGCGGACCGCGTCATCGCCCGCAGCGACAGCCTCCGGCCCGGAGACTCCCTGACCTACACGCCGAGCGCCGTCCGCCCCATCGGCGGCGGCACCACGGCACTGGTCGCCGACGCCAGGCTCTCCGGCCTCTTCGAGGGCGACATGACCCGCGCCGGGAGCGTGTCCCAGGCGCGGCAGCAGTTCCTCGCGCAGACGCTGGCGATCACCCGGCAGGACCCGGGCAACGAGCGCAGCATCGTGGTGGCCCCCCAGCGAATGCCCACCGCGGCACAGGCGCAGGCCATGGCCCAGGCGGTGACCGCGCTGCGGGACGACGCGGACTGGATCGCCTTCGCGGAGCTGTCCGACGCGGCCTCCGCGGAGCCCGACGCGAACGCCAACACGCGCGTGCCCGACGGTGACGCGTATCCGGAGGAGCTGCGCCGGCAGGAGCTTCCGACCAGCGCCTTCCAGTCGATGCGTGAGACGCAGCGGACGCTGGAGGACTTCCAGGTGATCCTCACCGAGCCGGACCGCGTGGTGACCCCCGTGGGGAACGCGATCCGCCGCGAGATGTCGACCTCCTGGCGGGGTCGCGAGGACGGGGCCGAGGAGTACCGGGCGACCGTCCAGAGCGGGCTCGTGGCTCTCACCGAACGGGTGCATCTGATCCAGAAGTCGGACATCACCCTGTCAGGGCGCAGCGCGACCATCCCGGTCACCGTGCAGAACAACCTGGTGCAGGATGTGCAGAACATGGAGCTGCACCTGGTGTCCAGCAGGACGCTCGGCCTCGAGGTCAGCGAGCCGCAGGTCATCCGCATCAGCGGCGGGCACAGCCAGTCGGTGAAGTTCTCCGCCGACGCCCGCGCCAACGGCCGCACCTTCCTGGAGGCCAGGCTCTACGTCGACGGCAAGCCGTACGGGGAGGCGATGCGCTTCGAGGCGAGCGTCACCTCCATCGTCCCCGAGGTCATGATGGTGATCGCCGGTGGTCTGCTGCTGGTCGTCCTCGCCGGCATCCGCATGTACACCCAGCGCAAGCGCGCCTCCGGTGACGGCGAGGACCCGCGCGCGGACGGTGACGCCCCGGCGGGTGAGACCGGCCCCGACACCGGCGGCAACACCGCCGGCACCTCCTCCCGGAGTGAGAAGCTGGGCTCCGACGAGTGAGCCGCCAGCCGGAGGGGCACCGCCGGCACGTGAAACTAAGGTGGGGTTGTAGCGATGGAAGCGCCGTACGACCGTGAACGCGGCCAGGCGCCGGATGGCGGCGACCCGTCCCGCTGGCCGGGGGACCAGCACGGGCACCCGGAGGGGCACGACCCCTCCGGCCCCTACCCCGCCGACCCTTATGCTCCCGGCTACAACGATCCCTACGGCGGCGATCCGTACGGCGGCGACCCGTACCGGCCCAACCCCGACGGCGCCCCTCCCCACGGGCCGGGACCGCAGGGTCCTCATCCCTATGGCGGCACCTACCCGCACGACCCCCACGACCCCGGCGCGCACGGACAGTCCCCCTACGCCCAGGGCGGCTACGGGCCCGGCTACGCCGGCCAGCCGTACCCGCCACCCGGCTACGACCAGCAGGGCTACGGCCCCCCCGAGTACCACCCGCCGGCGTACGACCCGGCCGCCTACGACCCCTCGGCCTATCAGCGGACGCACGACCCGTACCTCGCCGACAGCTACCACCACGACCCCTACGCGGGCCGGGACCCGCTGGCCCAGGACCCGGTGGGCGACGCCCTCTACGACCGGGCCGCGC
>NZ_LAVK01000161.1 GCF_001083795.1 Streptomyces sp. SBT349
GCCCCCGGAGCCCCCGGAGCCCCCGGAGCCCCTGGCACAATCGCGGGGACGCGGGGCGGCCCCGCCTCGGGCCGGACTCCGGCCGTGGCAGGGCCTCGCCCGGCGCGGCCGGGAAGGGAGGGGACGTGGCGGCGGGCTTCACCGTGGACCTCGCGAACACGGCGGGCATGCGCGGCGGCCGGTGGGCACCGGGCCAGGAGTTCCTGATCAGGGAGCGGCGCGGAGAGGAGCGCACCGTGGCCCGGGTGGTGCTGCGGCCCCAGCCGGGACACGAGAGCGATGGACCCGCCTCCCGCCCGGTCACGGTGGCCGAGGTCGAGGAACGGGCCAGGTCGGGGGGCATCCGCGAGCCGCACCCCGTCCTCGAACTGTCGGACCGGGACGGCGCCCCGCTGGCGACGGTCCGCCCCGAGGAGGCGGTGCCGTGGCCGCGCCGGTTCGAGGTCACGGACGGGCGGCATCGGCCGCTGGGCCGGATCACCCGGCGCCGGCCGGGGTTCGGCCACCGCGGCTCCTGGGTGATCGACGCCCCCGGACGCGAGCCCGTCACCGGCCGGGAGGGAACGGCCGCGGGCTGGGCGGTGTTCGTGCTGGTGCTGCCGCTGTGGACGGCGCTGTTCGCCCTCTCGCTGCTGGTGGCGCTCGCGACGCTGGGGACCGTCACCCAGCTGCTCACCTGGGGACCGCCGAGGAGCGTCGTGTGGCGACGGCGCCGGGCCGCGCCGTTCGCCGGGCGGGCACTGACGTTCGGCCATGTGCGCACCGCCTACCGCAGGGCGGGCGACGAGGCGCTCGATCCCCGGCTGGCCCACGCCCAGGCCGCGCTGCACTACCTCACGCGGATGTACGAGGACTGACCGTCCGGGCCCGGGGCGTTCCATACTGGGCCCACCCTTCCCCCGACGAGGCGAGGAGTGAGCAGTGGCCACCCAGCGGACAGCACCGGCCCGCGCCGATGTCACGACGGCACCCGACGGCGTGTCGATCGCCACCTACACCTGGCTACCGGAGGGCGGACCCCCGCGCGGCTGGGTCCAGTTGGTGCACGGCGCCGCCGAACACGCCCTGCGCTACGACGGGTTCGCGCTTCACCTGACCGCGCGGGGATACGCGGTCATCGCCTCCGACAACCGCGGCCACGGAGCCACGGCCGAACACACCGGCGGCCTCGGCGTGGTGGGCGCGTCCGGCTGGCGGGCGGTGATCGAGGACCTGCACGCCGTGGGCGACCGGGCGCGCGCCGAGCTGCCGGGCCTGCCGCACGTGCTGTTCGGGCACAGCATGGGCTCCCAACTGGCCCGGGACTACGCGCAGGAGCACGGAGCGGTGCTCAGCGGGCTGATCCTGTGCGGGACGTTCCGCACGCTGCCCGGCTGCGAGCCGGAGGCGGCGATCGCCCGGCTGTCGGACGAGATCGAACGGGGCGGGCGCGCGGCCCCCTCCACCTTCGTGCCCGACCTCTTCTCCTCGTTCAACGACCCGTACCCGCACCGCACCGGCTTCGAGTGGCTGTCCAGGGACACCGACGAGGTGGACGCCTATGTCGGTGACGAGCGCTGCGGATTCCCGTTCAGCGCGGGCCTGTCGCTGGACTGGGTGCTCGGCCTGCGGAAGAGCAACGACCCGGCCGAGCAGGCCCGGGTGCCGCGCGACCTGCCGGTGCACCTCGTGGTCGGCGACCAGGACCCGTGCCACGCGGGGATGACCCTGGTCTACCAACTCCTGGAGGACTACCGCTATCTGGGCATCCGCGACCTCACCTGGCGCGCCTACCCGGGGGCACGGCACGAGATCCTCAACGAGACCATCCGCGAGGCGGTGCGCGCGGACCTGACCACCTGGATGGACGAGCGGGTGGGCGCGGACACGCGGCTTCCATGACCGCGGCGACGGCCTGACGGCCGCGTATCCGAGGGGTGGCGGTGCGTCAACTTCCCAGTGCATGACACTATTTGAGCCCGCACGGACAGGGAGACGAGGGCAGCATGACGGATGGCGATGGGGGAAGGCACCCCGACATCGATGTCAACACGCCGAGTGTGGCGCGAATGTACGACTACGCGCTGGGAGGGAAGGACAACTACGCCTCGGACCGGGCGGCCTACGAGGAGCTGGAGAAGGCGGCGCCCAGCACCAGGCCGCTCGCCATCAACAACCGCCGCTTCCTCCAGCGCGTGGTCCGCATCCTCGCGGAGGACTACGGCGTCCGTCAGTTCCTCGACCACGGGTCAGGTCTGCCCACCCAGGACAACGTCCACCAGATCACGCAGCGGATCGACCCCTCCTGCCGCGTCGTCTACATCGACAACGACCCGATCGTGCTGGCCCACGGCCGGGCGCTGCTCCAAGAGAACGAGAACACCGCCGTCCTCCAGGCCGACTTCCGCGACACCGACGCGATCTTCGATCACCCGGACGTCCAGCGGCTGATCGACCTCGACGAGCCCGTCGGCGCGCTCTTCGTCTCCGTCCTGCACTGCATCCCGGACGACTCCGACCCCTGGGGCCTGGTCCGGCGGGTGACCGACCGGCTGCCCTCGGGGAGCTTCCTGGTCATCAACCAGCTGGTCAGCGAGGACGCGGAGGTCCGCAGGCGGATCACCGACTTCCTGGTGGAGGGCACCGGCGGACGGTGGGGCAGGCTGCGGCAACGGCACGAGGTCGAGCGGTACTTCGAGGGTCTGGAGATCCTGGAGCCCGGCCTCATCGAGATCAGCGACTGGCGCCCCGACAGCGATCTGGGCCCCAAGCAGAAGACGGACGAGTGGATCGAGTTCGGCGGGGTGGCGCGCAAGCGGTAGGCGGGCGCGGGCCGTCACCGCCGGGGCCCGTTCGGATGTGGCCGGATCCGGCCGCCTCCGAGCGGGCCTCGACCGTTGCGATGACCGTCAGGAGCTGCGCTTGAGCTCGCCCAGGAGCCTTACGTGGTCGAGCAGTTCGGCGGTCCTGCCGTGCGGCTCGGCCGTCGCGCACAGGCTGTCCATGACCGCCAGATAGTCCTCGACGTCATCCCGTTTGTCCAGGTAGAGCGCGCTGTTGAGCTGCTCCAGGTAGACGATGTCGGGCAGGTCGGGCTCCAGGAAGCGCAGGATGGTGATGGGACCTCCCGCGGCGGCCAGCCCACCGACGCGGAACGGCGCTATCTGCACGGTGATGTTGGGCCGCTCGGACAGCTCCCGCAGATGCCTGATCTGCTCGCGCATCGCGGCGTCGCCACCCAGCGGGCGGCGCAGCGCCGCCTCGTCCACCACGGCCCAGAGCTTGGGCGCGTGCGGGCTCATCAGGAACCGCTGGCGCTCCATCCGCAGCGCGACCCTGCGGTTGACCTCGCGCTCCGTGGCCCGCGGGTTCCCCAGGCGGATGCAGGCACGGGCGTAGTCGGCGGTCTGGAGGAGGCCGGGAATGAACTGCACCTCGTAGGTGCGGATGACGGAGGCCGCCTCCTCCAGGCCGATGAGCGTCTCGAACCAGCTGGGCAGCACATCGCTGTACCGCTGCCACCAGCCCGGCAGGCTCGCCTGCCGGGCGAGCGCGAGGAACTGCTCCCGCTGGGACTCGTCGGCCACGCCGTACAACGTCAGCAGGTCGGCGATGTCCCGTTCCTTGGCGCCCACCCGGCCCAGTTCGAGGCGGCTGATCTTGGCGTGCGAGCCGCGGATCGCGTCCCCGGCCGCCTCGCGGGTGATGCCGCACGCCTCGCGCAGCCGCCGCAAGTGCGTTCCGAGCACGATCCGCAGAACGGTCGGCCCACCGCGTGGGTGCGCGAGGATGTCCCGGACCGACGAGGCGTTACCTGCCCGAGCTGACGCCATGAGTGTGTCCCCTGAGTGTTGAATTAGCGCCTAAGTGTTGCACTGTTCGGGCGAGGCGTACAGTCGCCCTCGCGGCACTCAGGGTGAGCCCGGTCAGCCCGCGGTGACGAGATCGTCGAAGTCGCCGTCCTTCGCGCCCTGGATGAAGGCCGTCATCTCCGCGTGGGTGTAGATGAGCGCGGGGCCCTCCGGGTCGCGGGAGTTGCGCACGGCCACCTCGCCGCCCGGCAGCCCGGCCATCTCGACACAGTTTCCGTTGGGGTTGCTTCGCGCGCTCTTCCGCCAGGTCGCTCCCTGGATCAGGCCGGCGGGGACACCGTTGGTGAACTTCGGCATGTCCACTCCTCTTTGTGTCGCGCCGTCCGGGGTGGGGTGGGCATGGACGGCTACTGACCAAATCCTGCCCACATGACGAGCGTTCTTGCACCTGTTCTTGCATCTGTTCTTACATTAGTTCTTTCAGGTGTACTTGCAGCGATACGCTGAGTCCACAAGGATGGACCCAACGGATCCGTCGCCCACCGTCACCCCCACCACGTCGCGGAGGTCTTGATGCCAGCTCTCCCGTTCGCCCTCTTGGCGCCCGTCCAGGCCAGGAAGCCGACGAGCGAGGCTGTGGACGCGGCGGGGTTCGCGACCTTCCCTCTGGCGGCGGCGCCGGAGACCCCGGGCAGAGCACGGAGCGTGACCCGTTCGACGTTGCGCGGCTGGGGACTCGACGCGCTCGTCGACGACACGGCGGTCGTCGTCTCGGAGTTAGTGACCAACGCGCTCCGCTACGGCCTGCCCGCGAAGGCGCGCGACCTGCCCCCACCGCTGCCGCCGGCCACCACCCAACAGCCGTTCCTGCTCAGCTTCGTCCACTGCGGCGGCTCGGTGCTGTGCGCCGTCTTCGACCCCGGCCAGGAGGTGCCGCGGGTGCGGGAGCCCGACTTCTTCGAGGAGTCGGGGCGCGGCCTGCACGTGCTGGACTCGCTCGCGGAGCGCTGGGGCTGGACCACCCCCGACCGTCATGGCAAGGCGGTCTGGGCCCTGTTGGCGCCCCAGGAGGCATGTCCCGAGTGGGAGCCGCTGACCAAGCTCCTGCTGCTGCTCGAACTGCTCAGCGGCCCGTCCTGGCTCAAGTCGCTCGGGGCGTCCGCCGCGGAGACCTCGGCCGCCCACCAGGGCGACCGCCGCCACGCCTGAGGCCGCCGCCGGCCACCGGCGACATGACCTCGGACCGCCGGCCGCGGCTCCCGCATACGCGGATGAGACCACCCCCCGGCACTTGATAGGGTGAACGAGTCACCGCAGCGGTTCCCGACCCTGCGCACACACCCCGTCCGGGTGGCGGAATGGCAGACGCGCTAGCTTGAGGTGCTAGTGCCCATATTTGGGCGTGGGGGTTCAAGTCCCCCCTCGGACACCGACCGTATCCCCAACTCGTGCGGGTCGAGGCTGGCCTCGACCCGCACGAGTGCTCTGTGGGGCTCGTAGGTCAGCTTGAGGCCGAGGTTGCGGTAGACCTCGGCCTTCGCTTCCGGTTCCGCAGCGGCGAGGACCTTGCTGATGGAGCCGAGCGGCTTGATCATGGCGTGGATCTCTTTCTTGGTCATCCGTCGCTGGCCGGTGACCTGGCGGCTTTCGGCGAGGGCTTCGGCGCGGCGGGCTTGGACTTCGGCGGTCCAGGTGGCGACGAGTGTGGGGTCGGTACCGGCTTCGAGGGCTTCGCGGTAACGGGCGAGCTTGGCGTCGCATTCGGCGATCACCCGGGCAGCGGCCTCGGCGCCCGGGGCGGTGGTGATGTCGGGCTGGGCGGCCTGCATGCGTTCGATGGTGTCTGCCAGGCGCTGGGGGGCGAAGGCCCCAGCGAGCCAGTCGTCGAGCGGGGGCAGAAGGTCCGCCTCGTTGAGGTAGACGTTGCGGGGGTGGTCGATGGTGTTGGCCAGGGCGTATTCGCTGGGGAAGCGGCAGCGGTAGTACAGGCGCTGCTTGCTCTGCTGGCCTTGCATGCGCCGGTTGCAGATGCCGCAGTGGAGCAGTCCACGGAACACATAGGGGTGGCGGGTGGCCTGGCGTTCGCGGTGCTTTCGGCCGGTTCCCTTGCCGGCGAGCATCTGCTGGACGCCTCGGAAGGCTTCCATGTCGATCAGCGGCTCGTGGACGATATTGGTGGACCACACCCATATCTCGTGGTCGTTCCAGCGCAGTTTCGTCTCGTGGCCCAGGGCGACGTTGTTGACGTCGATGAGGACTTCGTCCTTGCGCTGCTTGTTCCAGACCTGGTGGCCGGTGTAGCGGGGGTTGGTCAGGATGGCGCGGACCGCTCCCTTGGACCAGGCGATGCCGCTGCGGTGGCGGTTGCGCGCCCGGTCATGGGCCGAGGGGCAGGGGATACCGGCGCGGGTGAGCGCTTCGGCGATGGCGTACAGGCCGCGGCCTGTGCTGTAGTAGAGGAAGATCCGCTGCACGACCCAGGCGGTGTCCGGGTCGGGCTCCAGGCGGTGCAGGCGGCGTCCGTCGGCCGCTTTGGTGGGGGTGGGGTGCGGGCCTGCGTCCGCGAGCCGGTAGCCGTAGGGCGGGCGACCGCCCAGGAAGCGGCCTTCGAGTCTCGTCTGGGCGGACATCGCGGTGCGCACCCGGATCTTGATGCGGGTGCGTTCGCCCTTGCTCATCCCGCCGAAGACGGACATCACCATGTCGTGGGCTTCGGATTCGGGGTCGACGGGACCGCCGACCTCCGGCACCCACAGGGGCACGCCGTAGTGGGCGAAGACGGGGAAGGTCAGGCCGAACTGGTTCCCGTAGAAGGCACGTTGCGGCTCGCCGATCACCACGGCGTCGAAGCCCCGGTCGGGGTCTTTGAGCGCGTCCAGCAGCGCGGCGGCGCGCGGCCTGCGTGCCCAGGGGATCGACCGGGACTGCCCGGAGTCGAAGAACTCCGCCACGATCTGGCCCTCCGGTTCGATCAGGGCCTCGGCTCGGGTGATCTGCCAGGCGCGGGAGGATTCAGGATCCTGGAGATCCTCGGTGGAGCACCGCCCGGCGAAGGCGAACGTGGTCATCACGCCGTCCCGCTCCTTCCGGACTCATGCGGCCCGGCCTCGTGGTCGCCACCGAAACTGTGCCCATCGGGTATGCCGGTGCGCTGCTGGTGGGCGGTCTGCAGCAGCCGCAGCAGGGCGCGGGCCGCCGCCGGGGTGAGCACCGGGGGCTGATCGGGCACCAGCACCGTCACCTCCTCAGCGGACCGGTCGATGTCCGGCTGTAGCCGTTCTGTGTGATCACCCATGGGAACCGTCCAGGGGTGCAACGCCCTGCCTGCCCTGGACGCCCGGGGTTTGCGGTGCCCGGCAGCGCATATCTTCTGCAGGGCACATGGGGGACGACGGCTTGGGCGGTGGGGAGATCGTTCTCGTGCGGCGCGGGAGCGTGCCGGCTCCGGGTGGGACGGAGTGCACGCGCGGGAGGTGATCGATGGATGCGGCATCGTGGCTCTCTTCTTCGTCCTGCGCTGGTCCGGCTGTGGCGCGCGGCACGAACCAGCTGGTCGGATCCCTGTTGCGGGCCTGGGATCCTACAGCTGGCCGGGCGAAAAAGGAGGCCCCGGCCCGATATGCAATGCATAGGTGGTGAGAGCTATGGAATGTGTGCTTGATCATGTGTGCGCCCCTGGCCGTCGTGTCGGGAGCGTGGTGCCCGGTCGGGGCACTGGCCGTGTGGGTCGGGTTCGTTTGGGTTGTTGTGGCGGGTGCGGGACAGTTCCCAGCGGGTTCGACCGACGGCTTCCCGCCGGGGCTGCCGGCGGCGGCCGGGGCGGTCCCATCCCTGATGGGGTGCCCGGTGCCCGGTGCCCGGTGCGGCGGAAGCCGGCCGCGCGAAGGCTGGTTCCGCTCTCGCTGTCTTCGGTGTAGGTGATCAGCCGCCGGTAGCCCAGTGCGCGGGCTGCGCGCCAGGTTGCTCCGTAGAGGGCGGAGTTGGCGTTCGGGGTGCCGTCGGTGCAGGTGCGGGTGACTTCCGCGGTGCGGCCGTCATCCTGGTGGCGGGCCACGGGCCGGCCGACGACCGCGACACCGGCGAGCGTTCCGTCGGCCGTCACCCCGACGGCGAACTTCATGCCCTGCGGGGGTCGGTGGTGGCGGTGGTGGCGGGTGATGAACGCGCATGCCTGCCGGAAGGTGATCGGGACGATCTCCAGCCCTACTCCCCGGCTCGGACGATCCGCGACCGCTGGGGCGTGAGAGCGGGAGGCGGCGCACAGCCGCCCGCAGCGGACAGCGCGTGCGGAATCACGAGGGACTGTCATCTCGCCTCCTGCCGGGCAGGGTCTCCCGCCGACGGTCGCGGCCTGCTCTCGGCTGTGAGGCGGTCGGCGGCGATCTGGGTGAAGGCCGGGTTGAGGTCGATTCCCAGGTAGACGCGGCCCAGTTGACGTGCGGCGAGCCCGGTCGTTCCAGTTCCGCTGAACGGGTCGCACACCAGGCCGCTTGGCGGGCTGCCGAACCGGATGCAGCGCAGCGGGATGTCGAGGGGGAAGGTCGCCGGGTGCTGCTGGTCTCGGCGCGGGGTCACGGGTATGGACCACACGTCCCCCGTATCCGCTATGTCTCGCCGGCTGGGGAGGTCCCGGCGTCGCGGCGGCCGAGCGGGGTCGGTACTGCTAGGCGTGGTAGCGCCGCGGTTGCACGGGTGAGTTGTATAGCGGTGGACGCTGTGGTGCTGCTTCACCAGCAGGAACACGGTCTCGTACTGGTTCGACAGGCGGTCGCGGACGGGGAAGGGAGCTGCGTTGGTCTTGTGCCATACCACCGCGTTCTTCACCGTCCAGCCGTCGGTCTGGAGGGCAAGAGCTGTTCGCCAGGGCATGCCGATGAGGTTCTTGTGCGGCAGACCCGTGCGGGGCCGGTAGCGGGGCTGGCGGTACTGGCCGGGCCTCGTGTTGTGGTAGCCGTCGCTGTTGGCCGAGTAGCTGTCACCGAGGTTGAGCCAGACCGTCCCAGTGGGCGCCAGGACGCGGTGCAGTTCGGCGAAAACCTGTCGCAGGTGGTCAACGTAGTCACCGGGGGTGGTTTCCAGACCGTACTGGTTGTCGAGCCAGAGGGCTCCGCACCGATGGCAGCGACGCTGCTCGTCCTGGCTGCCGTCGGCCGGGGCCTGATGAGTGCAGGCGGGGTTGCCGCCGGTCCAGGTGCCGGTGGCGTAGTCACGCAGCCGCCAGTAGGGCGGCGAGGTGACCACGCAGTCCACTTCGGCCGCGGGGAGCGTGCGCAGTATGTCGGCCGCGTCGCCGCTCAGCAGCGTGACCGACCGCTGGGGACAGTGTCCCCGTGGCGGGCGAGGGAGGGGTGTCTGACTGTCCGGGTTGGGCATCCCGGTGCGCGGAGGTACGGGGTTGGCTGTCACTCCGCGTTCCGCCCTTCCGCGCGTTGAGCCAGGCCCCCGGGCCTGTTCGGGGTGCGAGGTGCCCTGGACGGCAGGGTCGTCGCGGCAAATGGCACGTTGCTCCAGAGCACTTCGGTTCGTGCGTGTTCTCCGCCGTGGTGGCGGTGGGTGGAGTGGGCCATGGTGGTGCGGTGCCAGCCGGCGTAGAGCTCGGTGTACAGCGTCGAGTCGTATCCGGAGATCACGACGCGTGCCGCGCAGTCGTGCACGGTGGCGGCCAGCGCACGGTGTTCTTCGTCGCTCGGCATGTCGCAGCCGTAGGCAGTGGCCCCTCTGCTGGCTGCCGGGTAGGGCGGGTCGATGTACAGCAGCGCGTCGGGGGATTGCCCGTAGTCGCGCACGACCTGAAGGGCGGGCCGGCATTCGAGGCTGACGCGGGCGAGGCGTTCGGCGCAGGTGGGCATGCGGCTGAGGTAGCCGGCGAGATAGCCGGGCATCGACGCGGTGGGGCCGCGGGAGGTGGTGAACCGTTTCCACCCGGTGGGGTTCAGTCCGCCCGAGCGGCCCTGGGTCAGCGCCACCCACACCCGCCGTGCCTCTTCGATGTCGTTGTCGGCTGCTTGGCGGGCGTCGTGCTGTTCGACGCGCGCGTGCGGGGTGAGCGCACACCGGCGCATCAGTTCATCGGGATGGTCGCGCAGCACGCGCCAGAAGGTGACCAGGCGCCGGTCGAGGTCGTTGACCGTTTCGGCTCGGGCGGGGTGTTTGGCCAGGAGCACGGCCAGGGACCCGGCGAAGGGCTCGATGTAGTACTCGTGGTCGGGCAGCAGTGCGGCGATGGTGCCTGCGAGACGGGTCTTCCCGCCGAAGTAGGCGAACGGCGGCCGGACCGTCCCGGGGGGCGGCTGGTGCGGGAGGGGCTGGCGGTTCACGCGGCGCTCTCCTCCCGCTCGCTCCCGGCCCGGGGGCGCGGCAGGCCGAGGCGGTCCAGTCCGATGTCGTGGAAGTCGGCGCGTAGGTCGATCCCCGTGTAGGAGCGGCCCAGTTGCCGTGCGGCGAGTCCGGTGGTGGCCGCGCCGCTGAACGGGTCCAGGACGACGCCGTCCGGCGGGCAGCCGGCCGCGATGCAGCGCAGGGGAATGCCAACGGGGAAGGCGGCGTAGTGCGCCGCACGCAACGGGCGGGTCGTCATCTGCCACACGTCCCCCGGGTTCTTTCCCCGCGGGTGGGCGGCGGTGTGCTTGCGTCCGGTGGGACGCAACGCTGCCCCGGGCGGGCGTTCGGCGAAGGCTGCGGGATCGCTGTACTTGGCGGTGCCGTAGACGCTCGCGCCGCGGCGGCGGGCGGTGGCTTCCACCCCGGCGTGGTGGCCCTTGTTCGCGCCCCGAACCAGGATGCCTTCATCCAGGGCTTCGGGACGGGCGAGGGGTTCGCGGATGGCGTCGAGGTCGAAGTAGTAGTACCGCTGCTTGACCAGCAGGAAGATCAGCTCGTACCGGCAGGACAGACGGTCTTGCACCGACTCCGGCATCGCGTTGGGTTTGTGCCACACCACCGCGTTCCGCAGGATCCAGCCGTCCGCCTGGAGCGCGAAGGCCACCTGCCACGGCACGCCGATCAGGTTCTTGGACGGCAGCTGCCCGGTGCGGTCCACGCCAGCGCGCCGCACACTCTCCCGCAGCCGCCCGGCCGCGGCCCGGCCGGACAGGGTGCTGGCCCGTGTCGGATCGGCGGTGCGGCCCGGGGGTGTGGCGGCGTAGGAATCGCCGAGGTTGAGCCAGACCGTGCCGGTGTCCGCCAGGACGCGGTGAAGCCGGCCGAAGACGCGGCGCAGCGTGTCGATGTACTCCTCCAGCGTGGCTTCCAGCCCGTACTGCCGGTCCTCGCGCACAGCCCCGCACCGCCGGCAGACGGCGGGCTTCGCGCCGCGCTTCGCCGACGGCACCGGGGACAGGGACGGCGTCTCGGGCCGGGCGCGTTGAAGGGGGTTGGTTCCGCGGCTCACGGAGTGTTTGCAGGCCGGGTCGCCGTCCGACCAGGTGCCGGTGCCGTAGTCGCGCAGGCCCCAGTAGGGGGGTGAGGTGACCACGCAGTCCGCGCTGGCATCAGGCAGATGGTCCAGCACCTCGATGGCGTCGCCGGTGTAGAGGGTGACCGCCTGGGAGGAGAAGTACGGGCTGATCACGCCGCCTCCTCCGATCGGCTCACAGCCCCAACCCCGGCCGCGGCCAGCAGCCGCCGCGGCGACGTGGGGGCGGCTGGTGCGGACACAGCAGCGGCCTGGGCAGCCGCGTGCGGGGCGCGGAAAACCAGCACGTCGTGGTGGGCCGTGGCAGCGACAGGGTGACCGGTGGCCCGCTCATGCCGGGCCAGAGCACGCCGCTGCGCCAGGGAGATCTCCACCCGCGCCCTGCCGTCGGCGAGTCCGGCGACCATCGCCACACAACGGGCATGCGGCACCAGCCGCGCTGCACGGGCGGCTGCCGTTATCTGGCCCGGCCCGTCCAGCATGTAGCCGTCCCGCCGCCGAGGACGGGCGACGACGACCACGTACCCGTCCGGGGCCAGCAGCGGCCGGCACAGGTTCAGCAAGGCCGCCAGCCGGTCACCGCCCGTCGCCTCCCCGCCCGGGAGCGGGCTTGCGGCCGGACGGCCCGGCGCTGGCTTGGAGTGGCGCCAGGAGGTCAGCAGAAGATCAACGGTGCCGAGTTGGCCGGGCAGGGTGCCCTGATCCAGGATCGTGCCGTCGCCCGGAACCCCGCGGTCGGTGAGCTCACGCCGGGCCGCGGTGAGGTTGGCACGGGCGATGGTCCACCAGCCTCGCCCAGAGGTGAGTCCGACGGCGTGCCGCCCCGCGCGCACGGCTTCGACCACGACGGTACCGGCCCCGCAGTCAGGATCCAGGACCGTGCTGCCCGGCCGGGTGTAGGCGGCGATGACAAAGGCAGCGACCGCGGGGCGGATCCGCCCGTGATCCCGGCCGGTGGCCGGGACATAGCCGTGCTCGTCCACGTGCCGGGGCCGGGCGGTGGGCCACACCAGCGGCACGCCCTCGGGGGCCGGTCGAGCGGCTTCGTCGAGGACGGGCGGACGGGGCAGGAACCAGGTGGTCACCGCTGCACCTCCCGGGGATGGGTGAACAGCAAGACCCCCACGTGAGCCTCCCGCACCCCAGGCCGTCGCCCGGCGGCACCAGCCCGGTCGTGTGCAGCTGAGGAGACGACGGCGAGCCGGTCGAGGAGGGCCAGCCCCATGCCGGTTGCCGTGTGCACAAGAAAACTCTCTGGGTCGATCAGTCGCCCCTTCTCGCAGTCGCTGTGCGTGATGAAGGCGAGGACTCCGGTCGGGGTCAGCAGCCGACGCCAGGGCACGGTGCCGACCCAGTCGGCCGCACGCGGGCCAGCGATCGTCACGACCAGGCGGCTGCGGTCCAGCCCGCCGGGAGCCGGGTACCGGCCGACCGGTCCGGTCCGCAGTCCGGTCGGCCCGGTCGGCCCGGTGGAGGGGATCGGTGTGCGGACAGGACCGGGCTCGAACGCCGACTCCGAGACGGGAAGAGCCGGTCCGGGGTCCGGGTGGGTCAGGGAGGCGGGTGTGCGGACGTCGGTGGGGCGGGCCAGTCGGGATACCGACTCCGCGGCATCCAGCAGCGGGGCGAGCAGCCACTCCGCGGCACGGCTCGGGTGGCCGGGCTCGCGCTCTACGGGCGCCGGGGGCGGGACAACGAGCAGCACGCGCTCGTGCGGACGGCTGTGACAGGCCACGACGCGGCGGACGGTCTCCCGCAGCCATGCCGGTGCCTGCTGCCCGCCGCTCCCCATACCGCCTGCCGGAACGGTCAGGACGGATACGGGACGGCAGCGGGAGCGCCGCCTGGCGGTGGGGCGCGGCGGGGCTATGGGATCGCCCTGGGCGGGCGAGAGCCGGTGAGGCGGGCGGCCATCGGCGGGCCGTTGGGGGTGTGAGGTCATGGGCGCGCTCTCCGCTCGGACGGGTGAGGTGCGTTCACATCAAAAGACCGAATC
The DNA here is from genome assembly GCF_001083795.1 of Streptomyces sp. SBT349. Lineage (GTDB taxonomy): Bacteria > Actinomycetota > Actinomycetes > Streptomycetales > Streptomycetaceae > Streptomyces. The sequence goes on from NZ_LAVK01000161.1 coordinate 13,202, forward strand.
GAGGGGCCGTTTTGGACAACGCCCTTGGAAGTTCTTGTGGGCCGCCTTCACCTCCGCGTCACGCTCTCCCACGCCCGCCCGTCACGATGCCTCCAACATCCACGGCAGCCGGGGTGAACAATCGCCTCGCACCGACCGTCCCACCGGCCGTCGTGGACACCACGTACGCCTCGACTGACGGATTCTCCGCCCAGCGACAGCAGCACGGGATAACCGTGCCGCGATGCCGCCCGCAGCGGTACCACTCTCCTAAGAAACACTTACCAATCTCTTAAAAGAGCAGGTCAGATGCCACTAAGGCATCATACATACCCTCGCTCTCGGCCTCGCCGAATCGCCCTGCAACAGGGCGATGGGAAGGGCAATTTTAAGAGGCTGCAAGTAGCGGGCAGTCCGCGACAAGGTGATCTCCTTTTCACTTGCTGTCGTTTTCTTGGCGGTTTCTTGTCGCCGGGATGCATTCCTTGAGGGCGTTGATTCTTCCGCCTGTCAAGGAGGGACCTGATGACGAGAGCTGCCACGGTGCAGCGGCCGTTGCCGCTTCAGACCGCCCGGGACTGCTTCACCTGGCTGGTGACAGGACCCAAGCCGTTGTCACTGGACGGCCGTCCGATCGAGGGCCTGCCCAACCGGGACGTCCCGCTGGATGAGTTGCGCGACCGGATACTGCGGCGCCGCTGCCCGCACGCCGCTCGGGACGCGGTGTGGGCGCAGTTGGTGTCGCGCTCGCGCCGCGCAGGGGCCACCTGGACGCTGGCCTGCGCAGGGATGGCGCTGCCGGCGCTGGCGTCGGTGTCCGGATGGCTTGCTGCCCGCTACCCCGACGAAGACCCCTTCGATGTCCACGCCGAAGTTCTCACGGGCTTCTTGAACGGCCTGCCCACAGTCGATCTTCAGCGCCCGCAGATCCTCATGCGGCTGAAGTGGGCGGCGTTCCGGGCCGGCTTGACCGCGCTGTCCGACGCGCTGGCCGCTCCCACGCCGATGCCGCCGGGATTCGAATCCGCGGCGCCACGTCCGCCCTGGGGACACCCCGACCTCGTGCTGGCCCGCGCGGTCCGCGATCAGGTCGTGACCCGGACCGAGGCGGACCTGATCGGCGCCACCCGGCTGGAAGACGAGTCGGTCGCGAGGTGGGCGGCCGACCACCACACCACCGCCCCCACCGCCTACAAGGTCCGCCGCCGCGCCGAGCACCGCCTGGCCGACTACCTGCTCCAGCGGACCCCCCGCACGGACGCGCAGGACCCGGTCGCCGAGGAGGTCACCAGCCGACTGTCGCCCCCGTTGAGCGGTCGCTCACGCCCCGGTGGACTCTCACGTTCCGTCGCCCGCGCCCGCGACGGCTCCGAGGAGACCTGTGCGAACGAGAACGGCGAAAACCGAGATCCGTTGTCCAAAACACGGCCCTATTCCGGTCTTTTGGGATGCGGGAGGAAAACGCCCGCACCACCGGAAGCCCCGACCTCGGAGGTGCCCCGATGCACCTGATACCCCGACACCGCCCCCGCCGCCGGACCCGAGCCATCACGCCGCCTGCCAACGCCCGACCGGACCGCGTCATGCGGCGTGCGGGCTGCCCGCTGGCCGTCGCCACGGCGGTCGCCGTCTGCGTCCTGATCGCCTCCCCCGCTCACGCCCAGGCGCCGGTCGAGGTGCTGGCGGCAGAGGAATCCCTGGACGCCGTGCTCAACAACATCCGCAACTGGATCATGGGGATCGCCGCCCTGCTGGCCACCGTGATGCTCTCGGTCGGCGGTGTGATCCGCATGATGGCCGGCGGCGACCCGGGCGAGATCGAACGCTCCAACCGCGCCTTCAAGTCAGCCGGCTGGGGCTACGGGATCGCCGCGCTCGCCCCGCTCGTGGTGGAGATCCTCCAGGGGATCGTGGGCGAGTAGCGATGCCCGCCACGCCGCCGCCCCACGCCCGGCGCCGCCCGCCACGCGCTCTCCCCAAGGAGGGCGGTGCCGGGCGGCGACGGCGCCGTTTCCGGCTGCCGCGGATGCTGGCGGCGCTGGCTGTGGCACTCCTGGCCACGGCCGGCGCCGCGCACGCCGAGCCGGACACACCCGCCCCGGCGCCGGCCGCCGGTGTGGTGGCCGCGCCCGCCGATCCGGCCCCGCCGCCCTGTGACCCGGTCCAGGACTGGACCTGCATCCCCCAGCCGCTCCCCAACCCGCCCGCACCCGACGCGGGTGAGGGCGAGGACGACCAAGACGAGGAGTTGGAGGACCTCGATGACGGCGGGCCCGGCGGGATGGCCGGCTGGGTCTTCGACGGCATCACCTCCGCGATCAACAGCTTCTTCACCCAGCTGGCCACGGCCACGCTCAACCCGCTGCTGGAGCTGCTCGGGGAGTCGCTGCTGACCACGCCGACTCCTGACGAACTCCCGCACGTGGACGCGTTGTGGTCGCGGTCCTGGCAGATCGTGCTGGCCGGCTACAGCGTGCTGGTGATGGCCGCCGGGATCGTCGTGATGGGCTACCAGACCGTCCAGACCCAGTATTCCGCGCGGGAGATCGCCCCTCGGCTGGTGCTGGGCTTCCTGGCCTCTGCGCTGTCCCTGTTCTTCGCGACCCGGATGATCAATGTCGCCAACGCGCTGACCGGGGCGTTTATGGATCCCGGGATCGACCCGGACGCCCCGAGCGTCGCGCTGAGCGACCTCGTCCTGAGCGCTCTGACCAATTCCAGCGGCATGTTCGTGGTCTTCCTCGGCCTGGCGATCGCCGGGTTCCTGGTCGCGGTGCTGGTCACCTACGTGGTGCGGGTCGCGCTGATCACCATCCTGCTGGCCGCCGCGCCGCTGGCGCTGATGTGCCACGCCCTGCCCCAGACCGACCCGATCGCCCGCTGGTGGTGGAAGGCGTTCGCCGGACTGCTGGCCATCCAGGTCGCCCAGTCGCTGACGCTGGTCGTGGCGCTGAACGTCTTCCTGTCCAGCGACGGCTTCACCTTCCTGGGCTCCAACCCCACCGGAACGCTCAACATGATCGTGGCCCTGGGCCTGTTCTGGATCCTGTTCAAGATCCCCTTCTGGCTCATGTCGGCCGCCCGGATCGGCAACGGCCGGGCCTCCATGGCCGGGCGCGTGGCCCGCGCATACCTCACCTACAAGACGTTCGGCGTGCTGCGCGGTGGGGCCGCCGCCACCGGCGCCGCCCGTGGCCGCGCCCCCTCCCGCTCCCCCGGCGCCATGCCGCCTGGCCGCCGGGGGAGCGGGAGGGGGCGCGGCCAC